>DUNS01000026.1 GCA_012839235.1 Clostridiales bacterium
ATAAAATAATATAAAATTTGCAGATAAAATGATAATCAATTAAGGATACAATTATTGCAATAACTAACCCCATGGCAAGTCCCATCAAATGCTTCTGAAATAAATTCTCATCCTCGGCTTGTACAAGTCTAATTAAATATGCTCCAACTGACATTAAGGTAATAACTACAGTAAGCATAGCAAAATTGTATTTTTTTAAGTCATAATTCTTAAAATTAAATATCATTGATAATAGATTAAACATTAGGTATACGTCCTTATTTTACTTGATTCTTCATGTCCTTGATTGGAATATTAGCAAATAGTGCAGGTACAGAACCATTATGGCTTTCAGAATCTGTCTGTGAAATCTTAATATCCAGACCGTCTGTATCAATTTCAATATATTTTGATATTACAGCTATAATATCGTTCTTGATCTGTTCCAGAATTTCTGGTGAGCATCCAGCACGATCAGAAACTAATACCAGTTTCAGACGATCCTTAGCAATACTACTTGAACCCTTCTTTTTAAAATAATCTAGTAATCCCATGGTGCACCCCCTAATTCTTTTTTAACTTGCCAAATAGTTTCGTAAATAGATTATCCTTTTCATTTAAGTCAAGAAAAGGAACTTCCTCCCCAACAATTCTTTTACATATGTTCATATAAGCACGACCAGCTAAGCAGTCAGAGCCTACCAATGGTTCACCCTGGTTTGTAGAAATAACAATATTCTCATCATCAGGAACAATGCCAATTAAGTCTATGGCAAGAATTTCTTCAACATCCTCGCTAGACATCATATCTCCTCGCTTAACCATGTCCATACGTAGACGATTTACGACTAAGTGAGAATTATGTATTTCATTAGCTTCTAATAAGCCAATGATACGATCTGCATCTCTTACTGCAGAGACTTCAGGAGTAGTAACTACAAGAGCTCTGTCAGCACCAGCAATTGCATTAAGAAAACCTTGTTCAATTCCGGCAGGACAATCCATAATTACATAATCGAATTCTTCTTTTAGTTCAAATGCTAGTTTTTTCATTTGCTCAGGTGTTACAGATGTTTTATCTCTTGTTTGAGCAGATGGCAAAAGATAAAGATTAGGAAAACGTTTATCCTTAATCAAGGCATTTCGAATTCTGCAGTTTCCTTCAATAACATCGACCAGATTATACACAATCCTATTCTCAAGTCCTAGAACCACATCCAAATTACGAAGACCGATATCTGTATCAATAAGTACTACTTTCTTTTCTAGCATAGCTAAGCCAGTTCCAACGTTAGCGGTTGTTGTTGTCTTACCAACACCACCTTTTCCTGATGTAACAACAATTACTTCACCCATTTTTAGTTCCTCCCAAGTCTGAGGTCTTAACCTCCTGTATATTTTTGTATCCGAATAACTAATGATGTTTAAATATTTATGTCTTGTAAGACACTTTTAGTTAGCGGCTCAATATATATATTACCATCTTCTAAAAATGCAATCTTAGCATCTTTACTTTCCTCCTTAACAGGCTTGTCAGGAGACCTAGCAATTGTATCTGCTATTCGTATCTGAGTAGGTCTCATGTCTAAGGCAATAACAAATGAATTGGTATTACCTGTAACCCCTGCAATAGCTGTACCCTTTAAAGAACCTAGAACAATGATATTACCTTTAGAAACTACTCTGGCACCATTATTAACATCACCGATAATCACAACACTTGTTTCAAATTCTAGGGATGCACCTGAACGTAATATACCTTTATAAAACTGTCCGGTGTTATTGGAAACCTCCATAAGTTTTTCTTCTAAGGTTTTACGAAAGTTCTCTTCTCTTTCCTCATCATTGTCTATAACGCAGATAATTTGCATATCACTATTTTTAGCAATTATATCTAAGATTTCCTTCTCTTCATCATTAGACAACTTTCGACCTTCAAATGTGATTGCCATCTTAGCATTTTTAAAGAAATCACTAGACTCTCTAAACTTCCTAGCAAGGATTTCTTTCAATTTATCAAATTTTTCGTCAGGATTCAATACGACAATGATACCATATTTATTACCCTTTATAACTACTGAATTATTAGTTGTATTCATTATGACCTCCAGGTAATCACTTTAGTTGGCAAGCCAATTAACTTGTCATTATTTAATCAGTAAATGCATCAATATTGTTTTCAGGCAAAGTTACATCACTTTCTACTAATTCAACACGCTTTTGTGGGTGGTAATATAAATCATAAACATCTCTAGTTAGCTCGGCAGCATTACGAGATGTATGCCCATTAGGAATAATCGTTATTATTGAAATTTCAGGATTCTCATATGGGGCATATGATAAAAACAAAGCATTGTTAGGAACAGTGAGTCTAATCTGAGATGTTCCTGTCTTACCGGCAACTGTAAAGCCTAAATCCTTAAAAAGACCGGAGTTGTATACAGAACCACCACTTGTATTGACAACAGAATACATACCTTCCTGTATACTTGCCCAGGTAGATGGTTTGATATCTGATAGGACCTTAGTAGGCTCTGGACTATTATTAAGCAATACTTGTCCATCTTTATCGATAATTTTATGGAGCAAGGTCAAATCATAGGATACACCTTTAGTTGCTATTGTAGAAACATATTTAGCTAGCTGAGCTGCAGTATAACCATTAGTTCCTTGTCCTATTGAGGATCTAATTGGGTCCTTATCAGAAATTATAGGAGAATATTCAGGTAGTTCTACTCCTGAAGGCTCATCTAGACCAAACATTGAAGCATACTTGGCGATTTTTGCAAGCCCTAGTTGTTCATTATACTGCCCAGTACTATCTATGCTTAGACGATATGCCGTCTCATAAAAGTAATAGTTACAGGAAACCTTTATAGCATCTACTATATTGACTGAACCGTGGGAACGAGGATGCACATGACACTTGGCAGCAGGTAAAATCTTATCAAATACTCCAAGATCCCGTATTTTCTCATATGGGGTTACAACACCCTCTTCTAAGGCTGTAACTCCTGAAATCATCTTATATATTGAACCAGGAGCAAGGATTTGCTGCACAGGTCTATTGATAAATGGAGCAGTCTTATTATTTCTAAGCATATTAAAATACTCAGAATCGACTTTATTAGCCATCTTATTATTATCATAGCTAGGATAGGTTACCATAGCCAGAACATTACCATTATTAACATCAGTCACAACTATGGAACCACTATATGGTTCTAAGGCTAACATAGCAGGAGTTATCTCAAGAGACTTAAGTTTATTAAGCATAAACTGATAAGATGAAATACTCCCATTATTTAGTCGATTAATATCGGTCTCATTATATTCTAACACATCTTGGTCGAATAATAAAAGACATATTTCAGTTCCTGATAATTTGTAGGAAAAGACTAAGCTTCTATATATCTTTTTGTTGAAGTTATTATCTGACTGTAAAATATTCTTCATGTATTTAATAAGCTTATCGTAAAGCTCACCTACACTGTGATATTCGTCCCCAACTTCAAGTTTAGATATATCAATCCAGTTGTTAGCTAATCCGTGATATATAAACTTACTAAGACTTATTTTATTATTCTGATAATCCTTATAAATCGGATCATCCTTAGGTAACCCCTTTATTAATAAGCCTTGATTATTCAAGGTTTCATAAAAGTAGTCCAGGTACTCTTCCATATCACCGGCCTTGTCATTAGTAATAGTATTGCCTTCCTTAAGCAGGTCATCAAGCTGACTAAAGACATCAGAAAGTAAATCCTTATATTTATTATAAACCTTCTTTTCAAGATCAGTAGAATCACTATTATTAAGACGGTTAATATCAATAATATTGTTATTGATTAAAGCAAAATACACCTCATATATTGGTGTTAAGATATTGCTGGAGCTTTCACCCTTTGTACCATAATCCATATTTGGACGTATTTTATCTATTAGGATACTGGCAATCTCTTTTTCCATAAGGTGATAAGTATCCCTTTGTAAATCACTATCAATTGTTAGATATATATCATTACCAGCCACAGGATCAATACGATCTATTACATCTATTACTTTATTAGCGGAGTTAACAGCTACAATCTCACTGCCCTTTTTACCAGAAAGATAGCTTTCAAATTCCTTCTCTAAACCAGACTTTCCAATGACATCAGTAAAGTTATAATAACCGCTACCATCATCATGAGCTTCTAATTCATCAGAATTAATAAGTCCTGTGTAGCCTAAAATATGGGCAAAGTAAACACTATCATGATAGTATCTCTGGGTTTGCTTGCTAATCTCAACTCCTGGAAGGTTAGCCCTTTCCTCTAATACCTCAGCCACTGTTTCCTCATTAACATTGGAAGCCACTGTTATCTGCAAATGCTTAGGATAATTGCAAAAAAGAGCGTATCTAACACTCATAATCTTAAGAGCTTCCTCTACGGAATATTCATCAGAGATGCCAAACATACGGGTATAATTATTACCAGTACCATTCTTAAGAAAGTCATAGACTTCTTCGGCTGTAGCATCTCTTTGTTCTTCGGTTAATTTATTATTGTCTAAAACATAGGCATATGCATTCTCTTTAAAACGAGTTAAGGCAGAGCCAGTTATTGTGAATTCAAATTCGCCATTTTCATCCTGTGTAATATAAAACTCGTTATCTAGAGTACCACCATTTTTTTCTATTATATTAATCAAGTGAAGAATAATAGCATTTCTTTGATCATTGGAGGTAATGGCTGAACTATCCTCTAGCATAACTGAATAGGAAAGCACATTGGATGCCAGTATTTTACCATTTCTGTCGTATATATTACCTCTTGTACTTTTGATTTCACGATTTCTAGTATCTCTTAGAAAAGTTTCTTCGGCTATAGCTGGACCTTCTACTATCTGTAATTGAAATAATCTATTGATTAGTATAGAGAATAAGACTACAAAAATTAGTGATACAGGAAAAAGTCTTGATTTTATTATTCTTTTTATATAATCAAGTATTACATCTAACAAACCTATTCCTCCTCATTAGTCTTACGATTAAGTCTATTGTTAATCATGTGTAGTAATTTATAAACAAATATTGAGACAAGGACAGTATAAATAATTTCGGAAAGAACAATCCTACTTAGGTAATAGGATAAGCCTAATCTTCCTCTAAGCAAAAATTCAAAGATATAGTAAAAAAAGTTATAAACCAAGTCACTTACTGCTACAAATATGACAGGAAAAGTATAATCATCATTAGCATATATTTTATTAGTATAACCAATGAAATATCCAATTACCATTAATAACAAAGCATTTAAACCAATAAGATCTCCATATACAAGGTCTACTAATAAACCACAAAAAAATCCTATACCAAGCCCAGTCATCCTTCCGCTCATATAAGCATGAGAAACAACTAGAATCAGAAGTAAGTTAGGCATAATGTCACCTAGACTGAAATAATGAAAGGTAGATGATTGGATAACAAAGCATAATATAATTTCTATTAAATAAATAAGAATTCGTTTCATTAGATTACCTCTTCTTACTATTCTGTTGGAGCTTCCTTAAGAGGAGGTTCTTTGATTTCAGTTATAATAAGGACTTCCTCCAAGTGTTCAAAATCAACGGCAGGGGTTAGATATGCGGATTTAGTCATATTACTAGAATCTAGTTCAATATCACTAACATAGCCAATTAAGATACCTTGAAGAAAATTAGGACTAATATGGGACGTTACTATCTCATAACCATCACTAATTTCAGCATCCTTACTAATAAGCTGAACCCGAATCTTACCAGAATCCATCAATTTAAGATCACCTTGAATCATGCAAGTGTCAGAGGTTTTTAAGAACATAGCACTAACATAGCTTTTATCATCAATTATTGAGCGAACAACTGAATAATTATAGTTTGCCTCAGTAATAATTCCAACCAAACCATTGCCTGCTAGAACGTTCATATCCTTCATAAGTCCATCTTTAGTTCCCTTATCAATGGTAAAAACACTATACCAATTACTTGTATCCTTACTAATAACTCGGGCAGCTACTTTTGGATAATCTAGATATTTTTTGTCCAGTTCATATAAGTCTCTTAAACCATCCAATTCGTATTTGTCTTGTAATAGCATTTTGTTTTCATATGTCAAAACATTAATCTGCTCCTTCAAGGTTTCGTTTTCCTCTAATAAGTCATTAATATTCCTGAAGGTATCTGTTTTATCTGAGATGAAGCTTCCTACGATATTAATGCCTTTTTGCATTGGGGTAAATACTGTTCCTACAGCGGCTCTTACAGGAGCTAGCTGTTCTTCATATCTAAATGATATTCCGATAAGGATAATACAAAAAACGATCCCAGTAATTAGAATATGTTTTGGTTTAATATGGAGTTTTTTCCTTCGTTTCATGAATGCCTCCAGTTACTAATTAACAAATGTTCTTGACTTTAGTGAATCTGCTAATACAGCTAATTTTGGATCTTCCATAATTCTACCAATACCATTAACAATTGTATTGGCTGGATCAGGACAGATATTCACCTTAAGCTCTGTCTCCTTGTGAATTAATTCATCAAGAGAGAAAATATTAGCAGAGCCTCCAGTAATATAAATACCACTATCGATAATATCAGCGGAAATCTCAGGTGGAGTCCGTTCAAGTATTATCTTTATAGAATCGATAATGTTATATAGATCCTCGGAAATTGCTTCGTAAACAGTGTCAGAAGTGACCTCCATCTCTGAGGGTAACCCAGTGACCATGTTCCTTCCGTATACGTTAAGAGAGCCCTTTACTTGGGGTATGGCAGAGGCTAATTTTCTTTTAATACTCTCTGCAGTTTTATCTCCGATAAAAAGGTTGTGTCTTCTTTTTACAAGGCTCTTAATGGCTTCGTCTAGCTTGTTACCACCAATGGGAACTAGCTTACTAAGAACAATCCCACCAAGAGAAAGTATGGAAATCTCTGTTGTGTCAGCACCTATATTAACAACCATAACACCCCTAGCCGTCATTACATCAAGTCCTACACCAACAGCATCTGCGATAGGCTTTTCTACTATTTTAATTTTACCTACTTTAAGATTAGAGTTAACAATCATTTCATAAAAGGATCTTCTCTCTACTTCAGTAATATCAGTTGGAACAGCCACAATGTAATCAGCAAGACCAAGTCGTTTACCTTTAGAAATTTTAACCATAAGATGATTAAGAAGGGTTAGCATATTGGCAACATCTGCAATAACCCCGTTACGAACAGGATATGTGACAGCAATACTGTCTGGAGCTTTCTCATACATTTCATATGCTTCTTCTCCTATTGCAATTACATTCTTCCTATTGGCAATAGCGATAACATTGTGTTCATCCAATACTATTCCATGACCTTTTTGATATATTTTTATGGTGCTTGTTCCCATATCTATTCCAAAAATTTTTTGAGCCATACTTTATAACCATACCTTTCTTCATGTCTAATACTCATGAATCCAAATCTATATGTTCACGTTATATAAAAGGGATAACTATTATTTGTAACCCATTGTAGTCATATATCATGTTAAAAATAGCCTTTTTCCTTTAAGCTAATATATTTATTATCACCAATAATTATATGATCCATAAGTGCAATCCCGACTAAATTACCAGCTTCTGTCAATCTTCTTGTTACATGGATATCTTCAGTACTTGGTGAAGGGTCTCCACTGGGATGATTATGAAGCAAGATAATATTAACTGCTTCAAACTTTATTGCCTGAATTAAGACTTCCCTAATAGGCATCAGAGAGGTATTGACAGTACCTGTGGATATAATCATATCCTTAATTAACTTGTTCTTAGAATCAAGCATTAGAAGCATGACCTGCTCTCTTGTCAAATGCCGCATATCTTGCATGTAATAACTAGCCACACTTTGAGGCGTCACCAGCTTTAGACCTTCCTTATGAATCTCTTTAGCCATTCTTTTAGTAATCTCAGTTAGGCATAGAAGCTGAATTGCCTTAACTCTCCCTATCCCCTTAATCTTTGTCAATTCATTAAGAGACAGGTAGTTTAGTCCTTTAAGCCCTGGGTTTGTACTAGAATAATTAAGAATATTCATAGCAAGCTCATTGGCTCTAAGTTCTTTAGTTCCTGTTCTTATGATAACTGCTAGAAGTTCAGCATCTGATAAAACACTAGCACCGTACTTCTCACATTTTTCATAAGGTTGTTCGGACACAGGAAGGTCCTTAACTGTTAGATAGCTTTGTTTCATTAAATACCATACCTTTCATCATAGTTAGTGTGAAAGATTTATCTTTCCCGCCAAGCCTACATGATGCCCTAATAGGGCATCTAAGAAAAGCCTGGAAGAACAAGGAGCGAGCACCATTGTGCTAGCTTCGCAGTTCTTCTGTGTGAAAGATTTATCTTTCACACTATCCTCCTTCATTCGAACAAGGGAATACATGCCTGTGAACTCATCTTTAATTCACCTGTTGACAAGTATTCCTCTTGTGGCTCTCTCTCCAAGAAATCAGTTGGATCATGATGAAGATTAGATTTTTTTATATATTATGATAGCTGCTATTGCACCTATAACACTTGCAATAGTTATCTTAATTCTGATACCAAATTGAACAACGATAACACCAAGATCTATAGCTATTATGTCTCCGGTATTTGTATCTCCTATTGCAAAATTAATACCGTAGTTTAGCCAGGATAGGGCTGCAATATCTTTAACAAGATGTCCTAAAAAACTACCAACAACAAGACCTGATAAAATTAATAAAAATAAAGCCCAGTTGTTTTTACCATAAGTTCTAGCCAAAAGAACACCTCCCCGTATATCTCATTAATATGATTGTATCATAAAGAAAAAACATGTTTATGATCTCGGTACTTCCCTTGGAATTCCCAGGAAGCTTGCAAATCCTCTTCTTCATATTATCATAAATACCTAATTTTGTATACGCTTAATTCTATTTTGTACCTTAATATGACATGGAGAAAATATCACTGGTCTAAGTCAGTTAAGCCCTTCTCATACATTTTCTGTAGTGTCATCAATATTCCAAACTTTCCATGGTACCATGTTAAGCCTCCTTGGAAAAATACAGTATAGGGAGGCTTAATAGGGGCATCAGCTGAAAGCTCTATGGAAGAGCCTTGAACAAATGCGCCTGCAGCCATAATTACATCACAGGTATAGCCAGGCATAGGCCAGGGCTCAGGTGTAACATAGCTATCAACTGGAGCAGCTGCTTGTATACCTTGACAGAATGCTATAACTGCTTCTGGGGAGTTAAGGGTAATAGCTTGAATAATATCATATCTATCATCATTACCCTTAGGCAATACATCATAGCCAAGTCTTTCGTATAGATTAGCAGCAAAAACAGCACTTTTAACTGCTGATGCTACAACAGTTGGTGCCATAAAAAATCCTTGGAAAAGTGGTGCATTAAGTCCTAAGGTAGCTCCGACCTCCTTACCAAGACCAGGAGCAGATAGTCTATATGATGCATTTTCCACATACTTTGAACGACCTACAATATATCCACCTGTGGGAGCAAGGCCTCCACCTGGGTTTTTAATTAAGGAGCCTACGCATAAATCAGCCCCAACATCAGTGGGTTCTATGGTTTCAACAAATTCACCATAACAGTTATCTACCATACAGATTATATCGGGGCGAATACCCTTTATAAACTTAATTAACTCACCTATGCTCTTAACAGATAGGGTTGGACGGGAGTCATATCCCTTTGACCTTTGAATAGTTGCTAGCTTGGTTTTGGGATTGATTGCATTTCTAATCCCCTCCCAATCAAATTCTCCACCGGGAAGTAAATCAACCTGTTTATAGGTAACACCATATTCTGCAAGAGATCCATTAGAAGGTGTTATTCCTATAACTCCTTCAAGGGTATCATATGGTTTTCCAACAGGAGATAGAATTTCATCTCCTGGTCTTAGATTTCCAGCTAAGGCAACTGCTAGGGCATGGGTTCCACTCATAAGCTGAGGTCTTACTAAAGCATCCTCAGCATTAAAAACATCGGCATATACCTGCTCTAAGGTATCTCTGCCGATATCATTATATCCATAGCCTGTGGTAGCTGCAAAATGGATATCACTTAATCTATTGTCCTGCATAGCCTTAATAATTTTCAACTGATTATATTCAGCAATTTGATCTATCTCTGCAAAACGATCCTTCAAATTCATTTCTGTAGCCATTGAGAAATCAAGAACCTTCTTGTCTATTCCCATCTCACCATATTTTTTGTAAATCTCTTCTGTAATCACAACTTCCTCCTATGACAGACACTTTTCTTTAATATTTTTTAACATAAAGCCAAGAATTTCTTCATCATTTAGATGATCCTTATTAATCCAGATCACATCCTTTTCTCTTCTAAACCATGTAATCTGTCTCTTGGCATAATGCCTTGTTTCTTTTTTTAATATATTAATAGCTTCATCTAAGGTGCTTTTACCAGCCAGATATTCAAGTATCTCCTTGTATCCAAGACCTTTCATAGACACTAGGTCAGAACTATACCCCATATGGGATAGATGTTTAACTTCTTCAACTAGTCCTTCTTCTAGCATGATATCAACTCTTTTATTAATATCATTATATAGCTTGGCCCTATCCTTGTTAAGAACAAAATAGCAATAATTATATGGTGATTCCTTATCCTTCTGGGATTTATTATGATCTGATATTTTCTCACCAGATAAAAAGTAATATTCTAAGGCTCTTATAACCTTCTTTTTGTTATTAGGATGTATTGCCTTGGCACTTTCAGGATCTATTTCTGCTAACTTGTCATGGAGATATTGGCCACCATAATTCCTGGCCATTTCTTCTAACTCACTACGATACTCATAATCTGTATCATTCTCAGTAAAGTCAATATCATATAGAATTGCCTGTATATAAAAGCCAGTACCACCTACAAGAATAGGTACCTTACCTTTACTATGAACGTCATCAATATATTTTTTAGCCTGTTTCTTGAATTCAAATACATTAAATTCTTCATCAGGGTCATATTCGTCTATTAGATAATGGGGGATACCATCCATCTCTTCTGCCTTAATCTTAGCAGTACCTATATCCATATATCGATATACCTGCATGGAATCAGCAGAAATAATCTCACCATTTACAGCCTTAGCTAGCTTAATTGAAAGTGAGGTCTTACCTACAGCTGTTGGACCTGTAAGAACTATTAAAGGTTTCTTATCCATATAAACACCAGCCTTTCTAAGTAATATTATAGGTCTTGTGTAACATATTACTATCTAGTATATGATTAGGGCTTTTTATACCCTAATCATTATATTAATTCTATATAAAATCAATAGTGGAGCTACGCAACAACTCGAAGACCTTAGTCAATAGTATTTAAATTATTCGTTTGAATTTTCGCTCCAGCTCGTATCTGCTCATGGATATAATTACTGGGCGACCATGGGGACAATGATAGGGGTCTTCTAAGGTTAGAAGCTCCTTAATTAATGCACTTGCCTCCTGCAATGAAAATACATGGTTAGCCTTAACAGCAGCCTTACAGGATAGGGAGGCAATCTTGTCCATAACTGAGCCAGATCTAAGGGTATTATTACTAAAGCTAGTGGTGAATTCATCTATGAATTCCTTTAGTATCATCTCCTCGGATAATCCATAAAGATTAGCAGGGACAGCCCTAACTGAAATTTCATTACCACCAAAGGGTTCGAATTCATAACCAATACGTTCAAATTCTTCCTTGTATTTATTAAGGATATCCTGCTCCGAAAGGGTTAAGGTAAGAACGATAGGTGGCATAAGCATCTGCGAAGCATAAGCCTTATCCTTAATTCCTGCCATAATTCTTTCATATAGGACCTTTTCATGGGCAGCATGCTGATCTATGATAAATAAGTCCTTATCAAATTCTACAAGCCAATAGGTCTGAAAGACCTGGCCAATAATTCTATGGTTTTTAAAGGCTTCCTCCGATAGGAAGTGACTTTTATTGTTTTCCGAAGTATTATCTGTACATTGGGTATTGTCTGTAATGGTTTTATCTGAAATAATCTCATTAGAGAACATGTTAATCTGCTTCGGCTTATCAACTATATTAATTGAATTATTATTAATATTATTCTGACTAGAATCATTAAGATTAGAAGCACCTGTTTTCTCTATAGGCTTAGGCTCATTATCAAATACATACTCTACTTTTTCTTTTAACTTAAATAAAGTTCCTTTACTAGTCTGCTCCTTAATATCTTCAATCTGTGCTCTTCTATTCTCCTCAAAGGGCTCTGGAAGGGCATTAGCCTTTGGAATTGTATTATCAGGCTTTTCCTTGGCCCCTAAGGTAACAGTAGGAATCATTTCCTTACCGCTTAAGGCTTTTTTTATAGCATCAAAGGTCTGCTGGTATATCTCATCTCCATTTTTAAACCTTATCTCAAGTTTTTGAGGATGAACATTTACATCAATCATAGACGGCTTAATCTCAAAGTATAAGGATGTAAATGGATACTTATGCTGCATCATATAGGGCTTATAAGCATCTTCAATAGCCCTGATGAGAATAGGGCTTTTAATGTATCTACCATTGATAAAATAATTTTCAAAATTTCTATTACCACGATTAAGTATGGGCTTACCAATATACCCCTTAATCTTAATATCTTCGCTTTCACTATCTACAACTAAGAGATCCTTTACTACATCCCTACCATAGATATTATAAAGTATATCCTTTGGGTTGTTATTTCCCGAGGATTGTAGCTTAACTTGGTTATTGACAATGTACTTAAAGGAAATGTCAGGATGGGATACCATAAGTCTTTCCATAAGGTCAGATATATAACCAGCCTCTGTAACAGGGGTCTTTAAAAACTTCCTTCTAGCAGGTGTATTATAGAAAAGATTTCGCACTACTATTGTAGTACCATCAGGACAGCCTATTTCCTCTAAGGATTTTTCAGTACCCCCTTCGATAATATAACGATAGCCGTTAAGGGATGCTCCAGTCTTGGTAATCAATTCAACCTGAGCTACAGCAACGATGCTAGAAAGTGCCTCGCCTCTAAAGCCAAGGCTTCTAACCTCTATTAAGTCTTCTGCCCTACGAATTTTACTGGTGGCATGGCGGAGAAAGGCATTAGGAATATCTTCCTTATCTATACCATTACCATTATCGGTAATCCGTATAAGACTTAAGCCACCCTCTTTAATCTCAACAGTTATGGCTGTGGCTCCAGCATCCATAGCATTCTCTACCAGCTCCTTAACTACAGCTCTAGGTCTCTCAACTACTTCACCGGCAGCTATCTTATTAATTGTAGATTCATCTAATACTTGAATGAAAGACATTCCATCACTCCTAAATTCGCTCATTAATCTTTAGTTGCAATTGATATAATTTATTAAGTGCATCGATAGGTGTCATCTTAGTTAAATCCAATTCTCTTAACTCCAATATAATATCATCGTTACTTGATAAGGAGAATAATGAAAGCTGAGAACTAGCTAGGTCAGAATTATTCTGCCTTGATTTAGATGATGGTTTATCTTCTGTAAATGTAACTGCTGATTTGTCTACTGCGGTAGAAAGGTTTTTGGACTTCATAACCAAATCATTACTAGATAATTCCTCAGCAATATCTCTTGCTCGGTTTATAACAGCTGCAGGAACTCCAGCTAGCTTTGCTACCTGAACACCATAACTCTTATCCGCTCCACCACTGACTATCTTACGAAGGAATACAATGTCATCCCCCTGCTCCTTAACAGCAATGCAATAATTATTAACACCGTCAAGACGACCTTCCAGCTCTGTCAGCTCATGATAATGGGTTGCAAATAATGTTTTAGCACCTAGAATCTTAGGATTACTAATATGCTCTACCACAGCCCAAGCAATAGCTAATCCATCAAAGGTACTGGTTCCCCTTCCAATCTCATCGAGAATAAGAAGACTGTCCTTTGTAGCATTTCTAAGGATATTAGCAACCTCAGTCATTTCTACCATAAAGGTACTTTGGCCACTGGCTAAATCATCTGATGCTCCTACCCTTGTAAATATCCTGTCAACAATACCAATGTCAGCACAGTCAGCAGGTACAAAGCTTCCAATCTGAGCCATAAGAACAATAAGTGCTGTTTGTCTCATATAAGTGGATTTACCAGCCATATTAGGACCTGTAATGATTGATACCCTATTATTATCATTATCAAGTACAGTATCATTGGGAACGAACATGTCATTGGTCATCATCTTCTCAACAACTGGATGTCTACCGTTTTTGATTGCTATAGATTGTTCCTCATTAATATTAGGCTCAATAAAATTGTTCTGTTCAGCGACTAAGGCTAGGGAGCAAAGTACATCAAGCTTTGCAATAGCTTTAGCTGACTGCTGGATACGCTTTATTTCTAAAGCAATTGAATCCCTTACCTCTGTAAACAGATCGTATTCTAAGGAAAATAGCTTGTCCTCAGCTCCAAGAATTATATCCTCTAGCTCTTTAAGCTCAGGTGTTGTGTAACGCTCAGCATTAGCTAAAGTTTGTTTTCTTGTCCAGGATTCAGGAACTAGATCCTTATAGGAATTAGTAACCTCCAAATAATAACCAAACACTCGATTATACTTTATCTTAAGATTTTTAATTCCGGTTGCTTCCTTCTCCTTGCTTTCTAGATCCATCAACCAGTTTTTTCCTTCGGTCTTAGCCTTTCTTAGGCGATCAACTTCCTCATTAAATCCCTCTTTGATAATGCCACCCTCTTTAAGTAATATAGGTGGCTCCTCCACTATAGACTTATTAATTAATTCATTAAGGTCCTTAAGAGGGTCAATCTCATCATGGATATCCTTTAACATAGGAGCTTCAAAGCTCTTAAGTACAAACTTAATATGGGGAAGCATTGATAATGAGGAATTTAGAGAAATTAAATCCCTAGGATTAGCACTCTTATAGCTTATCTTACTCATCAAACGCTCTAAATCATAGATAGGGTTTAGATACTCTCTAATCTCCTCCCTAGTTATCATATTATCCTTGAGATTACGTACAGCTTCAAGTCTTTCTCTAATCATAGTAGAATCAATTAAAGGCTGTTCTATATAGTTTCTAAGAAGTCTAGCGCCCATGGCAGTTTTAGTTTTATCCAAAACCCACAAAAGGGATCCTTTCTTGCGCTTCTCACGAATAGTCTCAGTTAGCTCAAGGTTACGAACGGTAGAGCTATCCAAGAGCATAAACTTATCATATGTATATGGTGTTAGCTTAGTTATATGGGAAAGGGAGCTTTTCTGGGTTTCAACAAGAAACTGCATTATACTTCCTGCAGCTATAACTCCTATAGAATAATCCTTGAGTCCCAAGCCATCAAGGGTGCTAACATTAAAATGCTCCTTTAAAGCCCTAATACATAGTTCATCATCGTAATACCAAGGCTCTAAGGGAGATATAACAACATTGTGATAATTTCTTAATCCATCTATGTCAGTTCCAGATACCAAAAAGGAATCATTGCATATGATCTCTGATGGGGACCATTTATATATTTCATCAAGAAGCTTTCTTTCTGAATTAACTTCTGTAACATAGTAATCTCCTGTTGTAACATCAACTATGGAGACACCCAAAATATTAATAGTATGTACTATGGACATAAGATAATTGTTTTTTGTCTCGTCCATAACCTGAGTATTAAGATTAGTACCAGGAGATACTATGCGAACTACCTCTCTTTTAACGAGTCCTTTAGCCGCCTTAGCATCTTCAACCTGCTCACATATGGCAACCCTGTAGCCTCTCTCAATTAATTTACTTAGGTATCCGTCAACAGCATGGTATGGCACTCCACACATAGGTGCCTTCTCGTCTTTTCCAATACTTTTACCAGTTAGGGTAATCTCTAATTCCTTGGAACAAATTTTAGCATCTTCAAAGAACATCTCATAAAAGTCACCTAATCTATAAAATAAAATGCAATCCTTGTGTTTTTCTTTAATTGTCATATATTGCCGCATAAGAGGGGTAAGCTCTTCCATAATAGTATCCTTTCTTTGGTATGGTAATCTGGAAATTGGGCACTCTTAGAATTGTATTAGAAGTATATAATACCAAGATGTTCTGTACCCAATTACTTAAGTATTAATTATATCATAAAATCACCAGAATTAGAATAATCAATCAAGTGCTGCTCGTATAATGTTTTTGTATTCCTTGTCGCTAAACTTTATTGCAAATCCACTACATCCTCTTGTAGATCATCTCCATCGGCAGCAGTTGTTGCTAGGACATCACATCTTTCATTCATAGGATGGCCATTATGACCTTTTACCCAATGGAAGGTCACTTCATGGGGGTCCTTGGCTTTTAAAAGCCTTTTCCATAGGTCTATATTCTTAACAGGTTCATTCTTACCCCTTTTCCATCCCTTCTTAATCCAACCATCAATCCATTTATCATTGAATGCTTTAACAAGGTACTGAGAATCAGAATATAGAGCTACCTGACAAGGCTTAGTCAAGGCCTCAAGGCCTATAATGGCAGCCATCAGCTCCATACGATTATTAGTAGTCTTTATATAACCACCACTATATTCTCTTATATGTTCAATTCCTTTAGAGTCAATGTATACAACAATTGTTCCATATCCTCCGGGTCCATCGGGATTGCCCCTGGCTGCCCCATCAGTATAGATTGTAACTTTCATATTAATAACCATACCTTTCTAGTAATCTGCAAACTTTATATATGAAAATCTTTGATTTTCATATTACGCAGGGCACAAATTTGCGTGTGAAGATGTTCTTTCTTCACGCTAAGCCTCAGTAATATTTAATCTTTTACTTGTGAATAACCTTCCATTCTCCATCTTGAAGAAATTCATCTACTGCTTGTTCAGCATCCTTGATTATATCATTAGAATATCCTAATAATTCTAGAAGCTTAATAGCATTTCTAGATACTGCCCTTCCAGAATGTAATTTATAATCAAATAATATTTTATTATCACATATATGCTCTTGGAAATGATAGTTGGAATAGCTTTCCTCAAGTATATGGGTCAGCTCAATATCATGAGTGGCTGCAAATACCAAAGTGTTTTTACTGGCAAGAGAAGAAAGTATCCTTGAAGAAGCAGCTATTCTTTCTAGGGTATTAGTTCCCCTAAGAACTTCATCAATAAAGCAAAGTAAAGGTACTTCATCATTGGCATGATCAAGTATTCTCTTAAGTGACTTTATTTCAACAATATAATAGCTTTCATTACTGAATATATTATCCCTTAATGCCATTGAGGAAAATATAGCAAAATAGCTTGCCTTATATCTCCTACTTATAGATATATAAGTAGTCTGGGCTAGTATTGCATTAATAGCTAAGGTCTTTATAAAGGTCGACTTTCCTGAAGCATTAGAGCCAGTAATAAGAGCGGAACTATCCTGGCTTATGGAATTAGGTATGGGATTTTCTAGTAAAGGATGATACAAATCCTCAACACTAATCATTGGCTTAGATGACTTACTTAATTCTGGTTCACAATAATAATCAAGATACTTACGAAATGAAGCTATTGCTATCATACTATCTAAGAAGCCTATATTGGTAAATAATCTGTTAAGTCCATCCCTATTTTTATTAAGTATACTTAACATGGAATTAAACTTTATAAGGTCAATGTGAAAGAGCATACGTCCATAATCTAGGATAGCATCAATTAGATTGCCATTAGGATTTTGAGAGGACAGAACTATTGACCCGGTTTTAAAACTCTTAAAGGCTTCTCTATCATTTTTAAGATTTTCAGTATATGCTTTAATTTCAGAAAGTCCTAGTTTTTCAATATCTTGAGAACACTGCAAAAGTCTAAGAATATAAGCAAATACCGTTAGGTAATTTTCAATAACCGCCTTTTTCTGATAATATTGATATATATTATTGGCAAAGAAAACAAGAATTAGAACGGCACCTAAAGCTGGATTAATAAATAATAATCCAAAAGATATAATTAGCCCAAAGGCCATAAAATAATGAGGAATATTGCTCTCTATCTTATGGTTGTCTAGAAGATTAATATATTTATAAACTGAAATATGAGTAAGCTTTCCCATCTTTCTTAATAATAATTGCAAAGCTATTCTCTTATCTTCATTACCTAAGAAAAAGCGAATTAAACGATCCCTTTCCTTAAGCTCTTCATCTGAAAAGGAGGGTTTTTTAAGTAAGGAGAATAAATACTCCTCCCCTAAAGAACTTTGTGTATTATTAATAAGCATATAGATCTCATCCATATCTAGGTCGTTCCAGGTTATATCATCAACATCATATCTGTCATCTTGTCTAGACTTATAAAACTCCTTGATGGATTCGAATTTTTCAGAGGTATATTCCTCCTGAGGTATCTGTCCCCATTCATTAATTATTCCCTGCCTTAGTCGAGCTTTCTGCTTTCTCTCGCTTATAAGACTCCATACTATAAGGCTAATAACTATACCTACAATAATCACTATATAATCCATATGAAACTCCTATCAAATAAAATCATAAAATATTAATCGGCAATATTCTAGAAACTCAAGTAATTTGAAAAATATTTTAATAAGGGATATGCAAATTAATAAAGCAAACATGCATAATTGATATTATAAAAGCCTAACCTTTATCTGTCAATGATATTGAAAATCTATATAAATACAAGTAAGCTTCTTATTACTCACCTTGCTTACAGATAACAAGATGGAGTTCACTTGCCTAACATATAAAAAGTGGTTGACCCCACTTATGGTTTCAACCACTTAATAATCATTATATTGATACGACCTTCCAGTTCGCAGCTTAGAACTAGAAAACTATGTTTTCTCATTCACCTTACATTTATCCTAAAAAATTATCTGTATATGGCTGCATATTATGTAGATAGCATCAATCCCTAATGTATCTAACATATTTTACAGGTTGTCTATAGTACATATTGGAGATTTTAATACCATCCCTACGGTTACTTGCATGAATGATCTTACCATTACCAATAAATATTGCCACATGGTTTATATAACCACCTTTACCATAGAAAACCAAGTCTCCTGGCTTAAGGTTTGATGATGATATCTTAGTACCACCATTGGCTTGATCTCTAGAGGTTCTAGGTATACTATAACCATATAATTTATAAAGCTGTTGAGTATAGCCTGAACAATCTACTCCTCTACCAAGTGTAGTACCGCCCCAAACATATCGGTCACCAAGGTATTGCTTAGCTTTATTAATTAATTTAACTCTTGTGGAAGATACTCCTGTACCAAATTGTAACTCTTCTATTGATTGGGCTTTCTTTAATTGATAGGATAAGTCAACGTATTCTTTAGCCACATAAGCTATAGTACCATCTTCACTCTCATCACTATCCAGACTAACCTTAACCCACTTTTTATTATCTTCATTGTAGTTAGGAACAAGTTCCTCTAATACTAAAAGTTCTTCACCCTTGGCAATTTGGTCTAAAATATCTGAATTAACAGAAGGTTCTTTTCTAACTCTTACTCCATCAGTATTGGCAATAGCTACAAAATCTCCAACTTTAAGGGCAAGCATAGATGCTTTTTCACCTGTAACTAAATAGTCTGTTTTAACATAACCTGTAACTTTTCCAGAAGTAATCTTGGTCCATCCTGTTCCACTATCAGCTTCTAAAATATTACAACGACCATGCCTTGGCAGCTTACCTAACATCTTTTCACTTTCACTAGGACCGGAGCGAATTATAAGATTAGTATCTACATTAGCAATACCAATATTAGAAAAGCCCGGTATAGGTACTTTAGTTAAAGAAAGATTTGTTACTAAGGAAGAATCATTTTCAGAACTATTACTTATTTTATCATAAGTAAAACCAGCCACACCTTGTTCAAAGGCTAATGCAGTCTTAGGATTGGATGCCACAATCATTGCTCCAGCCACACAACAAAGGGAGAATTTCAGAAGCTTACTTTCCATCAAATTATCCTCCAATAATTATTTTGTCCCCACAA
>DUNS01000227.1 GCA_012839235.1 Clostridiales bacterium
CTCCATAAGATTATTGTTTATCAAGAATATTATTCCATATAAATAGAATAATATTCCCTGTATAACTAAACCAATATATAATCTATATAGTCCTCTAGTATCCGTATCTTTTTTTATCTTAGGATGGCATTTCTCACTTTACCTATTGATATATAGTTGTCCAGAACTGCTCTCATATCTGTCCCTTCCTCAGCATCCTTATTGAAAATTCCATGTGCCTCTAGTTGAAAGCTACCATCTTCTAATTCTGTACTTTCATAATTATCAAGATAATGCTGTTCTTGTGCAGGTATACGATCTTCTAAAATCCCTTTAAACTCAGACTTATTACAGCCAGGAATGTTCACATTCCATATTTCATTCTTTTCTATGGAACGGCTTAATAGCATTTTAGTAACCGAAAGTAAATGTGCATCAGCAACATCATAATTGTCATTCATTTCTTTAGAAAAAGCTATGGCCGGTATGCCATTAAGCAAAGCCTCCATTGCTGCCCCTACAGTACCAGAATACAGAATATCCAATCCAACATTATATCCATAATTAATTCCAGAAAAGACTATGTCTGGCTTTGAAGCCAGTAGATATTTGATGCCAATCTTGACACAATCTGCTGGTGTTCCACTTACTTTATAAGCATGAACCCCCTCTATCCAGTAGTCTACCTTTTTTACATCAATTGTACCATGAACCGTTATTCTATGTGACATAGCACTACATTGATTATCTGGTGCCACAACCCATACTTCACCCAACTCTTTCGCCATCTTTGCTAGCTGGCGTATTCCTTCTGCTTCTATTCCATCATCATTTACCACTAATATTCTCATACAGCCTCTTTTCTGTTAAATAGGAATAAAACTAAATTCCACTTTCCTATGGAATTTGTTTATTCGTGTATACTATATCTGCTTTACTTTTGATATCTTCTGCTTCAAAGTATTGTTCTTCCATGGGAAACCACTGTGTTTCAAAGATCTGGGCCATTTCCTGGCCATTTCTTTTTACAATTCTATTCATCTGCTCAACTGAGGAAATATCACAGAAAACTAAATAGTCCATATAGTTACCAAAACTAGGGTGACAGCTATACGATCCTTCTACGATACGCCACTTATCACTCTTTATTATTCTAGACTTACCATAATCCATTGTTCCACAATCGAAGGTACGATATAGAAAGCCTTCCTTATTTTTTATATTCGTAACAACTTCAGTATAAAAACGTTCATAGTGGATATTTCCACCGCTCCTGGATAACCTTTCTTTAGTCCTTAACCCCATAGGCAGGAAAAAATCATCCATATGTATAACATCCCCACATAACACCTGGGATAATAAGGATGCCATAGTGGTTTTTCCTGAAGCTGCTCTCCCATCGATTGCTATGATTTTTGGCTCCTTTACATATGATAAAGAAGCTATGGATTGTAAAAGTACTAGCAAGCTAACATACTCGGTTTTTACAATCCGATATGCAGGAGACTCATTAAAACGATATGATTCACTATGGTGAACTGGACGAATACCAGCTGCCATATATTGCTCTATATATTTCTCCCACTCTTCCATGTTAAAAGGTAAAAAGCCTCTTTTTACACAATGAGCAACTATGTCTAAACACTCTATGAAAAAGGCCTCTTGCTTATCCCTTTTTATTGAAGCTGTATGATAAAACATCTGAAAGAGCCAATTACTTGGTAGATTCAAGTATTTCCAAGCAGCAATGTTACACCTGCTGTATTCATGTGAGATTGGTTCAAATACATCAATATTCTCAGCGCATGTTTGGCCGAACTCTTCCTTCAAATATTCCAGCGCCTTATCCTTGTCTGTTAAAATATGCTCAGCTCCAAATGCTGCTTGAAAGCATAACTTCATCACATCTTGTGCTTCCATACTAGGATGGAGCAAAGCCTGTTGTTTAAGATAGGCTGCAAACCCTACACTACTCATTGCTTAGGCCTTAGCAGGATACCGCTCTGGTATCAATCTTGCTTTCATAAGTGCAAATACAATAGTCGGTATGATCACTAGCTGTATTACTATCCCAGGGAAGCTTGTTACAAAGTAGCTTGTTGCCCAAGCAGCTATAGAATAGCTTCCAGCTGAGAAAATCAGAGCTCTTGCAACTCCTGCAATAACACGTCCAACAATAAGAGAAACCACTAAGCTGATGTAGAGATCAGCATAAACTTTTTTAGTATGTACAATGTTCATCATCAGACCACAGACAAGTCCGTATACTGCTAATTCAATCATCATTGAAGGCAAGAAAGCCATGGGAGGCATTCCTGTGATGAGACTGGAAAGTAAAGGTCCTGCAAGGCCACTAAGGAGTCCAAATTGCCAGCCGCAGATAAGCCCACACAAAAGAACAGGAATATGCATTGGTGAGAATATACTACCAGCGTTAGGGATAGAGTGGAAGGCCATAGGTAGAACAACACAAAGTGCTATGGACACCGCTGTAATGATGGAACGTTTTACATAAGATATTTTCTTCATAAGAATCCTCCTAAAGTTAAGTACAAGATTAATTGGTTAACCAATTCCCTTGTCGTTATATATATAATAAGGCTTATAGCCAGATTACCTAAGTAATATAAATTGTACAATGCAGATTGATGCACATATAGTTAAGGCAATATAATCCTGACCTTCAATTGGTTTTTTCTTTTTCTTAGTACGGTTTTTAGCATTACGGTAGCCTCTTGCCTCCATGGCAAGGGATAATTCATCTGCTCTTCTAAAAGCAGAAATAAAAATTGGTATTATTAATGGAATATAGCTCCTTGCTCTCTCAGACAGCTTCTTGCTTTCAAATCTAGCACCTCTGGTAATCTGTGCCATCTTGATTGTTTCTGATTCCTCCATTAAAGTAGGGATAAATTGAATAGATACACTGATGATCATTGCTATATCCTCTGTGGGTATACCTATTAGCTTTAAGGGTTTTATCAAGCTTTCAAGGGCAGATGTAACCTGTGTCGGTGATGTAGTTAGTGTCAATAAATTACCTAGTATAATAATAAGTATTACATTGATAACCACACTAAATCCTTGCTTAATTCCTCCAATAGATATATGAAAAATCCACCATGCAACCAGAGTCCCCCCGCTGTTATTAAATAGACCATTCATCATAAAAATCACCAGAAAGAATAACCATATTTTTCGGATTGACCCAAGGGCATAGGAAATGGGCAATTGTGAAAGCAGGATGATAGAAGAAACAGTAACTAGGACCAATGAATATCCTAAGATAGAGGAAGCACCGATTACTGCTGCTATAAGAATTATAAAGCTTATTATTTTTATCCTGGCATCAAGTTTATGAAGTAGAGAGCTTCCTGGGATAAATTGTCCTGTAGGAAGTGTTCTC
>DUNS01000228.1 GCA_012839235.1 Clostridiales bacterium
AATTTTTCTTGGAAATATCCCGTATTTATGCGGGCTATGGCGTTTCGCAAACGCCTAGAATATAGAAATAAATGAAAGGTGATTAATATTATGTACTGTACTAATTGTGGTAAAAAACTTGAAGGGTCAGAAATCATATGTACGCATTGTCAAACATCCACAAGCAAGATAAAAAATAATACTGTGAAGGTAAAAGCTGTTGTGACTGTTTTTATAATAGTTGCGGTAACTGTAGTGGGTCTTTTTTTCTTTCGTCTACATAGAGATAAGCAAACAGCTAGTATTACGGCATATGTTGATGATAGTGAATACGATAAAGCTTTAACTCTATATAATAAATACAAGGGTCAGAGCAAGTCCTTTGAAGATAAAATCCTAACTGATATAATGAGTACTATCGAACAGATCAAAGAGGATTTTATGTCTGAGGATATGGAATATAGCTTGGCACAGGATCATTTAAAAAAGTTGGATGGCTTTGATATTCTGGGTTTGGATTTGATTATCTATGATGCGGCTTTATGGATTGACAAGATAAATACCTCCAGAGAGAATTACCTGGACGGCAGGGCTTATTATGAGCAGGGTGAATATGAGGTCGCCCTTGAAAAATATGGTCTGGTAATCGAGGAGGATAGTATGTATTATGATCTTGCTCTAGAAGATATAAATAAAATTCTTCTGGAAGAAGCCGAAAGACAAAAGGAGCTTAATAGCCTTTCGCGGAGTGTCCCAGTTATTGATACCCCAGTATATGAACATACATATATAGAAGATGGCAGGGAAATTATGTATGTATCGATTCAGCATCTAATATTATATGGAGACAACCCCGCATATGAATCAATAAATCAGATAATTGATTCTGTTAGGGAGAAATATATGGATGAAATCAATAGGATGGTGGAGGAAGCTAAGGCTCACAAGGATGAGGAATACTTTAATCCTTACGGATATGGCATATCCTTCTCTATACAATACAATAATAACGGTATCCTATGTGTTTTAATTGATGGATATACATATGGAGGTGGAGCTCATGGATTTCCTATACGAAAGACCTTAATGTTCGATTTGACAAAAGGTACATTGATGAAGCTCAGTGACCTTATTTCAGCAGATACTGAAGAATTTGCAGAAATTATTACTGATGAATTTCAAAGAATGTATAATGAGGCCCCTGAGGAGTATTGGGAAGAAGCACCTAATGTAGTAAGAGAAGATGCCCAAAACATAGATAACCTAAATTATTTTATTACAGAAGATAGTATCTGCATATTCTATTTTCCTTACGATCTAGCTAGCTATGCAAGGGGATTTGTAGAAATAGTTATACCTTATAAGGGAAACGAGTTATTCTTTGATTTCAATTACAGGTAATAATAAGATATATTGTATTATTTTATTATCCTACCTTGACAATAAACTTTGGGGTATGTTATATTTACCACCGATAGCAACACGGATGTACTTAAATAATTTAACTAGAAAGGACATAGATAATAAATGAATCCTATCGTTACAATTGAAATGCAAAACGGAGATATTATGAAACTGGAGTTATATCCTGAGACAGCTCCAAATACAGTTAATAACTTTATCTCATTGATTAACAAAGGTTTCTATAATGGATTGATATTCCATAGGGTTATCCGTGGATTTATGATTCAGGGCGGTGATCCCGATGGAAACGGTACCGGTGGACCAGGTTATTCAATTAAGGGTGAGTTCACCTACAATAACTTTGACAATAAACTCAAACATAGCGCAGGAGTTATCTCCATGGCAAGATCGCAAAGACCAGATTCAGCAGGCTCACAATTCTTTATAATGCATAAAGATTCCCCGCATTTAGACGGCTCTTATGCAGCTTTTGGCAAGATAACAGAGGGAATGGATATTGTAAATAAAATCGCTGAAATCAAGACAGATTATTCAGATATGCCACTTGAACCTCAGGTCATGAAAAATGTTACAGTAGAGACCTTCGGCACAGAATATCCAGAACCAGATAAACTATAATAAATTTAAAATAGGCTGTCGCAGAAGTATTTAAGGGGGTGTGTATGTTCCATCACACACTGATTAGTAGTACAGATTGTTATGATTTGTAAATCTTAATCGGACTAAAGTCCGCTTTCGATAATACAAATCATAGCAATCAGTTCTCCTAAATGTGCATGA
This sequence comes from Clostridiales bacterium, assembly GCA_012839235.1. Lineage (GTDB taxonomy): Bacteria > Bacillota > Clostridia > Lachnospirales > Lachnospiraceae > Mobilitalea. The sequence continues at coordinate 2,185 of DUNS01000228.1, forward strand.
TTGGAACA
>DUNS01000229.1 GCA_012839235.1 Clostridiales bacterium
AAAGTGGGTCAGTTCATTCAGGTTGAACTGACCCACTTTTTTTACTATAAACGACATACCCCGTTTTAGATATATATATATTCAAAATCCCGGTCAAAAGCCTCATATACGATGAATTTCGTTAATTAATTAGTTTCTACATTCCCAAGTAACATGACACATATTTCACTTAGTTGAAGCCGTAGATTTTTCTAGATATATTATATCCCACTTCAACTATTCTTCGACCAAATTTACCTGGCAGATTTAGTGTGCGACCAAGGATTTGTGAACGTATCTTCTTGTAAAGCCATCTATCATAGGCTTTAAGATAATCCCACAACTCTTCCTTTTTAGCAATACTCTCATCTGAGCCCTCTTTAATCAGGAATACAGAGCTAACAGCCATCATCATTGATAGATATTTTATCATATAATTCTGTAGTTTCTTTGGCTTAATCTGCTGTAAACTATGGGATTCTATCATAATCTTTGTGATCTTAAGCTGCTGATCAATTCTCCTTATCATAACCTGCTCATTTACCGACTGATCATCTCTACCGATAAAATAACGATATAGATTAACATCCATATAATACATGGTTTTTACAAAGGGTAGTGGCTGATAAACAAAAATGTTATCCACATAGAAGGTGTGTTTTGGCAGGATTATTCCACAATCCTTTAATAGTTTTGTACGATATATTGTGGAATGCATAAGAATATTCTGACTCTGCCTAAAATGAAGAATTTCATTCCATGTAAACACTTGATCCTTTGGTAAAGCCCAGTGGTAATTAATAACCTTCTTCCTCTTAGCTCCAACCTTTTCATAAACATAATTAGCTAAGAAAAGATCAGGACTACTACCATCTGCAATTAACTCCTTAAGCTTTCTTAGTACATCCTTAAGGGCTTGCTCATTCACCCAATCATCACTATCTACCACCTTAAAATATAGGCCTGTGGCATTAGCTAGACCAGTATTAACAGCTTCTCCATGTCCCCCATTCTCCTGACTAACAATTCTAACGATTTTTGGATATTTTTCTTGATATGACTCACCTATCTTTTGCGTATCATCGGAGGAGCCATCATTAACAATAATAATCTCCATATCGTTACCACCTGTAAGTAGGGTTTCTATGGCACGATTCATATATGCTGCAGAATTATAACATGGTATCACTGCTGTCATCAGCTTCATAACTCACAACTCCTTTAAACAAGATTCTCTGGATTTAATGGTTCTAACTCTTTAACAACAAATCTACCGTCTTTACGGATTAAGACATCATCAAAATATATCTCTCCTCCACCATACTCAGGAGTCTGAATACATACAAGATCCCAGTGAATTGCTGAGGAGTTACCATTAGCAGCCTCATCATAGCAGTTACCAGGTGTGAAGTGGAAGGATCCCATAATTTTCTCATCAAAGAGGGTGTCTTTCATAGGCTTTAAGATGTAAGGATTTACTCCAATAGCAAATTCACCAATATAACGTGCTCCTTCATCAGTATCAAGGACATGATTAATTCTTTCACTATCATTAGCCTTAGCTTCTACAATCTTACCATCTTTAAATGTAAATGAAATGTCCTCATAGGTGAAGCCTTGATAGACAGCTGGTGTATTATATGTTAATGTTCCATTAATAGAATCCTTAACTGGAGCCGTATATACTTCACCGTCAGGAATATTACAATCTCCTGCACATGGAATAGCTGGAATACCCTTGATAGAAAAACTAAGGTCTGTTCCTGGTCCAACAATTCTAACCTTGTCTGTGCGATCCATAAATTCCTTTAAGGCCTCCATGGCTGTTCCCATCTTAGAGTAGTCTAGGTTACATACATTAAAGTAGAAGTCTTCAAAAGCCTCCTCACTCATGTTAGCAAGCTGTGCCATAGATGCATTAGGGTAACGAAGAACAACCCATTTAGTCTTCTTAACACGAATATCATGATGAACAGGTGTTGCATAGTAGGTTTCATATATTTTCATCTTCTCAGCTGGTATATCTGACATCTCTGATACGTTCTCACTTCCACGTATTCCTATATAGCAATCCATCTTATCCATCTCACTGGCATCAACCTTAGCTTTAAGGGACATCTGCTCTACTGTACAGTTAAGTAATACTTCTCTTTGTAGTCTTGGATTTGTGTAATGTACAAAAGGAAATCCTCCTGCCTTATATACCTCTTTAACTACCTGTCTAGCTAATCCTTCTGTAGATGCTCCAGTATAATGAACATATACATTTTCACCTTGTTTTACTCTCATTGAGTAATTTACTAAAGTATGTGCTAATTTTTTAATTCTTTCATCCATAATCTTTATACCTTTCCTAGAAAACAATCTTCCTTATAACTGACTAATATATCAAATATCTCAGTAGTTAGAATATTTCCTATTATATTTATTTGAAAGTGTATCTTTAAAGATCCACTTATCATCATTATTAATTTCTTCTTTTAATCTAAATATGAAATAAATACATTCCCAGCCTGCTCAAATAAATCATTGGCAGCTTGTAATCCCATCTTCTCAACCTTCCCGGATTTAGGGTTAATAATCATTATATTAAATGTGTTATATCCATATATAAGGACACCATCTTCCCTGTTTGTCATGGCGATAACTGGCTTTCCTGTATAAACGTAGTATAATGCATCATCAAGACTAATACCGGTTAATCTAATAGGAGTAAAATCAGAGTTAGAGTCCCTACTTATTTTATCATTTCGCAAAAGCTCCATACATTTATCCATGGTTTTGCTGGTAGTAACTTCCCAGCTCAGATTATCAAACCTATCTAGAGTATAGCTGTTGGTTTTGACTCCTCGCTCCCAGACCAGCTGCATCTTGTTGTTAATAACTACACCAGCATTATCATAGGCAAGAGCAATAGCATCACTTGCTTCTTTATAGGACCCAGCAACATCACCCATTATATACGGATAATAGTATATCATATCATCATCCATACCTGATAGTCTAACCGTAGGATCCTGAAATATTATTGTATTTATTGTAGAAAATTCTGTAGGCTTTGCTTCCATATTAAAGTCTGAGGGTAAATCTAAATATAATTCTGTAAGAGCCTTATCAGTGACTCTTGTAGTTACTTGAGTTACAGGCTGCTCGCTTTTTATCTGATTCATAATATAATCCGTTGCTACAGGAGTATAAGAAATTATCCCATTCCCATCTGCCTTTTGTACTCTAAATAGCTCAACAACATTCACCTTAACTTCTATATCTATAATGTAGTAGCCACTTTCCTCATAACGCTTTAGTACCTTTTTATCTAGGGATGCTATTTCTACCACACTAAGAGGAGCAAGAACCCTACCATCTACATGGGTTATTATATTATCCTTTTTTACAAACCCATATATTATATTAGAATCGATCTTATCCATAAGCAAAATACTATACCCTGGAAGACTTTCAATCATTTGGATCTCCCCAGATTCCATATCCATAATCAATATAGTCTCTGATAATTTAGGGTCAGAATTACCCTGCCAAGCAACAATACCCATATCTTTAAATACAACAACTTGATCCTTATATACAGAGGTTGCCAGCTCGGATAACTTATGGGTTATTAAATCATAGGAATAAATCCTATTGTTCATATGAATATAAAATACATCCTTAGAATTAACATAAGCAAACTTACCTATATTCTCTTTTAAGGTTTGGTAAGGCTCATCAACAGGGATATACACCATTTCTTCAATTCTGTTCTCTGCTCGGACATAATGATACAAAATAACAGCTACTTTTCCTTCATAGTTTCCTCTATTCATGTATCCATAAACTACAAAGTCCATATTCCCTTCATTATCCATATTAAGAATCCTGATATCATGTTGATTATATCTATCTCTTATAAAATCTGATTCCTCTTGAACGAAGGAGAATACTTTTATTATTTCATTTTTATCTAAATGGTAAAGCCAAAGCTCCTCGCTACGGACAAAAGCTAATTTGGTTTGATCTGCACTAGCAAGAGTAGGTACCTCATAGTCACTAGATATTCCCAATTTCAGTTCACTCTTACTAACACTGGCTAGATTCACATCAAATAAACTTTCCATGGTTCTTTCATAGTTTAGCAGATACATACGGTTTGTACTGTATCTACAACGATAAAACTCCATAACTCTATAATACTCAATATTACCTTCAATTTCAGCACTAATAAAATAGTCTAGTCGAATAAGGGCAATATCTGAATATATTTCAACAATGGTTGGAACAACATCAGTTACAATCTTTGGATTAAGATTCCCCCAGGTAATTTGCTCAAAATCCGAATGAATATTAACATATGCCAAGGTTGTATTATCAGCCTTTGAATCATATTCTAAGTATTTTCTAATATTCTCAGCTTCATCCTTATTTTTAATAGCATTATGAAAATCCATAACAAAGGTAATCTGATCATGTAGATGGGCATCAGAATATAATTTTATTCGAGTATAATAATACATCTTCTGGCTCTTACTAGATATCAAGGTGATTTTAACCGCGTATTCTTTCCCAGGTGTCAGTTCTTCCCTGAACTTAACTTTAGCAATCTTTGAATCTTCCTGTTCATCAAATACACTTACAGAACTGGACTCTATAAGTTCATTACCATGGAACTCTCGAATCTCATAATTCATCTTCCTAATATCATAATCCATCTGCCTAACCTTAATCTCAAATCCTTGATCTGTGCCAATAGGAGTAACTGATTCCCTTAGTTTATTAGCATTAAGGTTACTACTATATCCGTGTAGCAGATTAATCTCATCTTCCCCTACAATCAGTGTTACAAGGGGAAAAGTTGCATCCTCCATAATAGTAGTGTTATTAAAGTCGAATACAACTTCCTTAATATCCTTGCTAAAATAATAAATAGAGGCAATAAATATTCCTATTAAAATAATAATTCTATATATATTCTTTAACACACTATTCATCCATGCCTTTCTTCAATTTGGAGCAAGTTCACACTTGTCACTAAAGCTCCATTTCTTACACTATTTCACTATATCATGAAAAAAAGTTCTTCATAATCTTGGCACTCTACCATAATCGCAAGCAAGCTTGCATTCTTCATTACCTTTTAACTATATCATATTTTAGTTCAAGATAAAGCAAAATAATGTAAATTTTTCATTGCAATTCCTACCCATTCCTTATTTTACTGTCTTTCCCTCATTTAAACAATAATATAATTATAAATTTTATCTTAAGACTCACTTTAGTTAATCTCACAATTTATTTCATAGTGCATACCATGTTATAAAAAGTAACGGGGTAATATTATGTCCAACTCTGATGTCTACAATAATGAAGATAAAAATATATTAAGGAAATCCACTCTTAATGACAAGATCAATTATAAAGCACCAAGCATGACTAATGAATACAAAAGTGTAAATAATTATAGAATTCCCATACAGAACACTCCAAGTTTCAATCGGCCCTATCTTCAAAGTATTCCATATAACAGACCTAACAGAATATATGTAGCGAACAACTCTACTTATCCTATGCCTAGTAGAAGTAATACTATGGCTTCATATCAACATGATTACTATGATCTGGATATGGATATAGTAAATATTAAGAGACTATATCCTAGCACTGTAAGATCACTAGAGCCTTTTATCAACGAAGAATGTGATAAACTAGACTATGAGGGAAGCTTTATGTTTGATGAAAATCCAGATAAAGTTTCCGTAGAACGAATTGTAGATCGGATCTATGAAAGAACTAATCCACTTGATGATGAACCAGAGTTAGAGGCATCATATATGATAGGGAGACGTCGCCGCCGGGATAATCGTCGTGATATTATAACTATTATTTTATTAAATGAATTTCTCAATAGGAGAAGGCGTCGTCGCAATAGAAGACCTTATTATTAAACACTTAAAAACCAGGCTTTTCAACTCTTTGAAATAGCCTGGTTTTATTAATCTTTAATAAGCCTGGGACAATATTGGGGTAGCCAAAGAAATCTTAGTTTTATTAAGCTCTTCATCATAAGTCACAGCTATTTGAATATTGACCTTACTATCTAGTGACATAATGTAATCGTTAATTAACCCAGTATATGCATAGACAGTAAACAATTCATCTTCTTCATATTCCAATATTATTTCTCCATGTAGGTCCTTAACTAGGTCCCTTACAATAGACTTTTTATCATCCTTTGATATCAAGCCATTGTAGGCTCCTGCAAATTCCATGGTAATCTGTTTGTTTGATACACCAAGATCCATTAAGGTTTTATTAATATCATTCTTAAGCTTCTCAATACTTTTAATGCCTTTAAGAACATTAATCCTGATAATAATATAATGCCTCATTTGGGCTATGCCTTTTGTTTCTTCTTCTAGACTAATCACTTTAATTTCAGTGTTAGCTCTTTTGGCCTCTTTGGTATATGAATATTCACTATATGAACCTTCTTTAATTACTCTTACATCACTGTCTACATTCAAATTTATAGCATTAGCAATTTTTAATATTATATCTTTCTTATCTGTTTCACTTAAAAACTCCGATTGACTTTCTGCGATAATTTCTAAGCTACTTTCCATCTCCTCCATCTCGGTTTTTATAAAGGCCTCTGTAATCTGGAAATCCTTTAAGAATAGATGATTTATAGCCACCTGTGTTATTACTGCAATCCAAAGTACCATTGCCAAATATAAAGTTATCTGTATCCGTTTTGGAGAAAATATACCCTTTATAGTTTCCAAAAGAGTCACCTCCACAAATTGAGATTTACTATGTATATAATAGCTTCACCCAAAATCAGAGGTTTATTCAAATCAATCTTCTTCCAGCATACTTATTCTTTTCATATGTCTCTCAGCACCGGAAAAATCTGTGCCCAAAAATGTTTCAACAATTTTTAATGCCAGTCCCGGACCAACAACCCTTGCTCCCATAGCTAAAACATTAGCATCATTATGAAGTCTAGTTGCTTCGGCACTAAAACAATCATGGCAAAGTGCGGCACGGATTCCCTTCATTTTATTAGCAGCTATAGATATACCTATACCTGTTCCACAGATAATAATACCCTTATCACATTCTTTATTCTGTATCGATCTACCAACTGCTTTGGCAAAATCGGGGTAATCACTTGCATCAACCTTAGCAGAACCAAAATCTTTATATTCAATCCCTTTTTCATCGAAATAATCTGTAATCACTTTCTTAAGCTCATATCCTGTATGGTCATTACCAATTGCTATCATATTAATAACCCTTCCTTTCAAGTCATATATTTTTATCTATTGTCAGAATTTACTTTATAAAAGGCTTTCTTTACCAAACGGGCAAGGTCAGTATAACATTCATCATAATCCACCAAAGTTCCACCATAAGGATCAACAACATCACCTATTTCACCTGTATACTCTTTGATAGTATACACTTCCTTAGCCTCAGGAAAGTCCTCAATTACTTTCTTTTTTTGATTCTCTGTCATGGTAAGAATTAATGTAGCTTCATCAATGTCGGAAGACTTTAAGCCTTTAGACATATGATTCTTAAGGGCCAGCTCATGCATATCTAAAACCGTTTCTGCCTTTGGATTAATTGGTTCGTTAAAAAGTACAACTAAGCCCCTAGACAACACCTTAATGTCCCCTACTTCATCCAAGCTCGTGTATATAGCCTCGGCGATAGGACTTCTACAAGTATTCCCCGTACAAACAAAGATTAGTTTAGTATATTTCCCCATTTTAATAACCATGCCTTTCTTCAGTGTGAACTCCCTTCACACTAGCCTGCAAAACTTTTTATTACACATTAACAATCTGATATCCAGCAGCCTTAAGTAACCTGTTCATAATAGCTTGTCCATAGCGGTTATCTGAGTAGCTCTCAGTGTAAATATATTCAGTATGAAGCGTATCAAACTCACGTAATATTTCATAAAGTCCTGCTGCAATTGAAGCTTCATCATTTCTTGTTCCTATTGATTTAATTATACCATATTGATATAAATCCTTTGTTTCCTCAGTAGCTATAATTCCAACACTATAGCCCTTGTCCAATTTCTCTCTAGCCATTTTATTAATTGTAGTAATTACCTTGTCTAGTTCCCCCGAATATATTGTAAGGCTACCTTCAGGAGCATAGTGGCGATACTTCATACCAGGTGCTTTAGGTCGGATATTAGGGTCTATAGTTGTTCCAATTATTGCGGGATCATATTGAACAGGTCCAATAACATTCTCTAGCATATCTTTTGTTATAAAACCTGGTCTAAGGATCATTGGCGTTCCTTCAGATAGATCTACAATAGTTGATTCTAATCCTAAAGTAGCACTGCCTCCGTCGATTATCATGTCGATTCTTCCATTTAAATCATTAATAACATGGTTAGCCTTAGTTGGACTTGGTTTACCTGATAGATTGGCACTGGGTGCCGCAACAAATACCTTAGATTGATTAATTAGCTCCCTGGCTATCACATTAGCAGGTAACCTAATTGCCACCGTATCAAGTCCTCCAGTAGTTTCGTAGGGAACAGTATCCTTTTTCTTTAATATAATAGTTAAAGGACCTGGCCAAAAGCTATCTGCAAGCTTATATGCCTCCTCTGGTACTTCTTTTGCTAAGACCTCCATGTCATTCTTGTGAGCAATGTGAACTATAAGTGGATTATCAGATGGCCTGCCCTTTGCAGCATATATTTTTCTAGATGCTTCCTTATCAAGCCCATTGGCTCCCAAACCATATACTGTCTCAGTAGGAAATGCAACTAGTCCTCCATTTCGTAAGACTCTTGCTGCCTCCTCCAACTCTTTAGTTTGAAAATTATCTATATCCACTTTAATTATTTTTGTTTTCATAATATATGCATGCCCTTTATCACCGTCTGCAAATCCCAATTCCTCAATCTGCTCTTTAATTATACTCTTAATGCCTAATTGGGATTATACCATCATTTATCAAGAAACTCAATTATACCTAGATAAATTCCCTGAGCTAGTTTTTCTTGGTATTCCTCATTAACAAGAAGAGAGGATTCATTATAATTAGATAAGTATCCACATTCCACTATAACCAAAGGACACTCTGTTTTTTTAAGCATGTAATAGCTAGTGTTAGATTTAGCTTTCCTATGATTATCGTCTCCTAAGGTTTCCTTGATCTTTCCTTGTAGTATTTCAGCCAGCCGCCTTCCTTCAGGAGATTCCTGATGATAAAATACCTGAGCCCCTTTTACATACTCCTCAGTAAAGCTATTTTGATGTATACTAATAGCTATCACAGGATTACTTTCATTAATCAAGTGGATACGATTATTTAGATCGGTTCTTTTTTTATTAGAATCGGTTTCTTCATACAATCCAATATCTTCTTCCCTAGTCATTATAACCTTAAATCCATTGTCCTCTAATACTGTCTTCAACTTCAGGGAGATACATAGATTAATATCCTTTTCTAAGTCTCCATTAACCCCTACTTTTCCAGGATCTCGACCTCCATGACCTGGATCCACTACAATTAGAAGTTTTTCTTGTGAGACTTCACTACCCATAGAGTTAAATAAATTTTTCATAGCCCTTACAGATTGCTTAGAACTTAAAAGCCATGCCAAGTATACTAAGATCAAAAATATTACATTAAAATACTTCTTCATAATCTCTCTCTGACTAACACATTATTCCTTTAATCATATGTGAAATTATGAAAATCTATTCTTTATGGCAGAGAAACTAAGCTTACTCAAAATATCTTGTTACTATATTCCATATGCTATCTTTCTCTAAACCAAGCTTCCAGGCTGCAATTCCAGCCACATCAGCCTCATATATAACCTTGAGCTTCTCCTCTATGGAAGTATCCTCCTCCAGCCACATTCTATATAAAGCTCCGTCCTTCTCATATTCACCGTAATAGTAACCATAGGTATCCTCCCATTCAGGCTCAACCCCGTTATCTGCTAATATATTAGTAGCAGGTGTCATAGAAAAGCTTTCAGATGAAACAGTACCATCACTAGATTCCTTCCAGAGCCTTGTATAAAATGGTATTGCTATTATTGTTTTTTCCTTAGGAACTATATCTAAGGTATTTCTTACAGCATCCTTTGTAAAACCTATTGAAGCTACCGGTCCTGCTACTTCAGATCCTGCATAGTACTCGTCATAGGCCATAATTATTACATAATCAACAATAATTCCTTGTTCCTCTCTATTGTAATGAGCTGTATATGATGATGGTACATAATTATCAACAGATAGAACTATTCCATTATTGCGACATTTGACAGATAGCTCCCTTAAAAATTGTATATAGTGATCTCCTGCTTCTGAAGGTATTTTTTCAAAGTCAATATTAATACCATTAAGTTTGTACTTTAATGCAGCCTCAACCAAATTATTAGAAAGAGTTTCCCTTCTTGATGTATGGGATAAAAGCTCATTCATACTAACCTCTGTATTAAAATCATCAACAAGTCCCCAGACCTCAAGACCTAGACTGTTAGCCTTTTCTACATATGCTTCGCTAGCTAAGGAGGAAATAGCTCCTTGATTGTCAATTATAGAAAACCATGTAGGAACCACAACATCAAGGGATTTAGTTGGTTTAATCAGGGCTTCAAGGTTATTAACAGCATCCGTATTAAACACCTGATGAAATACAAGATTAATTTTGCCTGATCTGGTCTGAGCAGTATATTTAGGCGGAAGATAATCACTATCCACAGTTTCATAAAATGATTCTTTTATATGCTTATTCCTAACATAACCCATTATACCATCTTCAGTCATTAACATTGTAAAGCCTTTTTTGGGAGCCTCCTCCATACCTACATACATTAGCTTTGTATCAACTGGTAGCTCCCTAAGAATAGGACTTTTAATGCTAGCATCCTGTCTTAGCTGAGTGGCTTTTTCTACTTCAGTAAAGAGGTAATCTCCCCACTTATAATCTATAACCACACGATTAGGATTTGAATAGAATTTATATGTCATATCAGAATATTTAGATACAAAATCAATTGAAATATATACTTGGTCTGCAAACACTTTAGCAATAGGATAATTCCCAGTCTCAGTGGTCTTTATCATACTTTTAGTGAAAGAATAGCTAGTGCTTCCTGCCTCTGTTTGTAATATCTCATCTGGAGTGGTATATGTCAAAATATTTTCATTATAATCCCAATAAAATCTATGATTAAACTCTCTTATAACGGTTTCATAGTCTATGTATACCTGTCCGTCAATAAGTAGCCCCTTCTTCCCATATTTATGATCCTGCATTATTATTAAAGCTTCATTATCCCCAACAGGATAATAATCTGTTAAATCCATAACCTGGTCACTAGGTGATAACCTTTCAATAATTGTAATAGTTAATGCTACTGCTATAATTATAATAACAATTGCTGTACCGAATACTGCAATTTTCGACCTCTTATCCATTAATAACCCTCCTATGTCGATGACCTTGATATATTATAGCATTAATTCTACATACAGTCATTACTAAATTTCCCTTAATTAATGTATAAAGGTAGATATATTGACATTAATAAAGCTTGTCCATCCACTATTATGAATAAAACCTGGCAGCTAAGGTGCAGCTGGGAATACTTTTCCAATAACTATTTTTTAAAAGTACAGAGGGCTTTTTAAGTCTTTCTCAGCTTAATTAACTGCCAGGCTCCTGGTTCATAGATATATGAAATACTTTGCTATAGATATTATCAGAATGAAGAAAGATGCATTCTACTTTTTCTTAATTTCTTATATCAGGATAAGGAGACCATTGTGATATGTTATACTCATCCTTTAAAGATAAATCACAAGTTGATAATATACATAGCATGACTTCAAAATGTAAAAATTGAATTGAAGATCTTACAGGTTTTTTTAGATATCATGGTTGGTTCCTTTTCATAGGGAACCCCATAAATATGTCCAGATAGCTTCCCCCTTAACCTTTTTATAGTTGATCTATCATTGTATGGAAGAAGATATATAATAGACCTGTTTCTATAAAGTTCTTCCCTTTCTTTAGCAAATTCTAATAGCTTATCTTGATTCCAGGGAGCTAGTCCTCCTATAATAATCTTAATACTGCATCTTAAAAATTCTTCTAGGTTTGTATTATGTCCTACTCCAAGATCAAGGATAATGTTTTCATAGTTTTGGTTAAGTATGGTTGCATACTGGTTTGGCATCACCTCCTTATAGCAGGTTAACTGATGAAAAGAGAAGCCGCCTGACACTTCACTGCTCCAAGCATAAGCAGACTGAATTCGATTAAAATCACCATGATTATTACACTCAAGTAAAGCAGTATCTTCTCCCAGCCTTTCACTAAGGTACATCCCTATCATTAAGGCTGTGAAGGTTACACCTGCCCCCTGGTGAGCCCCAACTATACCAATTGTCCTAATGGGTTTATTATTGCCTCTAGCTTTGATTCTAGCCATTAACATTGGTCTTCTTCTCATAGCATCCCTTTCCTATCGAACTTTGCTTCAATCATCCGTACTACTTCGTCAAATATTTCATGGCCCTTCTTTCCAGTCCCCCTCCCCAATGGATCAGCTCCATAAGGTATACGATAGCAGTTTTTATGTTTCATACTTTTCATAACCCTATGAAATTGGCTTCCATCCAGGAAATTAAAGAAATATAGGATATCCTCATGGTGCTCTGTAATTCTTAATGCTTTTTCTGAATAATATAATTCCCAGTCCTTGGCACCAAGAACCATGATCTTAATATCCGCTGCTATAAAGTCTTTAAGATTTACTTCTGTTAGACATCCATAATCCTGTACTCTTATAAAGTTCTCTAGATTATCTTCCATCGTAATTAAATCCTGTGAAAGCATTGATATTCCCTTTATCTTTAAAATATTGGTATGAGTATCAAGCCCATCATATTGACTTTTAATCTTACTAATCAAATTACTTTGGTTTTTTTCTTCATATATAATGTTTTTCCAACGTAATGATAAATATCTACAAAGCTGTAGAGAAAGATGGGTCACGCCTATTCTTGGCTGAGATCCAATTAAAGCGATTTTCAGGGTTAAGGATTTATCATTGTAATTCTTTTCTTTATGCATTAGAGATGACAAATGCTTACTAAGTCCAGTGACACTTCCATATCTTTGAGAGGGATTGTATTTTAGACATCGATTTATTATCCGTTTTAATTTTTTTGAACAAGGTCCATTAAGATCAATATTAGAAATATTTTTAGAATTGTTTGTTAAATATCTACCTGTTACCATATAATATAACATCATACCAATACCATACACATCACTTCGCTCATCGGCCCTTTTATTGGCAAATACCTCAGGGGCGCTATAGCCTCTTGTGGCCATATATTTTTGTTCCTCATGTAGCTCATCCTGATAAAGGGCACTACCGAAATCTATAAGCTTTAGTGTTCCATCAGCAATCATAATATTCTCTGGCTTAATGTCGATATATATTATAGATCTCTTTGATAAATGAAGATATAAGATAAGATCACAAAGCTGTAATCCATATGAAATAATCTCACATTCACTTATTGGTCTATGGGACATAACATATTCTTTTAATGTTATTCCTTCAATATATTGCTCAATAATATAGGAACCATATTCATTTTCCTCAATATCATAAATTATTGGAATACAGGAATGTTTGAGATTTTTTAAAAGAAAAGCTTCTTTTATATGATAATCATATAAGGGATTATTATTAGAAATGTACTTGATTGCACGATAAGAATTTAGTTTGATGTGTTCGGCGAGGTATACACTGGCAGTACCTCCCCTGCCTAGTTCCTTGATTACTCGATATTTATTGAACCATATCTCTTCTTTAACTCACTCCTTTCATATCATCATTAATGCAAAAGAAATAAAGACATTTCCTATTATACCCATAATATGGATTATAATCAATATTTATTGCCCCATATAAATTAACAAACATTTTAAAAACTTTTGTGTAAAATTACGATAAACAGATTAGTCTATGGTATACAGAGCATTTTATGTGACATGTTTTTTGTCACAATAGAATGATATGGATAACATGGATAAGTGCAAAATGAACGAGATAGTGCTAGCTATCGAGTTTCTAATCTGCAGGCTTACGGGTAAAGTTATTTATTTATTATATAAATGCCATATAAATTTCATATCTTACCGTATTGACTTTACAATCTTTTTAAATTATACTTCTTTTACACTAATAGATTTAATGTAGCAATATTAACCGTTCCTTTTTAACAAAGAAAGGGGTGTACTCTATGAGAATTGAAAAAATTAGTGATAATCAGATAAGATGTACCTTGAATAAGAGCGATTTAATTGACCGCGAATTGAGAATAAGCGAATTGGCATACGGAACTGAGAAAGCAAAAGCGCTCTTTAGGGATATGATCCAACAGGCTTTTTATGAATTCGGTTTTGAAGTAGATGATATACCTTTAATGATTGAAGCAATTCCTGTTTCTACAGAATGCCTTATCCTAGTTATTACAAAGGTTGAGGATCCTGATGAACTTGATACTAGATTTTCTAAGTTCTCGTCATTTAACCTTAGGGAAGATTCCGAGAATGATTATTCTGACGATGATGCTTATGCAGATGAGATTATTCAAAACTTCGAGGATAATTCATTAGAGGACGGGGATGAGCTTATTAAGGATGATCAAGAATCTTCAGAATCCGATGATAACCTTCAAGCCGAGAAAATTGGTGTTAATATTAGTCCTAATTTCACAAAGATTTTTTCCTTTAATTCCTTACAGGAAGTTATCGATCTTTCTAATATATTAGTGGGTGTATATACAGGAAACAATACCCTTTATAAAAACCCTTTGACTTCTATTTACTACTTGGTCATTACTAAATCTGACCACACACCTGAAGAATTCAATAAAATATGTAATATAATTTCCGAATTCGGTAAAGCGGAGAGATACACATATGCAAGTACTACTTATTATGATGAACACTATGAGGTTATTGTTAGGAACCAAGCAATACAAATCCTTTCAGTCATGTAGCACGTTAGGTAACTGGGCCATAACTGGCTCAGCAACCTATTACTAGAATCATAAAAGGATGAGGTTTACCTCATCCTTTTTTAGGTGTTCTCTTATTGTCCCACAACCTCTTTGATCCTATCCATTAAATCATCTGGATCCATACCGTGAACCATTGCTGCTTCCTCAATTGTTTCTCCTTGAGAAGCTGGGCATCCGATACAATGCATACCCATATCCATTAATACAGGGATAATATTCTGATCAGCTGCTATTGCTTGAGCAATTGTCATATCCTTAGTTATAGCTGCCATGTCGTTCCCTCCTTCATCTATAATTGTATGAACGTCACATAGAAAATTATCTACGTTTATTATTCATATCCTTATTTGCAGTTTAGCAAGCAAGCTTGCAATCTTTCGCTACGTTTTTTATTATATTCCATCCTACTTATTCCGTCAACCCACAAAATTAGTAATTATATCTTGCTTTATGGCACTTCATATATTAAAATATAGTCGATTGTATAAAAAGGAGGATGAAAGCTATGGCATATACTATTAATGACGAATGTATTAGCTGCGGAGCTTGTCAAGCAGAGTGCCCTACAGATTCAATTTCTGAAGGTGCAGCGCATTATGAAATTGATGCAGATTCTTGCATAGATTGCGGGGCTTGTGCTGATGTTTGCCCTACAGATTCTATCTCAGCATAATAATACATAACCGAAAGAAGTACGCGTTCGCGTAAATAAAGTTGAGGATAGTATTAAGTACATACTATCCTCTATTTTTGTCCGATATTATATTTCTTATCCATTTTACTAATTCATCCTTTTCGTGAAGTGCAGATTATAAGCTCTGATGCTTTGTACATCATGGGCTAATCTGTTTATTCGTAGATATTATATATAAACATGAGTATTCTTCTTAAAAAACTTTGATTTCTTTTTTCCTTTTGAATCTAATGCTGCTGCTGTCATCATTCTACTTTTCTGGTAATCTCGAATAGTCATATCCAATTTACGAAAACGATCTTCTTCTTTCTCTTCCTTTAATCTCATTAAAAATTTCATTTCTCTAAGTACATTCTCAGTTATATTAGATCCTATATCCTCTTTTAGCTCAACATTATTTTCTTTTAAAGCCCCTGTTATTATTTCATTCATTATCGCTTTGAATTGATCCATTTTTTCATTAGGCTTATGGGTTATATCATGAATTTCTTCCTTAGCAACTAAGCTTGTCCCATTGTCAGTTTCTGTTAAGTTCACTTCATCAATCATATCATTCACCTTTCCATCTTGATCTTTCTTAAAATCAACCCCCGTAAATGTATCAAGGGAACCATTATTATCAATGTTAAGCAACATCATCTTAATAGCCTTGAGCTGAAAGCCCTGATCTTTTAAACTTTTTACAGTCTGTAGAAGTTTTATATCAGACTCATAATAGTATCTATTGTTCATCTCATTACGGTTAATTGGTAGTTCAAGCTCTTTCTCCCAATAACGTAGTACATGATCTTCAACACCAACCCGTTTAGATGTTTCTGAAATCATATACCTAACTTCGTCCATCTTTTCTCCTCCCTTTGCTGTAATTATTTACCACTTTTTACATTATAACATAGCAAACCTCAATTGCAATATCTTTTCCACATATTCCCATTAAACTTGTCGACACAAAAAAAGGAAACCTTGGATAAGTTTCCTCTTTTCAACAGGTTATCAAAAAATCCTATGAGATAACCTTAAACATCTATTATTTATTTAATATTAAGCTAATATTTTTCAGTTCTTTTCTCATAGCTTCCAAGTAAAAACATGAGGAATGAAGCTGTCATCCCTAAGATAAATATAACGGGCCATACATTAGTTACACCTCTACTCTCTATTATACTATCCATAATATTGGGGGATATAGACACTCTTTGGAAGATCAAAGTAGGTAAGTTTAATACTTTTACCATTCATCATTAGGCCTTCTCTTAATCTATCTTTCTAAGTTTGCAAATTTAGTGTATTGGGCTAACCATGCAAGCTTGACGGTCCCAACAGGACCATTTCTTTGTTTACCTATTATAACTTCTGACACACCGGGTTCCTCTGTATCATGATTATAATAATCATCTCTATATATGAACATAACAACGTCCGCATCCTGCTCAATCGCTCCTGATTCTCTAAGGTCAGATAGCATAGGCCTTTTATCAGGACGAGATTCAACAGCACGACTTAGCTGAGAAAGAGCCACAACAGGAACATTGATCTCTCTTGCCAATGATTTTAAGGATCTAGAAATCTCTGATATCTCTTGCTGTCTCGATTCTGAACGTTTACTACCAGACATTAACTGTAGGTAGTCAATTATAATAAGTCCAAGGTTCTTCTCCATCTTTAGTTTTCTACATTTTGATCGCATCTCGCTAACGGAGATAGCAGACGTATCATCAATTACAAGATTAGAATTACCAATAATTCTTGCACTTTCCATTAGGCTAGTCCAATCATCATTGGATAAATTACCTGTACGAATCGCTTGGGAGTCTACCCTAGAGTTCATAGACAGGATACGCTTAACAAGCTGATCTTGTGACATCTCCAGGCTAAAAATCGCAGTAGTAATATTAGATTTAAGAGCCACATACTCGGCAATATTAAGGGCTAGAGCAGTTTTACCCATAGAAGGTCTCGCAGCTATTAGTATAAGATCAGAGGGCTGAAGTCCTGCTGTTTTATAATCTAGATCATAAAATCCAGTTGCAACACCCGTTACACTACCTTGATTCTTAGCTGCTGCTTCAATGCTATCAATTGATCTAAGAACAACATCCTTAATATCAGTAAATTCCTTTGAACCACGGTTTTGAACTATATTAAAGACAGCCTTTTCAGCCTTTTCTATAATACTATCAAGACTTTCTTTATCAAGATAACACTCATTGGCTGTCTCTTCTGCAGATTTAATCAACTTACGTAAAACCGACTTGTCCCTAACTATCTGGGCATAATATCTTACATTAGCAGATGTGGGTACTGCTGCAACCAAGTCTCTTATAAACTCTAAGCTACTAACCTGAGCAGGTACATCCTTTTCCTTCAAACGATTTTGAAGTGTAATTAAGTCAACAGGTTTTCCTTCATTTGATAACTCCACCATAGTATCAAACAATATCATATATTGCTGCTCGTAAAAATCTGATCCACTGATGATCTCCGTTGCAGCAATTATTGCATCCCTATCCATAATCATGGAGCCTATAACTGACTGTTCCGCTTCCCTGCTATGTGGAAGTATCTTTTTTATTAAGGCTTCATCCATTGTTATTCCCCCTCATAGAACCATTCCCTAAAGCGCCTCTACCACAATCTTTAAATCAGCGGACACCTGAGGGTGTAGTTTTGCAACAATTGTGTAGGACCCAGCACTTTTAATAGGATCTGAGAGTTGTAATTTCTTTCTATCAATATCTATATCGAATTGCTCTTTAACTGCTGTTGCAATTTCTTTTGTAGAAATAGATCCAAAGGTTTTACCACCTTCACCAGTCTTTATTGACAGTTTTACTGTAATATTCTCCAGCTGCTTTCCAAAATTCTTAGCTTCATCTAGGATTTCCTTCTGCCTCTTTTCTTCAGCTGCTTTTTCTTGCTTTAAATTATATAAATTCTGCTTAGTAGCTTCTAAACCAAGCTTTTTAGGTAGGATATAATTTCTTGCATAACCATCGTTAACTTTTACAACATCACCTTTTTTACCAAGGCTTTTAACATCTTGAATTAATATAACTTCCATAATATTCAATCCTTTCTATCTAATCCAACTATAGCTCTCCCTCTTCAATCATATTATCAAGAGTAGCTTTTATCAGAGAAATTGCTTCCTCCATACTAGTATCTTCTAATTGTGCACCAGCCACACTTAAGTGACCACCACCACCAAGCTTCTCCATAATGACCTGCACATTAGCTTCGTCAATAGAACGAGCACTAATGTATATTTTGCCATTATACTCCGTGAGAACAAATGTGGCTTTAATTCCACTGATATTTAACAATTCATTGGCTACTTGAGCCCCTAATATAGTAGGGCTACCAACCTCTGAGCTGGCACATTCTGAGATTGCATAAACATCTCTAAATATTTCTGTATTAAGAATCGCATCCGCTTTAGTTTTATAATCAATAATCTCACTACGGAATAGCTTTCGTATCCTAGTCACATCAGCACCATTTCTTCGTAGAAACGCTGCTGCCTCAAAGGTTCTGACACCTGTCTTTGTCAGGAAGTTGTTGGTATCAATCATTATCCCAGCATAAAGAGCGTCTGCCTCCAGTGGCTTCAATTTGAGATTACCGCCTATATATTGCAGTATCTCTGCAATCATCTCACTGGTTGAGGATGCATATGGCTCTATATAGGAAAGTACCGCAGAATCAATAGCTTCATTGGTCTGTCTGTGATGATCAAAGATAACAACCGTCTTGGTATAGTCTAATAAGTCGCTACACTCAGTATAGCTTGGCCTATTAACATCTACTATTACTAGCAAGGTGTTAATATCTACTATTTCCTTAACTTTATCATTGTTAAGGAATAAGTCTTCCTCATAATCAGGATTTCCTACAAAACGGTTTAGCATAGGTCGTAGGGAGGTTGTTACTTCATTGATGACAATATGAACCTTCTTGTTAAATGTTTTTGCTATACGGTATACACCGATGGCAGCACCAAGAGAATCCACATCACCAATTTTATGGCCCATTATAACGATCTTATCCTTATTCTCAACAATCTCTCTAAATGCATGGGCCTTAACTCTCGCCTTAACCCGAGTGTTTTTTTCCATCTGAATGCTCTTACCACCATAGTAAGCAATTTTCTCTTTTTGCTTAATCACAGCTTGATCTCCACCTCTTGCTAAGGCTAGATCAATCGCCGCTCTTGCAAATTCATAACCATTAATATAGGTGTCTGCATCTACCCCAATACCTATACTTATTGTTACTGACATCTCGTTACCTATATTAACCCCTCTGACCTCTTCTAGGATAGAGAACTTATTACTTTGCACATAGGGGAGATATTTTTGTTGGAATATAAAAAAATACTTGTCTTTCTCTATCTTTTTTATTACTGCATCAATAGATTGCATATACTTATTAATCTTACGGTCAACTAGAGCAGTTAGTAAAGATCGTCTAACCTCATCAATAGTTTCTAAGGCCTCATCATAATTATCAATATATAGCAAGCCTGATACTAATTTCTGCTCCTTATTAACCTTAAGAAGGGAGATTATCTCGGTCTCATCATACATATATAGGGCAATAAGGGCATTCCTGCTTGTCCAAGCCTTTAGGGGTGAAACATCAGATCCCCAGCCTGAGCCATCAAAGCTAGGAGAAACCATCTTCCGAAGTATTACTCTATAGTCTCGATTGTTATATGATATATGGATAATTTCATCCACTTCTCTTTCAGGTAGCTTTTCAGCGGTTATATCAGGAAAAAAAGCAGTGATAGGCTTACGAACAGTCCTTTTCTCATTAATAATTTCTAGAAATGCATCATTTCCCCACTGCAAGCTTCCATCAATATCTAGAAGGGCGTAAGGTAGAGACATTTCTTTAACCAGCTGCTTTTGTACTTGGCTAAAATCCATAGCGTAATGAACCATCTCAGTTGCAATTGCTTTTCTATTAATGTAAAAAATCGTTATTGCAATAATAAAATAAATAAAGATGAAACCACTCATTACATAACCAGCTTTTTTGTCCAATACATAAATAGCCAGATTCATAACTAGTAAAAGACCTGTCAATATAATTGGCCAAAGCAAGTATGCTCTTAGTGAACTTCTCATTCTTATTTTATTACCCATGACTATTGCTCCTTCTTTTTGTACCAGTTACAAATATCATTCAAATAGATACTCAACTTCCGATAAGCTACATTATAGCATTAAACCCAGTTTATTGAAAGTGTTTTTATGCCTCTATATAATCACCAAGTCATTCAATGTCCTAAAAACAAAAAACACTATATGGCTTAAAGGAGATATCCCCTAGGTCATATAGTGGTTTTTTATTTCTTTTCAATTCATATAATACCCGGCCAATTGACCTTCCTAACCTTTAGTACTAGCTAAAGTCAGGGCTTAGTCCATTGTA
Organism: Clostridiales bacterium; assembly: GCA_012839235.1. Taxonomy (GTDB): domain Bacteria; phylum Bacillota; class Clostridia; order Lachnospirales; family Lachnospiraceae; genus Mobilitalea. The sequence goes on from DUNS01000229.1 coordinate 21,211, forward strand.
TAAGGCATTAAAGCGATATGTCTTGAACGCTTAACAGCAACAGTTAAAGCTCTTTGATGCTTTGCACAGTTACCTGTAATTCTTCTTGGAAGAATTTTTCCTCTTTCAGATACATATCTTTTTAATTTATTAATGTCTTTATAATCAATTTCTTTAAAGTTTTTATCCGCACAGAACACACAGACTTTTTTTCTTCTGTGGCCAAAAGTTCTTCTCTTCATTGGAGAATGTCCTCTATCATTACCTGCCATAATATGACCTCCTTATCCAAATATTAATTTAGATGTTTCTTAGTTAAATGGCAATTCTTCGTCTATACCATCAGGAATATTCATAAAGCCATCACCCATAGCAGAGCTTGGCTCAGGTTTAAAATCATTGTTGCCACCGCTTTGTCCATAATTAGATGATCCTGAACTTGCATTCTTACTCTCTGCAAACTCAACTTCCTCTAAAACAACGTCAGTGGTGTAAACCTTTTGTCCTTCTTTATTTGTATAATTACCTGTTTGAATTCTACCAACTGCGGCCATCTTCATGCCTTGTTTAA
>DUNS01000230.1 GCA_012839235.1 Clostridiales bacterium
ACGTAGAAATACATCTTCTTTCCTGGAAATGTTATCGCATATACCTTTTCATCGATTGATATTGCAGGAAGTACATTCTCATCCATTCTTGATACCCATTCCTGATCGTTAAGAGGAACGCAGTATTCATCAAACTTCATGCTGGATGCTAGATTAATAGGTGTATCTGCACAGAAGATATCTGGAGCCTCACCTGCATCTAACTTAACCTTGATTAGATCTCTCCATTGAGCATCAGGTGATATCTGAAAATCAATCTTAATTCCTGTCTCTGCTTCGAATTCCTTAGCCAGCTCTTGAACTACTCCTGATGTAGGTAGTCCTGATTGGTGGGAACCGAATGTTATTGTTACGTTCTTCTTCTCTCCTCCACTATCAGTTGAAGTTTCATTATCCTTTTTACATGCAGTAAATGCTAATAAAAAAGCAACCAGCGACATTACTAATACAAAAATCTTTTTAGAATATTTCTTCATATTCACATTCTCCTCCTAAAATTTTTAAAATTCACATTCTATATCTCCATCTCAAATTCTATCATAGTAACCTTCTAGCTATAATAGACAAAACCAAACTATCATTTGCACTTTTTTGAACTACAATGTATAATATCCACGAATAAACAGATTAGTCCAATAAAGGTCATGGATTTTTGGGTTCCTAATCTATAAGTTTTGATATACTTAAGAAATTGTGAGGTGGAGATTTGAGCAAAAGAAGAAAAAATTATTCGCAGAATATGTATCTTTTTATTGTTTATGGGCTTTTCATTATGATTCTACTTACTACTTTTTTCTCATATTTCTACCATTATAATAAGAATATGCTTTATAATGATGCTAGACGAAAGTCCGAGGATCTGTGTGCTTCAATTGGAAGCTCCGTTAGTACAGAATTAAACAAGATGTCTACTGTTTCCATGAACATCCTATATTCTAATGCAATAAAAAGCAACTTTATAGAATTTTCTAATACATATCGCTATTCCCAAGTATCATTAGATAATATATTAGATTCAAGGGATAGGATTATAGCTATATATGATATTATCACTGCAATTATCGGCCCCTTTCACTCTGTGCCTCAGGTTAATCTCTACAGCATGGGTGGTGACTGTGTAGGCTCTGGTTATTTTCAGAGGGTCACTAATACAAGTTTTGATACCATGACATGGTATAAACCAACTATGGACCTGAATGGCCATAAATACATATCTTCCCCTCAGGTATTTCTTGACTTACCTGGACAAGGTGAGAATCAAGTAAGTAGAAAATACATATCATTAACTAGACTTTTTTTTAATGAAGCCCATGAGCCACAGGGGATTATAGAAGTAATTCAAGATTGTAACCAGATTTTTAATCTTATCCCAGAATTAAAGAAAAACAACCCTTACGTCTCTATCTATGTATATAATGATAGAGGGGAGCTTTTGTATCCTTATTATAGGGATGTGAATAATGATTATCTTTCTTTAATAGAAAAGGATGCGACAGGCCCATCTACTGAAGAAATGATATCATACACTGATGAAAATAATGAAGAACATCTTGTTAACTATAAATACATTAATGACTATGATTGGACAGTTATCACATCGGAACCAAAGGATTCAATTTATTATTCAATTAATTCCTTCAAGGAATCCTTTACATATATTCTTATTCTGTCCATTTTACTAACCTTGGCTATCTGTTTCTTTATATCCAGTAGGTTAACTAGACCTCTTCGTAAATTGACCAGTGCAACCAAGAAAATTACAATAAACCGTGTATTAGATGAGAACAAGAAAATCCTTACTTCAGCAGATAGTAATATTAAAGAGATCTCACAATTATGTGAGTCAATAAGGGAGATGTATGGGAAGCTTCGTTCAACCACCCAAGATGTTCTTCTCTCTCGTTCCGAAGAGACTAGAGCTAAATTACAGGCGACTCAATCCCTTATTAATCCTCATTTTCTCTATAACTGTCTGACCAATATAAGCGTAATGGCTGAGGAGGATATGAATGAAGATATCGTCACCCTCTGCCAAGCACTTTGTGATTATTTTCGATATATATCCTCTTCTGAAGATATGATAGTACCCTTAAGTGAGGAAATATTCTCTACTGAGCAATATATCAAATGCATGGAGATGCGCTATAAGGACTCTTTTGAGTATTCTATCGATGTAGAAGAAGTTGCAGATGATATTCTTATTCCTAAGCTAATTCTACTACCAATTGTAGAAAATGCTTTTAAATACGCATTTGATAAGATGCCACCATGGAAACTAAGTATTAAAGTCAGATTAATTAATAATAACTGGACAGTAGCAATTCAAGATAATGGTGGATGCTTATCTAATGAAAGAAAAGAATATTTGATGAATACCTTTAAAAATATTGATATTAACGAAGAGTCAAAATCCCTTAAAATAGGTGGCATGGGGCTTAAGAATGTCTACCTAAGATTAAAACTACTCTATGGACAGCAGAGTATATTCGAAATAGAAAATACTCTGCCACAAAGAACTATCTTTACCCTTGGAGGACCCATATATAAGTCGAAGGAGGAATATTATGAGCACAACCCCAAGTTATAAATATGTCATAGTAGAGGATGAAAGCTTAATACTTAATAACACTATTAAGAAGATTGAAGCCCTTTCACTTCCTCTTGTATTGGCTGGTACCGCTACCAATGGTATGGATGCACAGCTGTTGATTGATCGTGTGTGCCCCAATCTTGTTATTACTGATATTCGAATGCCCCAATATAATGGAATTGAATTAGCCAAGTATATCAATAAGTGCCATCCTACAATTAAAACTATAGTATTAACAGGTTATAGTGACTTTAAATACGCCCAGTCAGCACTAAAGTATGGTGTAAAGGATTACTTGCTCAAGCCTATTACATCTGAGGCTTTAAATACTGCACTGCAAAAGCTATTAATATCAATGGATTCAGAGCATCAGGAGCTTACAGCAATATCATCTGAGGCCAATCCTCTAAACCAAGAGACCATCTGCGAATTAATGGAGCAATATCTTTGTGAGAACTTCAACAAGGAAATCTCATTAAATGAGATGGCCGATCATTTTGGTTTTACTATTGAATATCTTGGTAAGATATTCAAAAAATTCACTGGCAGTACCCCTTCTAAGTATTTAACAAGGCTAAGATTAAACGAGGCTAAGCGTCTACTTGTTAACCAGCCTGAGCTTGAAATTCAGATGATTGCAGAATTAGTGGGCTATAATGATAACTATTATTTTAGTCGCATATTTAAGTCACATACTGGCATACAACCAAGTGAATATCGTACGGCTAATACTAATCCTGACTCCTAATCCACCTTATATTCAAACCAGTCAAAATCAGCAGGCTTTCTATCCCCAGTCATGTCCTGACTGCATAGGCCAACCATTGCACCTGTAAACCATCCTTCTTTACATGCTTCATCACTTATAAAGCTGCAATCCATCTCCGGTCCAATTGCTTGTAGCTTATCTTCCCCATAACCATAATAGAATTGAATAAGTCCATAATCTACCTTACCTTGGAGTATAACTTCTTTATCGGTTTCTAATGGAATAAACTTCTCTGGGTAATCCCAGGTTCCATTAATTGATCTAATTATGCTTATACATTTACCAAGATCCTCATCATGGGTTACATGAAGATATAGGTAGTTCTCTGTATCATAGATAAATATTAATCCTGCCAACTGTTTAAATACCTCAGGACTATAATCAAGAATTGTAGTTGCTGTAAACTTAAACTCTGTCCATCTTCTTGCTATCAAGGTTTGTGAAAGTCTAGATGATAAGCCTGAACGACCGTATAATCTTAAATAACCTGGTCTTGCACTTAAAGATAGATAGCTTTCATCCATAGGAATCCTCAAGGACTGATACTCAAGATTTAAAGTATCACTATCAAAATCATCCCTTACAAGGGGTGGTGCTGTTGGGTATAGTGGTAGGTCAGGCATCTCTACTTCTTCAAGAGGTGTTGTACCTCCTTGTGCCAGCTCTAACCAGCCATCATCGGTCCAGACCACCTTCTGTATAGCGGTTTCTCTACCTAGCTGATATCTTCTTTCCTTTGCAACCTCACTATCTTTAGCCTTCTCATTATACTTAAGAACTCTTCCACATAGATGAACCATATACCAGTCACCATTTTGCGTCTCCACTAAGTCAGCATGTCCACTTTTTTGAAGAAGAATATCTGGCTTATGTCTACTGGTCATAATTGAGTAAGCCTCATTGTCATCCTTTCTCTCCATGAAATCAGCCTTATACATCTCATACTCTCCCCAGATGTTTCTTGACCTTAGAATACTTTGACCATGATTCTCAGCTGTTCCCGAATCAGCAGCAAACAGGTAATACCATTCATTTCTTTTGTATATATGGGCACCTTCTAGATAGATCTTATCTGCTGCATATAAATCCTTGATTGGTCCGACCATTTTCTTAAGCTTATGATCATATTCCTGTAAAAGTAATCTTCCTGAATACTTCTGGGGTACTCTATGGTCTGTCACCATACTTACCATGTATTTCCTACCATCATCATCGTGAAATAGGGATGGGTCAAAACCAAAATTACTTAGAGTAATTGGCTCCGACCAGGGTCCATGTATATCTGTTGCGGTCACCATATAATTGTTAGTATCATGCATATTACAATAGAATGTAGACACAACTGTATATACTAGAAAGAAAGTTCCCTGGTGATAGGTAAGACAAGGAGCCCATATACCCTGGCTAGGTCCTACCCCTTTAAGGTCAAGCTGTGATACTCTATCTAAGGGGTAACTTATTAATTCCCAATTAACCAAATCTTTAGAATGATGAAGCCTTACCCCAGGCCACCATTCAAATGTCGATGTTGCTATATAATAATCATCTCCAACCCGTATAATAGATGGATCTGGATGGAAACCTCTTAAAATTGGATTTCTTATTTTCATGTTTCATCTCCTTCATTATAGTAATTCATTGAGCTACTCCATATATATCATTTCCTAGTGTTATACTCAATGGGTAAATCCATGACACTTTTGTATTATGTTATATTTAAATTATTCATTTACTAACAGTAGAGAGCAGACTTTAAAAGCCCTGAGGATAATAACTATATAGCTATTAATCTTCAGGGCCTTTATTCTTTTCAGGTAAATGACCTGCTAATTCAATTTTTATTCTAGACTTCTATGATTCTATTATTACTTTACTCTACTATACCCTTGCTTCTATCATATTTTCTCTGGAAGAACTTAACGATTTCAACAATAGGAATAACTGAAAAACCAAGTCCCATGGATATAGCATATTCATATATTGAAATATGCTCAAAGCTAAATGCATTAGCAATTGGTGGAACAAATATAATCACTGTGGTCAATATGAAGGATGCAATAACAGCTCCAAATAGGAAGTTGTTCTTACTCTTCATTGCAAATGTTGAATGTCTTCTACTTCTCATATTAAGGGAATGGAACATTTCCGACATTGAAAGTGTTAAAAATGCCATAGTCATACCATCTGGGCTTTCTGCAACTTCCCATAGACCTGACTCTATATAGTGGCCAATAAAGTAGGATATTACTGTCAGGGCTGCAACCATAGTACCTTGCCATATAACGTCAAAGCCTAAGCCTCTAGCAAATATTCCTTCCTTAGGATCCCTTGGAGGATTTTTCATAGTGTTAGCTTCTTCAGCCTCCATACCAAGAGCAACAGCAGGTATAGAGTCGGTTACAAGGTTAATCCATAGTAAGTGTACTGGCTTTAAGATAGTAAAACCAAATAAGGTAGCTGCAAATATAGCTAGTACCTCAGACAGGTTAGATGATAGGAGGAACTGGATTGCTTTACGGATGTTGTCATAGATACGACGACCTTCCTTAACAGCATTAACAATAGTTGCAAAGTTATCATCTGCCAGTACCATTTCAGCTACATTCTTAGTAACATCTGTACCTGTTATACCCATGCCTATACCAATATCAGCAGTCTTAATAGATGGAGCATCATTAACTCCGTCACCGGTCATAGCAACTATCATCCCTCTATCCTGCCAAGCCTTAACTATACGAACCTTGTGTTCAGGTTGAACACGGGCATATACAAAATATTTATCAATCACATCATCAAGCTTATCATCTGGTATTTCATTAAGCTCAGAGCCTGTCAATGCTTGAGATCCATCCTCTATGATACCTAATTGCTTAGCAATGGCAACTGCTGTGTCCTTATGGTCACCGGTGATCATTACCGTACGAATACCTGCATTCTTACACTCTTCTATAGCAGGTTTAACCTCTGGACGAACTGGATCAATCATTCCTGTAAGACCAACAAAGCATAGGTCCTGTTCTAGATTTTCAGGAGTAATATCCTCTGGCATACTGTCCCAGCTACGAAATGCTGCAGAAAGTACACGTAATGCTTGATTGGCAAGAGATTTATTAGCTGTAAGTATTTCTTCCCTTTTTTCATCAGTCATGGGCTGCTGACTGCTGCCATCCCAATATGTGGTGCAACGGGAAATCAAGACATCTGGAGCACCCTTAGTATATTGTTCAAACTTCCCATCTTCAAATCTATGAATTGTACTCATTAGCTTTCTTCCGGAGTCAAAAGGAGCCTCTGCCACGCGAGGTGTGTCGGCTTCCATATCTACCTTAGAAAAGCCCAATTTGTATGCATAGTTAACTAGAGCTGCCTCTGTAGGCTCACCTTCTGCCTCATGGGCTTCATTAAGATGAGCATCATTACAAAGAGCCATTACTCTTCCTAGAAGAGTTTCATCACTGCCATAATGATCTACTACAGTCATCTTATTCTGGGTTAAGGTTCCTGTTTTATCAGAGCATATAACATTGGTACTTCCTAATGTCTCAACAGCTGTTAACTTACGTATAACTGCATTTCTCTTGGACATGTTAGTAACACCGATAGAAAGAACTATTGTTACTACTGCTGCCAGGCCCTCAGGAATTGCTGCTACTGCCAGTGATACAGCTATCATAAATGTACCTAGAATATTTTCTCTGGTAATATCTGGATATATTCTAAATACGCTAAATAAGAATATAAACACACTTATTCCAAGAACAAGCCAGCTAAGTGTCTTACTTAATTGATTAAGCTTTATCTGTAGAGGTGTTGCATTTTCCTCAGCTTGGGTAATTGCATCAGCAATCTTACCCATCTCTGTATTCATTCCTGTACCAACAATAACTGCACTACCACGGCCATATACAACAGTACTGCCCATATATACCATGTTCTTACGATCCCCCAGGGATATATCCTTTTGTCCCCCTAGATTTAACGCTTTGATGATCTTATCTACAGGAACACTTTCACCTGTTAGGGCTGCCTCTTCAATCTTTAGACTGGCACTTTCCAATATTCTTGCATCAGCAGGAATAGAATCTCCTGCCTCCAGAAGAATAACATCACCAATTACAAGCTCTTCACTTTTAACAACCTGCATCTTCCCATCTCGCATTACCCTTGTGGTTGCCGCAGATATTGCTTGTAAAGCCTCAATTGCCTTCTCCGCCTTACTTTCCTGATATACACCAAGTATTGAGTTAATAACTACAACTCCTAGGATGATTATTACGTCAGCAAATGAATGACCTTCATATATTGCTGTTAATCCTGAGATTCCCGCTGCAACAAGTAAGATGATAACCATAGGGTCCTTAAGCTGATTTAAAAATCTTACAAATAAGGATACCTTCTCTGCCTCTTTTAGCTTGTTAGGACCATTATTTCTTAATCTGTCTTCTGCCTCCCTACTAGTAAGGCCGGTTGCTGCCGAATTAATCTGTTTTAAAACCTCTTCCGCAGTCTGCAAATACTCTTTCATGTAAAAAATCCTCCATTTAATATAGAATTAGTCGAGCTTGCTAAGTACTTATTTTATATAAGAATTGGCTATGAATATATCATTTACCATTTATTCTAATAATATTTAAAAACCTTAAGAAGTTCCTATAGGAGTTTCTTAGAGTTCACGTGCATTCGCACAAAAAAGACCCAAGCACAGCAAGACTGTACATGAGTCTCATATTTTAAGATAGGCCAGGTTAATATATAACCGCGGTGTTGGCGTTCTCGCGCCTATGATATTAGCGCATATTACTCCCTCACGATTGTCTAATCTTACCATATGTAAATAATTAATGTCAAGATGAAAAAGTGTAAGCCATATCGAATATACCCCATTTTTCATCCTCATAAGTAAATACTTCTTTGCGATAGTCCTCATCAACAAAGCCTACAGCCTTATAACAGCCATGGGCTGAAGGATTATTATCATATACCCCTAATGTAATTCTCTTAAGTTTAAGAATTTCAAAAGCATACTTTGCTGCTAGGGCTACCATCTCTTTACCATAGCCTTTACCTCTTTCATTCCTATCAACAATGATAAATCCAAAATGAATACTTTCCTTCTTATAATCAGCCATACGCATAAGTAAATGCCCGACTGGTCTCCCCTCTTCATTAAGTGCTATCATTATCCATGCGAATTCATCTTCTTCGTACTTGCGGTAATAATCTTCTATCTGTTCCTTTGTTAATGGATAGTCAAATTTACCGGCACTCCACATGGTAAAGCTTTTTTTATCTCCAAACCACTGGAGTAGATACTGTGAATCAGTTAATTTAAATGGTCTTAATCTTAGCATTTCATCACCAATCCCTTCTTTAATTGATTGAAAAATCTTAATTTTTCAATCTAACCAACATGGTGCCGCATAGCGGTATCGCAAAAACCTGGAAGAACAAGGAGTGAGCACCACTGTGCGAACTTCGTAGTTCTTCTGTGTGAAGATGCTTTTTTCTTCAAACTATTCACTCACCATAACCCAATTATCAATAGTTTCAAATCCCAGTCTATGATATATCTTACCCGCCCTAGGATTATTATAGAATAAGCATAGCGTCTTTCCCTCTGCCAAAACATCACTACATAGTGCTGTAAGACACTTACTCATCCGCCCTTGTCCCCTGTAGGCTTGGGCTGTTGCTACACCAACTACCATGGCTGATTTAGAGTTTTCTGCTGCGGTTTGCACTACAGTTACTATCTCACCTTGCTCATTATCCATGTAGTATACTCTACCAGCTTTAGTTCTAATCCTACGGGCAGTTCTTTCTACTCCATTATCCACTGGGGTGAATTCATCTATCTGATCAATAAGCCCCTGTATTCTCTTTGCATCCTCTTCTTTCGCAATCTTAATACTGCTATCTCTTTGCTCTGTATTTAAACTAGTTGGGTCCTTTAACTCACAAAAATATGTTGTTTGAACTTTATGATTAGGGAGAATGCCATCAAACTTTCTCATAATGCTTTCTTTACCAGACATAAATATCTTACCCTTTTTACTTAAGATAATATCTTTAAATCCTGATATATCAAAGTCATCATTTTTAAAATAGGGAATATGGTTTTCGTTAAATCTAAGAAGTACACCTTCTAACTGATCATCGTCATTAAACTGTCCCCAAACCTCTTGAAAGTCCTCTTCAAAGCCATATGCCTCAATATCTCCAATTATAAATAAATTGATTGAGGGTTCCTCGCTTAAATAATCCATAACCATTGTTCTGTCTTGTTCCCTGAGTTTTCTAATCATAATCTATCTCCCTTCATAAAGTATTTTTCCTAGTTTATTTAGTCGATACTTTTTTAATCATTCTCTCCTTCTTTCCAGTTCTCATCTGTGTATATTTTAATCCCATGCTCACTGAGAAGCTGTGCAGTTAATCCATTACCCTCTATTAGTTTTCCACTAAATGTTCCATCATATATCCTTCCATAGCCACAGGAAGGACTTCTGGACTGAAGAATAGCTTTATCAATTTCAGCTGATTTACAGATGTCCAAGGTTTTTCTAGCACCTGCTGTAAAGTTGGAGGTAACATCCTTACCAGATGTAGTAACAACCTTTATAGAACCATCATCAGCTTTAATTATTTCACAAGGGTCCCTTGGAATACTTAAGTTCCCAAGTACTTCTGGACATATAGCAATAGCTTGGCCCTCCATGAATAACCTTAATAAATCTTCATCAAGGTTAGTGGTTCCATTGTACTTACAGTTAACCCCTACTAGACATGCACTTATTAAATACATAAATACTCCTATTCAGATATAATCGCAATACTTATGTAAGATCCTTCACTAATAATGAAGAGATCACTGAACTCCTCATTGGCAATGAGATACTCAGGCTTATTTCTTCGATATAGTTATCAGTGGTATCCTCATCTCTCTATCAGTATATCCAGCATGATGAGATGCAAATTGATAGGATTCCTCAGACCATACTAGCCCTTTGTCTTTTATAGCCACAGCTAGATAGTCCCCTACCATTTCCTTGAACCTAGGATGGATTAGTCCATGGCCAAATATCTCTTTTTCAATTACTTCATCCCTTAAATATAGAAGAAAGTCAGCTCCAAATTCCTTCTTAAACTCCTTAGGAAATTCCTTAATATACTCTTCCTTCACAAAGAAGGCTGTAGCTCTTGGTTCAATGGCAGTTGGACGTTTTAACATAGATACAAGCTTAGGATAATCCCTAAGTACATAATGGGTCAGGTCTCCATGGCCATGATCAGCAGTTACGATAAGTAATGTATCATTAAGCTGATCACACATCGCCTCCACCTTAGCCTGTATTTCTTTAATGCAATTGGTAACACTAGGGCTATAGCAACCTTCCGTATGCATCAAGCTATCAGGATATTCCCAATAGCCATATATGTATTTTCTTTCTGAAGTCTGGCAGAGTCTCACAATCTCATCTGTCAATTCGTCAAAGCTTTCTATTATATTGCTTCCAAAATGGGATACACTATAGGCACCTGCCTGGCCTGCCTCCTTTATCTTGTCATAGATGCTTTTATAAGGAATATACCTGCCTGCAACATGATAATCTGCAGCAGGTACCTCTGTATCCTTTTCCATATTTATAAATGCATCTACAATTTTATCAATATCACTAAAATACAAGCTCCAACCTAGCCATCCATGCTCCATAGGGGTTAATCCACTTTCCATAGAAGTCGTGGATGATGTGGTGGTTGGTGGAAATACGGAGGAATATTCCCTAAGGATATTCCTCCGAAAGAAACTATCCTCTTCAAGATGATATTCCAGAGCATCCATACCCATTCCATCTAGAAGAAGTACAACCACGTTATTATATTGATGTTCTAATAACTTATCGATATCCTTTAAGCTACTATGTTCATTCCTAGCACCAAAGTATTTCAATATAGAATTAGAAAGACTAACAATACTATTATTATAGTCAACTACCATGATTTACCTCCTTGTATGCTGTAGAAACATATGTCTGAGTTTATTGATTATATGTCTGATTGTATGCCTGATAGTTTGTTCTCTGAGCGTAGTTTTGTGATACATCTCTATAGAAGGCAGCATTGGCAGCCTCTATGTAAGGATTAAGCCATAGTAATCCTATACCTAAGGTTAATAGGCATAGGAAAAACCATCCAATAAAGCTTATTTGCATACAGAACAGTCTCCACTTGTTGCCTACCATCATTTCTTTAGAGTATCCAATTGCAT
>DUNS01000231.1 GCA_012839235.1 Clostridiales bacterium
AGTAAACAGGGGTTTGTCCTTTGCGGAAAGCATTGGACAAACTCTTTTTTATTGTCAAAATAAAAATGTTAAATCTATGTAAAGTTTGTTTACCTCATATAAAGTTTATGTTAGAATAAATTGTACAAAAACCTTATGGGCTTTTATTAAATATTAACATATTCATCATAAATTAATTAATTTAAATAAGCCCTTGATATTTTTATTAAAATTAGGTAAAATTAATAAGGATTGAGAAAATTTTGTTAATCCGGATTTCTGTTTTTATTAAGAGCTGTCCTTAGGGCAGTGTATTATATAATAAATCTTAGGAGGAATGTATCATGGCAGTAAAAGTAGCAATTAATGGTTTTGGTAGAATCGGCCGTCTAGCTTTCAGAGAGATGTTTGGTGCTGATGGTTATGAAATCGTTGCAATAAACGATTTGACAGATGCTAAGATGTTAGCACATTTATTAAAATATGACTCATCTCAGGGCAGATATAATAAGGAAGTTGTAGCTAAAGAGAACTCTATCGTAGTTGATGGTAAAGAGATTACAATTTATGCAAAGGCTAATGCAGCTGAATTACCTTGGGGAGAGCTTGGTGTTGATGTAGTACTTGAATGTACTGGTTTCTATACATCTAAGGCTAAGTCCCAGGCACATATAGATGCAGGTGCTAAGAAAGTAGTTATCTCTGCTCCAGCAGGTAACGATCTTCCTACAGTTGTATTTGGTGTTAATGAGAATGTTATTAAAGCTGAGGATACAATTATTTCTGCAGCTTCTTGTACAACTAACTGCTTAGCTCCTATGGCTAACGTGGTTAACAAGCTTGCTGGAATCGAAAAAGGTTTCATGGTTACTATTCATGCTTACACAGGTGATCAGATGACTCTTGATGGTCCTCATAGAAAAGGTGACTTAAGAAGAGCTCGTGCAGCAGCAGTTAATATCGTTCCTAACTCTACAGGTGCTGCTAAAGCAATCGGTTTAGTTATTCCTGAATTATCAGGTAAGCTAGCAGGTGATGCTCAGAGAGTTCCTGTTCCTACAGGCTCTAGTACAATTTTAACATCTGTTGTTAATAAGAAGGTTACTGCAGATGAAGTTAATGCGGCTATGAAGGCAGCAGCTGATGCTTCCTATGGTTATACTGAAGATGAAATTGTTTCATCTGATATTATTGGTATTACCTATGGCTCATTATTTGATGCTACTCAGACTAAGGTTATGGAATTAGAAGATGGTAAGACTTTAGTTAAAACTGTAGCTTGGTATGATAATGAGTATTCTTACACATGCCAGATGGTAAGAACAATCAAATACTTCGCAGAATTAGCATAATCTTGTATTTATTGCTTAATTGATCCATGGTGGGTCCGGTCTTTTTTAGGACCGGACCTATTTTATATACTATATTTTTTGACTTTGAAAGGGGAAGTACCATGTTAAACAAGAAATCAGTGGATGATATTAATGTAAAAGGTAAAAAAGTACTGGTTCGTTGTGATTTTAATGTACCATTGATAGATGGAAAGATCACTGATGAAAACCGCCTGATAGCTGCATTACCTACGATTCAGAAATTAGTCAAGGATGGTGGCAAGGTTATATTATGTTCCCATTTAGGTAAGCCTAAGGGAGAGCCAAAGCCTGAGCTATCATTAGCACCAGTTGCTGCAAGACTTACTGACTTATTAGGTCAAGAGGTTAAATTTGCTAAGGATGATAATGTTGTTGGAGATAATGCCAAAGCAGCCGTAGCAGCTATGAAAGAAGGAGATGTAATCCTTATTGAGAATACCCGCTATCGTGTAGAAGAGACGAAGAATACAGATAACTTTAGTGAAGAATTAGCTTCATTATGTGATGTATTTGTTAATGATGCCTTTGGTACAGCTCATCGTGCTCATTGCTCTAATGTAGGTGTTACTAAATATGTAGATACTTCAGTTGTTGGATACTTAATGCAAAAAGAGATAGACTTCTTAGGTAATGCTGTTAATAATCCTGAGAGACCTTTTGTTGCAATACTTGGTGGGTCCAAGGTTTCCAGCAAGATTTCAGTTATAGAGAACCTCCTAGATAAGGTAGATACACTAATTATCGGTGGTGGTATGGCATATACATTTATGAAAGCCTTAGGAGAAGAAGTTGGTAAATCCTTGTTAGAGGAAGATTACTTAGATTATGCTAAAAACATGATAGATAAGGCTAAAGAAAAAGGTGTCAACCTACTAATCCCTATTGATACTGTTGTTGGTAAAGACTTTGCCGCAGATACTGAATTTAAGACAGTTGGCCGTGGTGAGATTGAGGCTGATTGGGAAGGTATGGATATTGGTGAGAAGACTCAAAAACTATATGCTGATGCAGTTAAGGATGCTAAAACAGTTGTATGGAATGGACCTATGGGAGTATTTGAATTCCCTAATTTTGCCCATGGAACTAATGCAGTAGCTAAGGCACTATCTGAGATAAATGCAACAACCATCATTGGTGGTGGTGATTCAGCTGCGGCTGTTAATCAATTAGGATATGGGGATAAGATGACTCATATTTCAACAGGTGGTGGAGCTTCCTTAGAATTCCTTGAAGGAAAAGAACTTCCTGGAGTTGTAGCAGCTAACGATAAGTAGATTTTTTATAGTGAAGTGTGAATTAATTCACCCTGATGAAAGGTATGGTTAATAATATGCGTAGAAAAATAATAGCAGGTAACTGGAAGATGAATAAAACACCTAGTGAGACAGTTGCCTTATTAAATGAATTAAAACCACTTGTAGCAACTAAGGATGCGGATGTAGTTTTCTGTGTACCAGCAGTTTCCCTTATTCCAGCGATAGAAGCTGTTAAAGGAACTGATATTGCTATTGGTGCTGAGAATATGTATTATGAAGAAAGTGGCGCTTATACAGGTGAGATAGCACCGAATATGTTAACTGACATTGGCGTAAAATATGTTATAATAGGTCACTCCGAGAGAAGAGAATATTTTGCAGAAACCGATGAAACAGTTAACAAGAAGGTGCATTCAGCTTTCGCCCACAATTTGATTCCTATCGTTTGTGTTGGTGAGACATTGGAGCAGAGGGAAGAAGGCGTTACCCGCACATTGGTTGAAAG
>DUNS01000232.1 GCA_012839235.1 Clostridiales bacterium
CCCTTGCAGGTGATGATATTGACAAGATGAAGGAAATGGAAGCAGCTTTTCAGAGAGGCTATGCCCTAGCAACTGGTGACTGGGGTAGGGAATTACCTGATATAAGCAAGGATACATACAAGGCCGTTACCAAGTTGTTTGACGATTACTATAAATCTAAAAAAGCTGACAGTAAAGATATAGACAATTAATGAAAGCTAATTAAACTACAAGGAGATATGTCCTGCCACTGTGCAAGACATATCTCTTTTATGTTGAAATAAATACCATGAATGTATATAATAAAAACAATCTACTAATAATCAGCATATTACAGTTTATATTCCAGTAAGACTGGATATATTTTAGATTGACAACTACTTAAAGACATAAAATAGGAAAGGCATGGTATTTAATGAAGGGAATTATATTAGCAGGAGGAAGTGGTACGAGACTTTATCCTCTTACAATGGTAACTAGCAAGCAGCTTCTACCAATATATGATAAACCAATGATCTATTATCCTTTATCCATTCTGATGAATGCGGGAATCAAGGATATTCTTATTATTTCAACACCTGAAGATACCAAGAAGTTTGAAGAGCTTCTTAATACAGGGAATCAATTTGGAATTAATTTATCCTATAAAGTACAACCTTCCCCAGATGGACTTGCTCAGGCATTTATCCTCGGAGATGAATTTATAGGGAATGATAATGTTGCTATGGTATTAGGTGATAATATATTCCATGGTCATGGTTTGGTAAAAAGGCTTAAACGAGCAGCTCAAAAACCTTCGGGAGCAACAGTATTTGGATATTTTGTTGAAGATCCTGAAAGATTTGGAGTTGTTGAGTTTGATAATAATGGAAGGGCTATTTCTATTGAAGAAAAACCTAAGGAACCTAAATCCAACTACGCTGTCACTGGATTATATTTCTATGATAATAGGGTAGTTGATTATGCAAAGAATCTGAAGCCCTCTCCAAGAGGTGAGCTTGAGATTACAGATATTAATAGAATCTATCTTGAGAATAATGAATTGGATGTAGCTGTTTTGGGACAAGGATTTACTTGGCTTGATACAGGTACCCATGAATCCTTGGCGGATGCGACTAATTTTGTACGTACGATTGAGGTTCATTCCCATAGAAAGATAGCATGCTTAGAAGAGATAGCATACCTTAATGGATGGATTGATGCCGATACGATGTATAAGGCCTATGAGAAGTATAAGAATAATCAATATGGTAAATATCTCAAGGATGTTTTAGATGGGAAATTTATAGAAAGGTAATATCATTATGAAGGTAACTAAGACAGGAATAGATGATGTGTTAATTATTGAGCCTGTATGCTTTGGAGACCATAGAGGATGGTTTATGGAGACCTATAGCCAGCCCAAGTATAAGGAGATAGGCATTGATAATCATTTTGTACAAGATAATCATTCAATGTCGGCTCAGAAGGGAACCCTAAGGGGAATTCATTATCAAAATGATCCTATGGCCCAAGCTAAGCTGGTTCGATGTACCAAGGGAGCAGTAGTTGATGTGGTTGTTGACCTAAGGAAAGGCTCTCCCACATATCTAAAGTGGGTGCAGATTGAATTAACTGCAGATAATAAGAAGCAGGTTTATCTACCAAGAGGGATTGGCCACGGATTTGTTACCCTAACAGATAATGTTGAATTTGAATACAAGGTAGATAATGTATATTCTAAGGATCATGATAGAAGTATTCGTTACGATGACCCAATGATAGGCATTAATTGGGAGGGACTACTTGGGGGATTAAAGCCCATTCTTTCTGAGAAGGATCTTATGGCACCATTTTTAAAAGATAGTGATTGTAATTTTATCTATTGAAAAAATATGCATAAAGTCCTATAATATCCAAATGACGTAGACTTAAATTAATTAACTAAAGGAGATAATAATGGGTGAGGAACAAATGACAAGAGAACAATACGAAGGGGAGATAAGCCTTAAAGAACTATTTTTAGCACTATGGAGACAGAAGCTAATTATTATTAGTATTACACTTATTGCAGCCATATTTACTGGAATAGTAAGTGTGTTTTTTATAAGTCCAGTGTACAATTCTAGGCTTAATATCGTTATTAATATGCCAGAGACCTATCACACAAGGTTTGGAGATTATAAGCTACCAATCACATCTAATGTAGAGTATATAAATCTTATTACATCCAATGATATATTGATTGAGACAATTAAGGATATGGATTATGATCCTGGAAGTGTTACAATTGAAGGTCTAAGAGAGAGAATTACTATAGATAAGACTGTGACAACTCCTAATGTTGAACAAAATAGTTTTATTGTTTCGGTAAGTGCTAATAATCCAGAGGAGGCTAAAGAGCTTGCCCTAGCCTTATTTAACAATTACATTAAATTTATTGATGTGCTTACAATCAAAGGTGCTCTTGACCACTATAGGGGTCAATTTAACACATCCCTTAAGTCTTTAGAGGTATCTAAGGAATCTACTGAGAAAATTCTAGCTAAGAATGAAGAGTTATTAGCACAAACCCCTCAGACAATAGATCAAAGGGAAGTAATGGATGAAATAGATAGTGGTTCTAATTCTAGTGAGTACATAATACTTGAAAACATAATTAATACTAATTACATAGCCATAGAGAAGACTATTATTGAAAACAAGCAAGCTATCAATAGTATTGAAAATTCAATGAGGGTATATAATGAATATCTGAATGAACTAGATATTATTCAAGAACCCCTAGATACATATTATGCTACTGGTGACATAAAGGAGCTAGACGATATTACTGTTAATATTACAGAGACTAATATATATCTACCTTCTGATCCAATTGTTCCAAGTCGAAAGTCAAGTCCTAATAATGCTATGAACATTATTATAGGAACTGTACTTGGTGGTATGGTAGGAGTTCTAATTGCATTAATTAAAGAATATTGGATTGAGACGAAGTAGAGTTTTTATGAACCATTTATTGGGTCTTATTGTGGAATGATGTAATGATTTACCACATGATTTTAGGCCTAAATAATATGAATTTAGTTGATTATAAGAGCCTTTACTGATATACTTATGACTGGGTAATGTCCACGGATGTTACTTGATTTGGAAATGTTAATTGGAATTTCAAGGAGTAAATGATGGACAATAAATTAGATTATATGCAGAATACAGACGACGAAATCAGCTTAAAGGAATTATTTATGGCTTTATGGCGGCAGAAGATATTGATTATAAGTATAACCTTAATAGCTGCTATATTGACAGGTATTATTAGTGTGTTTTTTATTACACCTGTTTACCATGCAAAACTTAATATTGTAATTAATATGCCTGAAACCTACACAACTAAATATGGTGATTATTCACTACCTATTACTACTAATCAGCAGTATATTAATATCATCACAAGTAACAGTATAATTACCAATACCATTAAGGATATGGGGTATGGGGAAGATATGACAATTGAGATGATGCGAGATAGGATTACTATTGGACAGGTGACTACAACTGCTGCTAGTCCAGAACAGAATAGCTTCGAGGTTAAGGTAGCAGCTGATAATCCAGAGGAAGCAAGAAAGCTTGCCAGTGTCCTTTATGAGAACTATGTGAAGTTTATAGATGTGATGACCATTGAAGGAGCTATTAAGTTTTATACTAATGATTATGAGGTTAAGATAAGATCCTCCCAGGTGGAGCTAAAGTCTAGTGAAGAGATTCTTGTAAAGAATGAAGAATTATTAAGGGTAACTCCACAGACTATTAATCAAAAGGAAGCGGCCAATGAAATTAATGGTCAAGATAATGTTAGTAATTATATTATTCTTGAGAACATTATAAATCCTAACTACACAAAGATTGAGGCGGATATTATTGCCAATAAGCAGACCATTAATACTATAGAGAATAGTATTGAAAAATACAATGATTATCTGACCGGCCTTAAGAATGCCCAAGCTACTGTTACTAATTACTATGAAACTGGAGATTTTACAGAGCTAGAGGATACATTGGTAAGTGTCACTAAGACTAGCATATATCTACCATCTGAACCGGTTGCTCCTAGTAGAAAAACCAGCCCTAGCAATGCTAAAAATGTGATTATTGGTGGAGTTCTAGGTGGCATGATATCTGTACTAATTGCATTAGTTAAAGAATATTGGTTTACTAAAGAGAAAAGTGATGAATAGATTGGGGCAAAGGAACAATGATTAATTCCTACATTAAAAAGCTAGTTAACTATGGACTAAAAGCGGGCTTGATTACAGAATATGATAAGCTTTATACTACTAATTCATTAATTGAGCTATTTGCCTTGGATCAGTATGAGGGTTCTGAGGTTGATGAGGATGCTTGCTTAGAGGATATATTAACATTCTTTAATGATTATGCTTATAAGCATGGACTCATTAAAGAAGATAGTGTAGTTTATCGAGATTTATTTGATACTAAAATTATGGGTCTTCTTACTCCCAAGCCCTCTGAGCTTATAACGAAGTTTTGGGATTTGTATAAGGAATCCCCAGTAAAGGCAACTAACTATTACTACAAGTTTAGCCAGGATACAGATTACATAAGAAGATATCGCATATGTAAAGATATGAAGTGGACTATTGATACAGAATATGGTGACCTAGATATTACAATCAATCTTTCAAAGCCAGAGAAGGATCCTAAAGCGATTGCTGCAGCTAAGCTGATGAAGCAAAGCAGCTATCCTAAGTGTCAGCTTTGTATAGAGAATGAGGGATATGCAGGTCGTATCAATCATCCAGCCAGACAAAATCATAGGATTATTCCAATAGAGATTAACAATGAGCAATGGGGATTTCAGTATTCCCCATACGTATATTATAATGAACATTCCATTGTTCTTAATAGTGAGCATATTCCTATGGTGATTAATAGGGAAACCTTTATTAAGCTTTTTGATTTTGTAAAGCTCTTTCCCCATTACTTTGTAGGTTCTAATGCCGACTTACCAATAGTTGGTGGATCAATACTTACTCATGAGCATTTCCAAGGCGGTAATTATACATTTGCCATGGCCAAGGCTCCTATAGAGAGGGAGATAAGCCTTCTAAGGTTCCCTAATCTAAAGGCAGGTATTGTTAAGTGGCCAATGTCAGTTATTCGGTTGACTTCATCCACAGTAGAGCCTCTTATAGAGGCTGGGGATTATATTTTGAAGATTTGGAGAGATTATGCTGATGAAGCTGCTTACATATATCCATATACAGATGGTGAGCCCCATAATACCATAACTCCTATAGCTCGTAAGGTTGGCCATGAATTTCAGTTGGATTTAGTCCTTAGAAACAACATAACAACTAAGGAACATCCCCTAGGATTATATCACCCTCATAGGGAGCTTCATCATATTAAGAAAGAAAATATAGGTCTAATAGAAGTTATGGGACTGGCAGTGCTACCTGCAAGATTAAAGGAAGAGATGGAGCTGCTTAAGGAATATATACTAAGTGATCAAGATATATTTAGTGAAGAAAGCTTGGCAAAGCATGGTGATTGGGTAAGGGACTTCCTTTCCTCATATCCATATATTCATGATGGCAATATTGATGAGATTTTAAAGAAAGAAATTGGTTTGGTATTTATGAAAGTGCTAGAGGATGCTGGTGTATATAAGAGAACAGAAGATGGGAAAGCAGCCTTTATGCGTTTTATAGATATGCTAAACAAAGATACTTTCTAGTGAAGTTGATTTATCTTCATAACTAAGTAGGAGGTAGCTGATATTATCAGCTACCTCCTACTTAGTTATGAAGATAAATCAAAGTCTAGATAGGAAACCTTTTGAGGATCTGCAGTTACCCTATCATACACATCCTTAAATTCTTGGGAATGATCTATAAAGATATCTGTTATATCAGGATCAAAGTGTTTTCCTCTACCTTCATTTATAATACTAATACTATGTTCGTGATCATAGGAAGCTTTATAAATTCTTTTTGATCTAAGAGCATCATATACATCAACTATTGCCATTATTCTTGCTGATAAAGGGATATCCTCTTGACTTATTCCATTAGGATATCCGGAACCATCCCATTTTTCATGGTGATAGCGGACTATACTATGTCCTAATTTGAGAAATGAATTATTAGGATACATATCGTATATCTCAGCTAAAACATTGGCTCCGATTATTGGGTGTTGCTTAATGACTTCAAATTCTTCACGCGTAAGCCTTCCTGGCTTTAGAAGAATATTGTCTGGAATTCCGACTTTACCGATATCGTGGAGCATACTTGCCTTACTTAGATTATCTATGTACTCATCTGTCACATAATCAGAAAATTTAGCGATACCTTGCATTTTGATAGCTAGTAGCCTACATAGCTGAGAAACCCGTTCTACATGAGTTCCTGTCTCGTCATCCCTTGACTCTGATAGCTTGATAAGAGCGTATATAGTAGCCATGTTAGATTGGGATATTTCCTTTTCAATACGATGATTTTTCTCAAATTCTTTGATGTAATATTGGGCAAAATAATTGACAATAAGGGAAACAGAAACAAGGTATAAGGTACGGATAATCCAATTCACAGGCTTTTGGGGGATTCCTAATTCTACGTGAAGAGGCAAGATTGGACCGATTGAGAGGCCACTAATTAAAGCATGGATTATACCAACAGTCTTTCTGTTTGTGGCCGAAACAGTGATTACTGCTAAGCTCATCAGACTGGTTGCGGAGGTGTTGCTTCCCCCAGATACATATGCAATATGTGCAATCAGTGCAGTTAGGCAAAATCCTAAAATCAAGAATAAGATACTATCTTTTTTACTAAAGTATTTCCTCATAGAACAACCTCCCTGTCGCTATATTAGGTGGAATGTATTTTTTAAATAATCATAAATGACAAAATTATATACAATACTACTATATGTAACAAAATTATAACATATAGTGGTGTGAAAAAATACAAAAAAATTCCTTAAATGCATATTAGTATATTGAAGGTAAAAAAACTTTCAGAATAATATGAAATAAGAAAATAAAGATAAAAAACAAGTGGAAGCATACTTGTGATAGTAGCTTCCACTTGTTATATTTAGGTTATTTAGATTTAAACTGTAAAGTGAGCAACTTTCTTCTTAAGATCTTCAGCTAGATGACTTAGACTCACTGAATGTTCACTAATTTGATCCATAGTAGATGCAATTTGTTCAGTAGAAGCCGTAACTTCTTCTGATGCAGAAGCAGTTTCTTCTGATACAGCAGAGATATTCTCAATCTGTGATACAATATTTTCTTTCATTGAATTAATCTCTGTTGTAAAGTTTCTTATTTCTCCTACATGCTCAGATAGGTAGCCAACAGCATTTTTAATATCTGCAAATAAGTGTTGAGTTTGATCAACTTCGATTGTCTGTTCCTTAACAGTGTCAGCTGTTTTATTCATGGCTTCAACTGATTGTTCTGTCTTTTCATGAATTTCATTAATTGTTTCTTTGATTTGAACAGTTGATTGCCTGGACTGTTCAGCTAGCTTACGAATTTCATTGGCAACTACTGCAAAGCCCTTACCAGCCTCACCACTTCTAGCAGCCTCTATGGAAGCATTAAGGGATAGGAGATTAGTCTGTTCTGTAATCATATCTATAGTGTCGGAGATTGCATTGATTTTCTCCATACTATTGCTCATCTCCATAATTAATTCATATACCTTAGCAGTTGAGCTCTTTGTGCTATTAGACTTATCAATAAGGGATTCTACTCTTTCTAGGCCTTCTGTTGTAAGCTTACTAGCATTTTCGGATAGGTCATTCATAATAACTGTAGCATCATTAATTTGATCAAGTTTTTCTGATAAGTTGGTTACTGCCATAGCAGCATCAGTAGAAGACTGAGCTTGTTCAGTTGCACCATGAGCGACTTCCTCAACTGCTCTTGATACTTCACTAGCAGATGAATTAGTTTCTTCAGACATACTAGCTAGCTCAGTAGCTGAGTCTAGGACAGTAATGGAAGACTGGCTAACACTACCGATTATCTGTCCCATGTTGTTTACCATTTCGTTAAATTGTGCTCCAAGTAAACTAAACTCATCCTTAGACTTAATGGTTACGCGGGCGCTTAAATCACCTTTATCCATTTTGTTAAATCCTGCTATTAATTCTTTAATATTTTTATTAATAACTCCTGTAAATGATATTGCAGACACAATACAAACTACTGTTAGGATAATGAACAATATAAGTACTGTGTAAAGAAGCTGGTTAGTATCGTTAATTAATTCTGCGCGAGTCATTGTGCCCATAATTTTCCACTTGGTCAGATCGTTTGTTACATAAGAACCAAAATATTCTTCTCCATCAAACTCGTAGGATATAAATCCTTCCTCATCAACACTAACTTCCGCCCAATAAGGCATATTTACAACATGATCTGTACCAATCAATGAATTATCGGGATGGGTAATAACATAACCATTTTCATCAGACATATATACATATCCGGTATCACCTATCTTTATACTAGAAAGATCATCTGATAATTTATCTAGACCTATATCTAATCCTACTACACCAATTAATTCATTACCCTTAGTAATTGCTTTGGTTAGTGACATTACCATTAAACCGGTTCCTGTGTCTGTGTAAGGGTCAGAGAAAACAACTTGGTCGGGGTACTCAACACTTTCCTTATACCATGCTGTAGCTGTTGGATCATAACCTACTAACTCAACTTCTGGAAATGCGTAAAACATTTTACTTTCTGTACCTACATAAACATTAAGAATGCTTTCGTCGGATTCACGAATGTTAGCAATTAATCCTTTAGCAAATCCAAAATAATAATCGTCATTTGCCTCAATTATGTTTACGTCATTTGATAATACTGTAACTAGATTTGACATTGCATCAATATAGTTGTCAATGCCTCTACCTACCTCTTGAATTGTCTGGGTGCTGGTAGTTTCTAATTTCTTATTAAGGATATTAGTGGATTGATTGTATGTAACTATTCCTGTTACTAATAAGGGAAGTATACCTAGGATTAATAACATAAATAGTATTTTGTTTCGAAAGCTATGAAATAACTTCGAAAACTTGTTGAAAAAATTTTTCATAAAGACTCCTTTCTTTACTTTCATTTTTATTTTAAATTTTAAATTTAACATATATAATATAAAAAACTTGTGCATTATACTATATATCGACAAAAGTCGACTTTGTACTAATAGCTTAATCTCTTTAATAATTAATTTTTCAAATCTTTTATCTTATTAA
>DUNS01000233.1 GCA_012839235.1 Clostridiales bacterium
GGAGGACTTCAGGTAACCAAGCACCGTAGGCCTGTTGTTAAGGCAGCAGATATCGGGGCTATGACCTTGGTTAAGCTAGGAAGTGGTGTTAACCTTATTGGTTACTATATGTATCATGGTGGAACCAATCCTAAGGGCAAGCTAACTACTCTTCAAGAATCAAAAGCAACAGGATATCCTAATGATGTTCCTGAGGTAAGCTATGATTTTAGAGCACCTATAAGGGAGTATGGGCAGATATCAGAAACCTACAAAGAAATTAAGTTATTGTCCATGTTTCTTCATGACTTTGGATCGGAGCTATGCCATATGCCTGCATATATTCCGGAGGAAAATCCTTTGGATCCTGAAAATCTAAAGGACCTAAGGTATTCTGTTAGACATGATGGTGAAAGGGGATATTTATTCCTTAACAATTATGTGAGAAGATATGATATGGCAGATCATAAGAGACTAAATATTAAGATAGAATTACCTAATGAGACTATTTATTATCCAGAGTTTGATCTTATGGATAAAGAATATTGCTTCTATCCATTTAACATGAAGATAGGGGATGGAATCCTAAAGACTGCTCTTGCATCACCTTTGTGTATAATTAAAAATACTACTGATACCTATGTGTTTTATACAGATAAGGATCCTATGTATGATATAGAGGGAGATATAGGTGAGAATAGGATCATAACTCTTTCAAAAGAGGATGGGAAGAATGCATATAAGGTAAGGCTTAAGAAGGAGCACCTGATTATAAGTAAATCTGTAGTTATAAAGAGCGACAAGGGACTAGAGCTTATTGGTAAAGATATTCCTAATATTAAAGTGTATCCGGATTTTGATAAGACTCCAAAGGGATGGACTAAGGTAGCTAGAGAAGGTGAATTTACCATATATGAAAAGAAGCTTGATGTGACTCAGGCTAGAGTAACATTCGACCTAATTGATGAAACTGATGAAAAGGTAGTATATGATATCAGAATTAACCTTTCATCAAAGGACATTAGGGATAGCTTTTTAAGAATTAATTATGAAGGAGACATGGGAAGACTTTATCATAATGATGAGATCATTGCAGACAACTTCTATGCAGGCAGACCATGGGATGTAAGTCTAAGACGCTTTGACTATCCAGAAAGTCTAAGGCTGGAGATATATCCTCTTAAGGATAATGAGGAGGTTTTCTTGGAGTACTGGCCAGAGATGAAAGATGGTAAGGCTTCAAGATTATTAGGACTTGATATGATAGAAGAGTTTAAAAGTGAGTTAGAGGTATAAACAATAGATACTAGTTTTATCAACTGGGAACGGACAACTGGCCTTAGCCGGGAAGTCCGTTTTCATATATATCAAGAAAGGGTTGTTAGAAGTATGAATAAGAAAAGGGGTTTTATAGGATTAAGTCTAGGGGTGATTTTTGTAATTGTTGTACTTCTTATAGTTCCATATATTAAAAGCAATAAAAGTGTGATTAGTGGATATAAGCCGGTTAAGGCTGATATATTTGTGGATAAAATTGAGGGACTAGATACTGACTTCATACGAGGTGTAGATGTATCTAGTGTTATTGCCTTGGAGGAGAGTGGAGTAAGATTTTACAACGAAAAGGGTAAGGAAGAAGATATATTTAGGACCTTATATCAAGCTGGTGTCAACTATGTCCGAGTTCGTATATGGAATGATCCATATGATAAGGATGGCAATGGGTATGGTGGAGGTAATAATGATTTAGAGAAAGCCATTGAGATAGGTAAAAGAGCAACTAAGAATAAGATGAGGGTCTTGGTTGATTATCATTACTCTGATTTTTGGGCAGACCCTTCAAAGCAAATGGTTCCAAAAGCATGGAAGGGCCTAGATATCAAAGCTAAAGCAGAGGCACTATATGAATTCACAAGAAGTAGCCTTGAGAGCCTTTTAGATGCGGGTGTAGATGTAGGTATGGTGCAGGTTGGTAATGAAACCGCAGGGATATTGAGTGGGGAGAACAACTGGAAGGACATAAGTGAATTATTAAAGTATGGTAGCCGTGCTATCAGGGAGGTCAGTGAAGAAAATAAAAAGGATATTCTAGTAGCTGTACATTTTACCAATCCGGAAAATGCTAAAAACTATCAACGATATGGAATGATTCTGGAGAACTTTGATGTGGATTATGATGTATTCGCTAGCTCCTATTACCCATATTGGCATGGAACACTGGAGAATCTTACTCATGTTCTTACTGACATTGCCAATGAGTTTAATAAGAAGGTTATGGTGGCAGAGACCTCCTATGCCTATACATATGATGACGGCGATGATCACGGCAATACTATATCAGAGGAGAGTGCATTTACTTTGGACTATCCTATAACAGTTCAAGGACAGGCCACTGCTCTTCGAGATGTTATGGAGGCAGTTGCTAATATTGGTGAAGCAGGTCTTGGAGTATTCTACTGGGAACCAGCTTGGATACCAGTTCCAGGAGAAAGCTGGGAGGATAGGAGCATTCTCTGGGAGAAATATGGTTCAGGATGGGCTAGTAGCTATGCAACAGAATATGACCCTGAGGACGCAGGGGTCTACTACGGTGGTTCTGCTTGGGATAATCAAGGATTATTCGACTTTGAAGGTCATCCCCTAGCTTCCCTGAATGTGTTCAAGTATGTTTATTCAGGATCAGAGGCAACTGTCAAAGTAGATGCTCTTGATAATGTTATTATTCGGGTTCGTAAGGGGGATGATTATATACTACCCAATAGGGTATTAGCATTGTTTAATGATAAAACTCAGAAGGATATAGAGGTTCAGTGGAGTGGGGATGATATTGCATTAATTGACAAAGATGTTATAGGGGAGTATTTGGTTAATGGTCAAGCCATCTATAATGAAGAAATAATCCAAGCAAAGGCTAAAATTATTGTTATGGAACAAAACTATGTGGAGAACTATAGTTTTGAGGATGATGATATGTCTATGTGGACTATCACTAACACAGATGATGTGACTACTGAGCTAGGTGTTCAGGATAAAATATCTGATGCAAAGACCGGTAGAAAATCCCTTCATTTTTATTCAACTGGGGCAGTTGATTTTAAAGTAGAGCAGGAGATTGTTAATCTAAAACCTGGATTATATAACTTCGCCTTATCTCTTCAAGGAGGAGATGCTAATAATTCTGATATGTTTATATATGCAATTGCAGATGGTGTAACATATACCATAGAGACCACTGTAGACGGATGGAACAACTGGAAAAATCCAAGAATTGATAATATAAATGTTGAAGGTGGGTCAGTGATTATAGGTGCATCTATAAAATGCGATCCTAAGGGATGGGGTACCTTAGATGATTTTATCCTTTCACCAGTCGAATAATTGAAAAAAATAGAAAAAATCCAAGGGAATCTACCTAAAATGAAAATTAGTTTAATTAATTTACTAATTACTATTGTCTTTTTAAAACTTAGGGATTATAATAAAAATAGGATATTAATTAATATATTTTAAATGAATAAATTCTACTTAGGCAAGCTAAGTAAGCAAATGATATTCATTTGATAGCCATTAATAAAGGAGGAAATAATATGTCTTATTTTAACGTTGGGAAAATCCAATACGAAGGACCACAGAGCAAAAATCCGCTTTCCTTCAAGTATTATAATCCAGATGAAGTAGTTATGGGTAAAACTATGAAAGAGCAGCTACGCTTTGCTATGTCTTACTGGCATACATTTACCTACATGGGAACAGATCCATTTGGTGGAACTACTATGTTACGTGATTGGGATAAAACAGATGATGAGATGGCTAAAGCTAAGGCTAGAGTCCATGCAGCATTTGAGTTCATGGAGAAGATGCAGATTCCTTTCTTCTGCTTCCATGATGCTGATATTGCTCCTAGAGGAGATACATTAGAGGAAACTAACCGTAGACTAGATGAAATTGTTGCAGTTATCAAAGAAGAGATGGCTCGTACAGGAATCAAGTGTCTATGGGGAACAACTAATGCTTTTGGTGATGATAAGTTCGTTCATGGTGCAGGAACTTCATGTAATGCGTCTGTATTTGCTTATACAGCATCCCAAATCAAGAAAGCTATGGAAATTACTAAGGAATTAGGCGGAGAAAACTACGTATTCTGGGGTGGCCGTGAAGGTTATGAGACACTTCTTAACACAGATACAGGTTTAGAGCTTGATAACTTAGCAAGATTACTTCAGATGGCTGTAGATTATGCTAAGGAAATTGGTTTCACAGGCCAGTTCTTAATTGAACCTAAGCCAAAGGAACCTACTAAACATCAATATGATTTTGATGCAGCTACCTGTTTAGCATTCCTTAGAAAATATAACTTACAAGACTACTTCAAGATGAATATTGAAGCAAACCACGCAACTTTAGCTATGCATACATTCCAACATGAACTAAACCAGAGTAGAATTAATGGTGTTCTTGGAAGCGTAGATGCTAACATGGGTGATCCTATGCTTGGCTGGGATACAGATCAATTCCCTACTAACATATATGATACAACACTTGCTATGTATGAGATTTTACTTGACGGTGGATTCAC
>DUNS01000234.1 GCA_012839235.1 Clostridiales bacterium
GGACCTGTAAAATTAATAATGTTATTATGGGAATTATTCCATGAAATAGTGGTATGCCTGTGTTTTGCATAGGCATAGCTGCAAGTTCGGAAACCATGAGTGCAATTACAAGCTCAAAAGGTTGGAGTTGACCAATTTGCCTTTTTCCCATTATTCGCATAATAAATACCACTATAAAATATAGAATAATGGCTCTAATTAAAACAATAAACATAAAATCACTTCCCACAATTTTAAGATGACATTCATGGTTAATTGTTTGTTATGAAATAACAAATTATACTTAAGAGAAGCATATTTTTAAGTATGTACAGCGATGTAATAATTATGTAAGGATAAGTTGTACTTAAGTATATATTTAAAGTTCAGGTAATAGATTACAACAAGAGAATTAATGAAAGGCATCTTTATATGTTTATTCAAGCATCTAATTATTTGATGAATCCTAGTGATTCTACAAGATACGAAATATTAAGAAATGCTTTTACCAATGTGGGAAGAAGCGAAGATTTTTATAATGTTATTGAACTATTAAATCCTCCCCCTGATATTAGCTCATATGCTGTTCCTGGGGCACATAAAAACCTTAAAATAGGTATAATAGGTGCTGGTCTGGCTGGTTTATCTGCAGCCTTTGAATTAAGAAAGCTTGGAGTAGATATTACACTTTATGATGCCATGGAAGATCACATAGGTGGTAGGGTGTATACTTATTATTTTGATAAGGACAGACGGTATTATGGAGAATTTGGTCCTATGAGAATTCCATTGTCTCATGGTACAACCTGGCATTATATAAATTTGTTAAATCTGAATACCATTTCCCTTTCTTCAACTTTTCCCAATAACTTTATATACGTTCATAATACAAGAATACGCAGAGATAGGGACGGGAGTAATATAAGGAGATATCTATATCCTTTATTTAATCTTACTGATTTTGAAAAATCCTTGTCATGGTCAGAGCTAAATGATTATGCCTTTAACTCTGTCTTACTAAGCCTAACTCCGGATATTCGAAGAGAACTATTGCAAATTCTGCCTACCTATTCATCAGAGTATACCTTCTATCTAAACAACAGTATCAGGGAGATACTTGAGATCCGTGGATTTAGCCAGGACGCCATTAACCTAATAGCTAGTGTCAACTCTCTTACCGGAGGGCTTCTTAACACCAGCTACGGCGAAACCTTACAGGAGTTATATTCCATGGATTATATGTATACTTATCGAATAGCCGGAGGTATGATCAACCTTCCTATTGCTTTTTATAATTCCCTCACCTCACCCAATCCGAGAGAATATGATATTTCATCAGATTTGCTTGGGAATGTTAATATCAACTTTGGTCATAATGTAACCGGTATTTATCAGAATCTCTCTAATAGTAAAGTTATACTAAGGTACAATAATACTTACATGACAAATATATATGAAGAATTTGATTATGTTATCTGCGCAATCCCATTCTCCACCTTACGAGTAATAGATATAAAACCATTTTTCAGTAATCAGAAAATGCAGGCTATCCGAGAATTGTTTTATGTCGATGCCTATAAGGCGGCCTTTTTCTGTAATCGACGTTTTTGGGAGGAAAATGGGACATATGGAAACGTGAATGGGGGTATTTCTTTTACTGATCTACCGATTCATTCCATTGTATATCCCTCAGATCATATACAAAGGGAGAGGGTCTCTTCCAGCTCACCATTAGAACCTGGTGTATTAGTTGCCTCTTATAATATTAATCAGGATTCCATTCGGGTTGCGAATCAAAGCTTAGACAGGCAGTTTTTACTGATTAAGAGGAATGTGGAAGAGGTACATGGACTGCCCGAGAATTTCTTAGATTATATCGTTAAAAACTATAAAACATTAGATTGGAACAGGCAGGAATGGTTTCGAGGAGCATTTGCTGTAAATCTTCCCGGTCAAAAGGTGAATTTTGCACATACTATTCTAGAACCAGAATATAATAACCGAGTATTTTTTGCTGGAGAACATACTTCTGTAAAGCAGGGATGGATTCAGGGATCCTTATATAGCGGCATGTTGGCGGCTAATACACTGGCTATGAATTTGAGATGATTAACACCGACTTCCATTATATGAATATTAATCATAAAATTGTTTACAATAGACATTGATTTATATATATGGAGGTGTTCTCTTGAACGAAGGCTTGGTTGTACTTGTTAGGGCTATTATAGGTTTTTTCTCTCTTCTTATATTTGCAAGAATATTAGGTAAAGAGCAGATTAGTCAACTGACTTTTTTTGATTATATCTTAGGAATTACAATTGGCTCAATAGCTTCCGAATTAACGGTTGACCTTTCTAGCCGGGCATGGCCACATTGGGTTGGACTTATTACCTGGGCTTCTTTAGCCTATCTAATGGAGATTATCTCATTAAAATGGAGGTATGCTGCAAAATACATTGAAGGGGAACCAGCCATAGTTATAATGAATGGCAGGATTATGGAAGATGTTTTGAGAAAAATGAAAATTAGGATATCTGATATTATGGTTCTATTAAGAAATAAAGGTGTATTTGATTTAAATGAAGTGGATTATGTAATAATGGAGCCTAATGGTCAGATTTCGGTATTAAAAAAGTCGGAACATCTTCCTTTAACACCGAAGGACATGAATATTTCGGTTTCTCCAACAGGTATAAGTACAGAGCTTATATATGATGGAGAAATTTTTGAAGAAAACTTAAGAGAAATGAATAAAGATACAAAGTGGCTTATGAAAGAACTAAAAAAACGTGGTATAAAGGATGTGTCTGAAGTCTTCTTGGCTACCTTAAATGATGCAGGAAGCTTATATGTTGATAAGTATAAAGATAATATAAAGAAGGTTAAAGATATTGGTGATTATAAGGGTCCTTATTAGGATCTATTGCTGGGTGACATGAAAATCAGAGATTTTAATGTAAAAGGTTTGCAGATTACTAGAAAGGCATGGTATTACTATGAGAAGGTTTTTAACAATTGCTATACCTATTGTTACTTTAGCATTATTTATATGTATAATGCTTAGTGGTAGTATTCTAAAAAGACCCTTAGGAAAAGATGATGATGTACCACAGGCAATTGAGAATTTAATTCAGAAAATTAATAATGATGATTGGGATAAAGTAAATAGTGAAATTGATAATTTGGAGAAGGCTTGGAAAAAAGTTATTCACAGAGTTCAATTTAGCTTAGAAAGAGATGAAATTAATGATTTGAGTATGAATATAGCACGTTTACGGGGTGCTGCATTGGCCGAAGATAAGGGGAATTCATTAACTGAACTATTGGAGGCTTATAATCATTGGAAGGAGATGGGTAAATAAGCAATATGGTGTCACAAGATGAATTAGGGGTTGTCAAACTACGGATTAATATCTGTTAGTTTGGCAACCATATTGGTAAAATCGGAGACTATTCATCCATATTAAAAACATAATGATCTTGTAATTATTTCATATTTTAAGCCACTAGTTCAGAATAGAATGAAATTAATTAAAGTGTATAATGAATCAGCTTGCAGTGAAAGAGTGTATAATAATTCAATTGGCTCTTAAGGTAGAACCGATTCGATAAATATGTTAGTATATATAAGTACGTATGAATGGAGGTGACACATATGACAAATTTGCCCAACTGCCTAAGCTGTAATTCAGAATATACCTACGAAGACAGGGGGCTCATTATCTGTTCCCAGTGCGCTTATGAATGGAGCCCAGAGATACAGGAAGATGCCAGTCATGAGGTAATCAAAGATTCTAATGGAAACATTTTAAATGATGGGGACTCTATTATTGTAATCAAAGATCTAAAAGTGAAAGGTAGTTCATCATCGGTAAAAAAAGGTACAAAGGTAAAAAATATAAAGTTAATACATAGTGCCAGCGATGGTCATGATATTGATTGTAAAATAGATGGATTTGGTGCAATGAAATTAAAATCTGAATTTGTTAAAAAGGCGTAAAACCAGATCATCTAATAAAAAGTCCTTGATATCCACACCCTCCATATGAATAGATAATTCATATGGAGGGTGATTTTATTTTGGTATATCAATAGCACTTTATTATTTTGTCGACATATTATAACTGTAAGACTTAGAATACGAAATAGTGCGTTACTGGAGGAATTTCAGAATGGAGTTTACAGTAAAAGAAATTATAGATCTAATATTAAAAAGAATTATCTGGGTTATTATTGGTTTGTCCCTCGGCTTATTTACATTGTTTATATGTAGTAAATTCATAATAAATCCTTCTTATACAGCCTCTGTACAACTGTATGTAATACCTAATGATACTGAAACTAGTGTCAATTTAAATGAACTAAATTATGCCCAGAAGGTTGTAACAACTTATATTAATTTTTTAAATACAAATGTCTTCTATCAGAAAATACAAGATGATACCAATCTAGATTACTCCATAAATCAATTAAGAAATATGACATCAGTAAAAAGTGTTAATAATACAGAAATTTTTCAAATTAGTGTTACTTCTCCCAGTGCCAAGGATTCATATTCTCTGGCAGAAAGTATGGAAAGAATTGCTCCCCAATTAATTAAAACTATTAAACCATCTGCAAAGATAAGTGTTGTTGATCCAGTCGATTTCCCGACTAAACCCTCAGGGCCCAACATAATAAAAAACACTCTAGTGGGAGGAATGTTAGGCCTTATAGCTTCGGTTTTTATTATATTATTAGTTGAAATCCTTGATACTAATATTAAAAATAAAGAGGATTTAATTGAAACCTATAAATTACCTGTACTTGGAGAAATACCTAATTTAAATTTATCAAAAGAAAGTGGTATATATAAAAAAATTCCTTATATATCAAAGAAAAAGAGGCACTTAAAAGCAAAAAATGATTATAATAAAAATTTGAAATTTATCTTTAGTGAATCTTTCAAATCCTTTAGAACAAATCTGCGCTTTGTATTAGTAAAAGAGGGATGTAAAAAAATCATTATTAGCAGTCCACTACCTGGTGACGGTAAAAGCACAGCTTGCATAAATTTAGGAATTACATTATCTCAAGCTGGCTCTAGTGTTCTAATCATAGATTGTGATCTAAGAAAAGGTAAGCTTCATAGTTACTTTAATATTAAGTATAGACCAGGACTAAGTGATGCTTTATCAGGAATGGTAGAATTTAAGGATGCGATTAGAAAAACTTCTCACGAAAACTTAGATATTATCCCCCTAGGATCCATATCTCCAAATCCGTCAGAGCTATTATCAAGTAGTCAGATGGAGAAGCTATTGGTTAATCTTGAAAAAGAATACGATTATATTATATTTGATACACCACCTGTCAATGTTTTATCTGACGCTCTTAGCTTAGTAAAGTATTCAGATGGTTTACTGATAGTTCTCAGGGAGGGAATAACTTCACATCCAAATTTAACAAATGCATTGGATAAATTTAAGCTATCTCAAGGAAATATACTTGGATTTATTCTTAACAATGTCTCAGTAAATCAAGGTAAGAAATTTAATTATTATTATTCACATTATGGTGCGAAGAATGATTGATATTCATACTCACATATTACCTCATATTGATGATGGTGCAAAGGATGTAGAAGAAGCATTAAAAATGATAGAGTACTTAGAAAGACAAAAAGTGCATACCGCTATATGCACTCCCCATTTTGATCCTAGAAAGAGTTCCATAGAAGAATTTAGTTCGAAAAGAGAAAAAGCATTTCAGGCTATGTATGCTTCCAAGATTACTTTAATTTCTGGAAGTGAGACACTTTATCACGATTTGCTGTATCAATATTCCGATTTAGATCATATTTGTATTAATAATACGAAGTATCTCTTACTGGAATTGCCTTATAAAGATCGCTGGAGCGATTATGATATGAAATGTATTATAAAATTAATGAATTTATTTAATATCATACCAATTATAGCTCATATAGAAAGGTATAAATTTCTTTGGAAAAACAAAAAAAATATAAGGCAATTAATGAACTTAGGTTGCCTTATGCAAATAAATGCTAACACCATTATAGATAGAAAGCAGAGAAAAATGGCGCTCCATTATATAAAAAAAGGATATATTGACGTAATAGGAAGTGATTGTCACAACATGTCTCAAAGGCCTCCAAATCTAAAGGATGCCTTTGTTATTATTGAAAAGGAGATTGGGAATTATTATTGTGACCTATTACAACACAATGCAGATTCTATAATTCAGGGGATTATGATAAGAAATGATACAGGTAGGTTTATGATATAGGGAAGTGAATTATAAATGAGATTAAATAGACTAAAACCCATAATTTTATTTA
This sequence comes from Clostridiales bacterium, assembly GCA_012839235.1. Classification (GTDB taxonomy): domain Bacteria; phylum Bacillota; class Clostridia; order Lachnospirales; family Lachnospiraceae; genus Mobilitalea. Next base: position 6,323 of record DUNS01000234.1, read on the forward strand.
CTATAGATATTATTATTGTGTTTATTACATGCTATATAATATATTATTGGGTACAAAATGGTAGCCCAAATCAACTTAATAAATTTGATTTTAATGTTTTGCTAGGTCATATATTTGTAATCATATTAAGTATTACAGTTTGTCAATTTGCATTTAAAAGCTATAAAAACATATGGAAATATGCTGAGTTTAATGAATATATAAAATTAATGTTTGGAGTAATATCTGGCTTCTTTCTTTATAGTCTGGCCAATTACTTTCTATTTACAAGCCAAACATCCACCATATTTTCCATATCCTCTTGTGCCGTTTCTATCTTAATAATGCTCTTGGTACGTTTTTTATATAAAAAATATCGTATCAATCTTTTTAATATGTCAAGGACCAAATTGCCCTTAGCAATTATTGGTGCAGGTGGTGCAGGAGTACTTTTATATAATGAAATCCTTTATAACGCAAAAATAAATTATTCCGTGCGTTTTTTTATTGATGATGATATAGAAAAGATTGGGAAGAAGATACGAAATGTAATGGTATATGGTCCAATCGATAATTTTAATGATATTATTAATAAAATACCTGTAAGAGAAGTAATCATAGCAATACCTTCGCTTAAAGAGCAAAGAAAAAGTGAAATATTAGAGATGGTTTCTAAGTCAGGCGTTAAAGTTAAAATCCTTCCGGATTTAGTTTCCATATTGCAGAATGGATCTAACTTACTATCTTCGGTAAGGGAGTTTAAAGTTGAAGAACTTATTGGAAGAAAGACTGTTTTTTTTGATGAAAGGCAGATAAGCTCCTATTTGAACCAAAAGACGATTATGGTAACTGGTGGAGGTGGTTCCATAGGCTCCGAATTGTGTCGTCAAATTGCCAGGTCAAATCCGAAACATTTAATCATAATTGATAATTATGAGAACAATGCTTTTGATATACAGCATGAATTAATTTCACAATATAATGATAGCTTAAAATTATCTGTTGAAATCGCATCAGTTCAAGATAAAGATAAGATAGATATATTATTTGATAGGTACAGACCAGAAATTATATTTCACGCCGCAGCCCATAAACATGTTCCTTTTATGGAAGATTGTGCCGATGAGGCCATAAAAAATAATATCTTTGGAACCTATAATACTGTCCACTCCGCACATCGTTATCATGCTAAGAAATTTGTGCTCATATCCACAGATAAAGCAGTTAATCCGACTAGTATGATGGGTGCAAGTAAAAGAGTATGTGAAATGATTGTTCAAAGTATGAAGGATGTAAGCAGTACACATTATGTTACAGTACGATTTGGTAACGTATTAGGCTCTAACGGTTCTGTAATACCGCTTTTCAGACGACAAATAGAACAAGGTGGTCCAGTTACCATCACAGATAAAAGAGCATATCGATATTTTATGACTATTTCTGAGGCTTCACAATTAGTATTAAGAGCTTCTTCTATGGACTCCCAATCGGAAACCTATGTACTAGATATGGGTCAACCAATAAATATATTAACATTAGCTGAGAATTTAATTAGTTTGATGGGGTATATCCCATATACAGAAATCCCAATTGAGGAGATAGGAATTCGTCAAGGAGAAAAATTATTTGAAGAGCTATTAATGCATAATGATGATTTGCTAAAAACAGAGAACGCTAAGATATTTATTGAAAAACATAACACTATCTCACAAGAAGAAATAGAAACAATATTAGAGAGCTTAAGAAAAGCACTTGAAACAAAAGATATGGCAGTGATGAAAAAAGCATTAATTGAGGCCGTACCAACATTTCGGAGGAGCTAGTTTCCCATCGGTACTTAGGTTGTGGCAGATTTACCAATCTGCTACAACCTCAATTCTGACACCAATCAGAAATCCTTTCATATATTAATTTTATGACAATATGAGAGGGGTTCTCTAATATTATGAAATATAAGAGTGTAAAAAGGTATCTGGATGTTATATGCTCTACTCTTGGCCTAATTATTCTTTTACCACTTTTTATTCTGGTTGCAATATCCATTAAGTTGGAAACAAAAGGCCCTATAATCTATAAACAGTTACGCTTAGGATTACATGGGAGAGAATTCACCATCTATAAATTTAGAACCATGTATCTAGGTGCAGAAAAAGAAGGAGTTTATGATCTAAAAGGTGACAAAAGAGTAACTAAAATTGGTAGAATATTGAGATCTAGCAGCATTGATGAACTTCCTCAATTATTAAATATTTTAAAAGGGGAGATGTCATTTATTGGGCCTAGACCTCCCCTTACTTATCATCCATGGACCTTTTCTGAATACACAATTCCACAGAAAAAACGATTTATAGTGCTCCCGGGTATTACTGGCTTAGCACAAATACATGGAAGAAAAGACTTAGATTGGAACAGTCGAATAGAATATGATATTGAGTATGTAGATAAATTATCTTTCCTTCAAGATTTAAAGATAATGTTTTTTACTGTCTTAAAAGTCTTCACTATAAAAAACAATATAAATGTCAATGAAACAGTAATAAAGAGAGAGGATAGCACCTTCCTCAAACTTATGTACATAACAAACGATAAGATAATAGCCAAGATAGCCGAGGATAGCGGAGTAGATTGGATATTTATTGATCTTGAGGTAATCGGAAAGCAAGATCGGCAAGGGCATCTTGATACTGTCATATCTCATCATAAAATAGAAGATGTAAAGAATATAAAGGAAACTATAAACAAAGCCAAGGTTATTGTGCGAATCAACCCCATCTATCGCGGTTCAGAAGAAGAGATTAATGAAGTGATAAGAGGTGGGGCAGATATTATCATGCTCCCATTTTTTAAGACAAAAAAAGAAGTGGAGGAATTTGTACATTATACCAAAGGCAATGTAAAAACATGCTTGCTTATTGAAACACCTGAGGCAGTAAAGAATATTGACAAGATATTAAGTGTTCCTGGAATTGATTATGTATATATAGGATTAAATGACCTCCATATTGGCTACAAGAAAATATTTATGTTTTCTTTGTTAGCAGATGGTACTGTTGAAGCCTTATGTAATAAATTTAGAAAAAAAGGAATTCCCTACGGCTTTGGTGGAATTGCAAGGCTAGGGCATGGAATGCTGCCAGCAGAATATATAATTCGTGAATTTTATCGTCTTGGGTCTAGTATGGTTATTTTATCTAGAAGCTTTTGTAATGCCAGTAGAGTAGAAAGCTACGAAACTATAGAAAAAGTTTTTAAAGAAGGTGTTCAAGAGATCCGAAGATTTGAAGAAAAAATAAGTAAGAAGGATTACCTATATTTTCTTAAAAGCCAAAGGATATTAAGAAAAAAAGTGTCTGAGATAGAAAAAAACATGGAAAAAGGCAGGGAAGTCATATGAAGCTATTATTGACTGGTGCTTTTTCATATACAGCTGAGCAAATTAAAGAATTAGAGGAGATAGTAGGAGAGGTAATCTATATAAAAGATGAGAGAAATGAAATCTCCACAGATATGTCAGACATAGATATAGTTGTCTGTAATGGATTGTTTTTATACAATTCTATAGATAAATTCAAACAGCTTAAATTTATTCAGCTAACCAGTGCAGGTTTTGATAGAATACCTTTGGACTATGTTAAATCCGCTAACATTCAAGTGGAAAATGCTAAGGGAGTATATAGTATTCCAATGGCAGAATGGGTAATATCAATGATTCTGCAATTTTATAAAAAAAGTAGAGTTTTTCATATGTTACAGTCTAATCATGAGTGGGTAAAGCAAAGAGACATCCTTGAATTAAGTGATAAAACAGCAATTATCATTGGACTAGGCAACCTAGGCAGAGAAATTGCTAAAAGATTACGCTCATTTGATGCTTATATTATAGGAATTGATTTAACATATGTGGAAACCAATTTAACCGATGAATTCTATACATATGATAGGCTAGATCATGTGCTAGATAGGGCGGATATTCTTATCTTGTCATTACCGATTACAAAGGATAACTTTCACTTCATAAATGAGGAGAGACTATCCAGACTTAAAAGAAGTTCTATATTAATCAATGTATCACGAGGGAGTTTAATTGACGAAAATGCTTTAATTAAAGCTTTACAAAACAATAAAATTTATGGAGTTGCTCTAGATGTTTTTGAAGAAGAACCCTTAAGTAGTGAGAGTCCATTATGGGATTTTGAGAATGTAATTATAACACCACATAATTCATTTGTATCTGATAAGATTGCCAATCGGTTATATCCCCTTATGAAGAATAATATTAGAAATTTTATAGAGCAATATGATGGACTTAAGTCAAAAATGAATAATCCATATCGCTATTGTATTGTTACTACAATGTCTAGTTCCATTGATAATTGGATCAAACCATTTTTACCATTATATAACAAGCATGGTTTTGATGTAACAGTGATATGCAATATGACTGATGCATATAAAATTGAACTACAAAAGAGATACCCCTATATTAATGCTATTCCTTTAGCAATACCTAGGGGTATTGATTTTTTTGGATCAATCAAAGCAATATATCATTTGTATAAAACACTTAAAAAGGGTAGCTACCATATGGTTCAATACTCCACCCCAAATGCTAGTTTTTATACAGCCATTGCTTCTTATATATGCAGAATTCCAATACGCCTATACTGCCAGTGGGGTATGGTTTATGTGACAATGAAAGGACTTAAACGTATTATATTCCAAATGATAGAGCGAATCATATGTTTATTATCAACCCAGATACAACCAGATAGCTATGGGAATTTAATTTATTGTAGAAAAAGAAGGTTTTACTCAAAAAAGAAAAGCCGCCTTATATGGAATGGCAGTGCCAAAGGTGTTGATTTAGATAAATTTGATGTTAGTAAGAAAGAGATCTATGGCAGGGAAATACGTAATAGGTATGGTATCGGAGAGGAATGTATTGTCTTAGGCTTTGTGGGGCGTCTAGGAAAGGAAAAAGGATGTATTGAGCTTTTTGAAGGGTTTAAATTATTAGAATTAGAGTATCCCAATCTGAAATTACTTTTTGTTGGTCCAATTGAAAAAGAAGAAACCATTAATCCAGAACTACTGGATTGGTTTTATCAAAATAATCATATTATTAAAACAAATCGAGTTCCTGATGTAGAAAAACATATGGCTGCTATGGATATCTTTATTCTTCCCAGCTATAGAGAAGGATTTGGTATGTCAGTAGTAGAAGCCCAAGCTATGGAAGTGCCTGTAATTGTAACAGATATACCAGGACCTGTGAACGGAATGATTCCAGGTGTTACTGGGCTTACCATTCCTGTAAAAGATACCAAAGCACTTGTTGGTGCAATTGAAGAACTAGTGAATGATGAAGGCAAACGAAGGATGTTTGGAAAAGCAGGATATAAATTTGTGAAAAGTAATTTTGATGCAAAAGTATTTGCGAAAAAATTGTTAAAGAATAGAATCCATTTAGTGAAAGGCTGTAATAGAATATGAAGGTTTTAATCACTGGTAGTGGTAGTTATATAGGAAGAAACATAAAAGCATGGTTAGAAAATACTGATGAATTCATTGTAGATGAGTTAGATATGGAAAATCCTGATTGGATAAATTATGATTTTAGGCCTTATGATACGGTAATACATGTGGCAGCGATTGTACATAGGAAAAATAAAATTCCTTGGTCAACCTACTATAAAGTGAATACAATCCTGCCATACAAGGTAGCAAAAAAAGCAAGGGAAAGTCATGTGGAGCAGTTTGTTTTTTTTAGTTCAATGGCAGTATATGGCCAAGGGAAGAAATTGCCTATGGGAAATATAATTGATGAAAAAACTAAGCTTATTCCCAAAAACCATTATGGTAGAAGCAAGCTGGCGGCCGAAATAAAAATTCAGAAATTAAGTACACAAGACTTTAAAATATCTATCCTTAGGCCATCCAATATATATGGATATGGTTGCCCTGGTAATTATATTAGTTCTTTTGTAAAGCTAGTTCGATTAACACCGGTTATTCCGGTTATTTATAGGGATTGCAAACAAGGCTTATTATATATAGATAATCTTTGTAGCTTCATATATCAATTAATAGTTGATAGAAAAGAAGGTGTTTTTCACCCACAGGATGGAGAGGGCATAAGTACCTTTGAATTGATCTCGGAGATAGCCGACTTAACCCATAAAAAAGTAGTGTATTCTTCTATATTAGGTAAAATAATAAGCTACTTCCACAAGGTTCCACTAGTAATCAAGATATTTGGAGGTGTGTCTTATAGCAGAAGTTTATCAAAGAGGCCATATAATAATTATTCTACAGTAGATTTTAAGAATGGATTAATGAAAACCATAAGCACTCCAAAAAATGATACTGAAAAACCATAGAAAACATGATGGAGATTTGAGTATGAGAATATTAGTAGTATCTTGTAGTCCATGGAGAAAAGATAATAATATTGGGAATACCTATACCAATATATTTAGTGGTATTGATAATATAGAAATTGCTCATATTTGTTGCGGTGGGGGAAGACCAGATACTGATTTTGTCAAATATCATTTGCATATCAGTGAAATAAATATACTAAAGAATTTAATCAATCCCAAATACAAATGTTGCCATAGATTTCCTTATAGTAAGGAGGAACTTAAAAATCCCGTTGGCAGGAGCAAAGTGTATGATTTTATGCGAACACATCGATTTAAGCTATTTTTTTTGCTAAGAGATCTGATTTGGATTTTTAAAAATTGGATTTGTGATGACCTGAAAAACTTTGTAGATGATTTTAAGCCGGATATTATTTTTGCACAGTTCTTAGATCGAGATTATTTAAATGAAATGCTTTTATTCCTCAAAGATTATACCAAGGTACCATTAATTGTTTATGCTTGGGATGATGTATATACATTAAAGCAATTTTCCTTATCTCCAATCTTTTGGATAAATAGGTTCCTACAGAGAAGGAAATTAAGAAAAATAGCCAAATTAAGTTCCCTTATGTATGTGATTTCAGAAAAGCAAAAGAAAGAATACTCTAAAGCTTTCGGCTCTTCTTGCAAAATATTATATAAAGGCTTTGAATTTCATAAAAAACCCATATATGAAATAAAGAATGAACCTCTAAAACTAATATTCTCTGGAAATATTGGTTCTGGCCGTTATAAAACACTAGCACTTATTGGTTCTGCCTTGGATGAAATAAATAAGGATAATATAAGGGCTGTATTATATATTTATACCTCTACCCCTTTTAGCTATAAAATGAAGAAGAAATTAGATTATCCAGGAAGTATTCATATAATGAAATTTGTATCATCAGAAGAAATAGCTATGATTCAACAAGAAGCTGACATATTAATACATGCAGAATCATTTTCTTTGGCTGAACGATTAAAGGTAAGATTATCATTTTCTACAAAACTAGTAGATTATTTTAAAAGTGGAAGATGTATTTTAGCAGTTGGAAGTAGAAATATTGCCTCCATAGATTATTTATCAAAAAACCATGGAGCAGTCATTGCATATAAGAAGAGTGATATAGCCTATGTATTAAATCGACTTATAAGTTCCCCAAATCTAAGAAAAAAATATGCTCGCAGGGCATGGGAATGCGGACAGAATAATCACCAGATAAGGATAATGCAAAATACCTTACAAAATGATTTGAACTATGTATTACATGAGAAATAAAATCAGAGGTGAGTTTAATTGAAAATCTATCTAGTAAATATCTTGCTGCTAGTTATATATGGAGCTTTTTTATCCCAAGATGATTCCCAGAAGAATAAAATATTTTGTACCATGGCTTCATTAAACTGGATATTATTATCGGGACTTCGACATTTAAGTGTCGGCGCAGACACCTTAAAATACGGCTACTTTTTTGAGCAGGCAAAAAATATTCCTTGGCTTACTTTATGGAAAGAAAGAGTAGGTGTTTTTATTTATGGAACAATGGGCAAAGATCCAGGATATATCCTATTTCAGAAAACGATTCAGTTATTCACCAGGGATTATCGTCTCTATTTAATTATCATAGCAGTCATATTTACAGTACCATTAGGAATATGGATATATAGAAACTCTAGTAATTCTTTAATGAGTTTTCTTATTTATTCCTGTTTATTTTATTCTTTTTTTTCAATAACAGGAATCAGGCAGACGATAGCAACAGCCTTGGTGGTATTCGTGGGGTATAAATATATAAAGAAACAAAATTTTTGGATTTTTTTATTGCTAATTATTGTGGCAACAAGTATACACTTTTCAGCTATATGCTATTTACCTTATTATTTCATTGCCAATAAGGAAATTACAAATAAATATTTAGTTATTTACGGATGTGTATTGTCCGGTGTTTTTGTATTCAATGAGAATATATTTAGACTTGGCACTAAATTATTAGGATATGATCAGTATATTTTTCGTGAAGAGACTGGAACAACCTGGACATTTTCTATTCTCCTTATGGCTTTAGCGATTGTTGCTTTACTGAAGAAAAATGAGATATTGAAGAATAATGCTGGGGCCAAACATCATATTAATGGTCTATTGATCGCAGTATTACTTGTACCCTTTACTTTTGTTAATCCTGTAGCCATGCGTATCATCCAGTATTTTTCACTTTCCATTATATTATTGGTTCCAGAGATTATTAATTCCTTTCACAAAAAAGAAAGAATCTTTGTGTTTTTTGTTGCATGTTCCACTTTAATTGTACTGCTTATTAGGAACAACCCTACTTATCTGTTTTTTTGGCAGCTATAAAACACTAGAAAGGTAGGTGCATTTTGAAGATTGCTTTTGTTTCTAATTTTTTAAATCACCATCAATTACATTTATGTAATCAGTTTTACAATAAGTGTGAAGAATTTTATTTTATTGCATCAGAGAAAATTCCATTAGATAGATTAGAGATGGGCTATGAAGATATGGATTCAAAGTACCCTTATGTGATTAGAATGTATGAGGACAACTATCTAAAGTATACTGCTTATTACATTATAAGGACCTTCGATGTAGTTATCTTTGGTGCATGTTCACCGAAACTCATTGCCCTAAGAATGAGAAAGAATAAGCTTAGCTTTATTTATGCGGAACGTTTCTTGAAGAAGGGATTATGGTACCGCTTCATACCTCGGACTCGAGAAAAAATATTGAATCGAGTGGTTAAATATGAAGATAAAAATCTATATGTTCTTTGTGCCAGTGCCTATACTTCTTATGATTTAAGCCTATTTGGATTTGTGAATAAGTGCTATAAGTGGGGATATTTCACTGAGGTGACCAAGGTTAATAGAAGGGAGCTAATGAAGAAGAAAGACAAGTCCTATTGTAATATTCTATGGGTGGGACGGTTAATCAATGGAAAACGTACAAAAGACGTCATATTCCTAGCTAGAAAATTAATGAATCGGAAGCTTGATTTCACTATTAATATTATAGGGACCGGCAATTATGAAAGACAATTACATATGCTTGTAAAAATATTAGGTTTATCAGAAAAGGTTCACTTTTTAGGCTCAATGACTCCTGACCATGTTAAAAATCATATGGAAGAGGCAAATATTTTTCTCTTTACCAGTAATTTTAAAGAAGGATGGGGGGCAGTCATCAATGAAGCAATGAGTAGTGGGTGTGCAGTTGTTGCAAGCCATGCTGTGGGAAGTGCCCCATTCTTAATCAAACATGGCAAGAATGGACTTATCTATCAATCTGGTAATATTAATGATCTATACCGCAAAGTAAGTAGGCTTATAAAGAAGCCGATGCTTCAATACGATTACGGAGTTAATGCATATGACACAATGGTTAACACATGGAGTCCGGAGGTTGCAGCTTCTCGCCTCATGGAAATTTCTAAAAATCTTTTAAGAGGAGAACATAGATGGTATCCTAATGGACCATGTAGCAAAGCATATATTATTAAGGAAGATTGGTATCCGAATAAATGAATTGGATGAATAAATGTGAGGGTGGTATGGGTCAATATAAGATATGTCAATATGATATCAAAGAGGTACAGAAGACATTATTAATGATTTTAATTGAGCTGGATCGAATCTGTAGAAAGTATAGCATTAAGTATTCATTAGAAGGTGGTACCTTACTTGGGGCCATAAAATATAAAGGTTTTGTTCCCTGGGATGATGATATCGATATTATCATGGAGCGAAAAGAGTATGAAAAATTTTTAAAAATATGTCAAACAGAGCTTAGTAAAGAGTTTTTTCTTCAAAATTATAGGACGGTTAGACACTTTCCCTTAAACTATTCTAAGATCCATATGAGGAGAACATTATATGTTCAAGAAAGTACAGAGCATCTAAGGATACATCAAGGTTTATTTATTGACATTTTCCCTGTTGATCATATTTATAGACCAATACTTAGATTGCAAGTTGCCCTGATTGGAGGGCTTACAAGTGCCAGGTGTGTTAGATTAAATCGGATCTATCAGAAAAAAGAAGTGTTAACAAGAAATATAATGAAATTATTGATTTATCATATATTAGCCCTGTTTCCTTTATGGTGGATTAACTTTTCCATTGATTTATCTTGTAAGATGTTTAACTGTTTTCCTAGCAAGTATTATTATGAAGTATGTAATCCAAATCGTAAATTCAAACCGCTCCATCGAAAAATATATCAAGATTTAATTGAGGTCGAATTCATGGGCTTGCATTTTTTGGCTTCAAAACACTATAGGAGATTTCTTAGGTCTAGGTTTGGTGATATAAGTAAGCTTCCACCGATAGAAGAGAGGCAGCCAAGCCACAAAATTATTCGATGCAAATTATAGACCTGAGAATATGACCAAAAGGGTAAAGAGTCAGGGTATGGGTTAGATAAGCTCAGGAATGGGGGAAATATGAAAGTTCTTCATATTAATGCAGTTAGTGGTATTCGAAGTACTGGCAGGATATGTTCAGAGATTATAGAATTTCTTCAAGAGAAGGGTCATAAAGGATACATGGCATACTCAGATGGAAACAAAGCCAAAGGCCATAAAATAGGTACAAAACTTGACCATAAATGCCATGCTCTCTTATCTAGAATAAGTGGAAAGCAGGGATACTTTTCTGTACTTGAAACATATCGTCTGCTTAAATATATTGGTTTTTTTGAGCCGGATATCATACACCTACATAATCTTCATGGGAACTATATTAATATAAATATGTTATTAAAATACCTTGCAAAAAAGGATATCCCTACAGTTATAACACTGCATGATTGCTGGTTTTTCACAGGGAAATGTTTTCATTTCACAGTAGAAGACTGTTACAAATGGAAAGAGGAATGTAATCACTGTCCAAGAATACACAAAGACAATCCTAGTTGGTTTTTTGATAAAAGCAAGAAAATGTATCATGATAAGAAAAGCTTATTTGGACAGATCAAACATCTAGCAGTAGTAGGTGTGTCTGATTGGATTACAGAGGAAGCAAAACAGTCCTTACTAAAGAATGGGCAAATTATAAGAAGAATCTATAACTGGGTAGATTTTAATGTTTTTAAACCAGTTTGTGCAGAGGATTTGCGCCGTAGGATGAACTTAGAGGATAAGTTTGTTATCTTGGGAGTAGCAAGTTTTTGGACAGAAGATAAGGGGCTTTCTGAATTTCTTCAATTATCAAAAAAGTTACCAGAGAATATGGTCATTGTTTTAATTGGTAACTTAAAAGAGAACATAGAAGCTTATAAGAACATTATACATATTAGAGAAACCCACGAGATCACCAGTATGGTTAAGTTCTACTCCATGGCGGATGTACTCCTAAATCTATCAATGGAAGAGGCATGTGGAAAAGTAACGATAGAAGCATTAGCCTGTGGTACTCCAGTAATTGCAATGAATTCAACTTCTAATCCAGAGCAGATCGGAGAAGCTTGCGGCTATGTAGTAGAAAAAAATGATAGAGATGATCTATATAGAAAAATTAATCTAGTCTATAGGAACAGGAAGAATTATTATAGGGATCACTGTATTAGTTATGCCAATAAAACCTTTAATAAAACCAATTGTCTAAATGATTATATCCAACTTTATCATGAATTAAGCGGTGACTAACATGCTTAATCTGACCCAAAAATTAATAGGGGGAATGTATTTGAAACCAGGGAATGATAATAGCATAAATCAAATAAAAATAGGAGCTGTTATATCATACCTTGCTATCGGTGTAAGTCTGTTATCAGGATTATTATATACTCCTTGGATGGTAAAGCAGATTGGACTTAATGATTATGGCCTGTATACATTAGCCACATCGCTGATTAGTATATTCCTTATTGACTTTGGCATAAGTGAAGCGGTTTCAAGATTTATTAGTAAATATAATGCTGAAGGAGATCAAAAGAAGGTAAATGATTTCCTTGGCTTGATCTACAAACTGTATATTTTAATTGATATACTGATATTGGTGCTACTAATCATTGTGTATTTTTTATTTCCTGTTATTTATATGGAATTAACACCAGGGGAGATAGAAAAGTTTAAGATTATCTATTTGATTACCTCTACCTTTAGTATTGTCTCTTTGCCTTTTATTACCCTCAATGGAATATTAACTTCCTATGAGAAATTTAAAACCTTAAAGCTATGTGATCTAATTAATAAGCTAATGGTATTAACACTAATGGTTATTGCCTTATTGTTAGGTTATAAATTATACGCATTAGTATTAGTTAATGTTTTTGCTGGCTTGTTTATCATTGGGGTTAAGCTGCTTTATATAAATAAGAGGCTACCTATAAAGGTTAATTTTAAATATTGGGATAAAAGGCTATTAAAAGAGGTTTTTGGTTTTTCCATATGGGCAACAGTGTCTACCATTGCCAATCGATTTGTATTTAATATTACTCCTTCCATACTTGGTGCTGTATCCGGGTCATCCCAGATTGCAATTTTTGGGATTGCCAGTACTCTTGAAGGTTATGCTTACATTATATCCGGAGCAGTCAATGGGATGTTCCTGCCTAAAGTGTCTAAAATACTTGCAAAAAGAAATGACGGTGTCCATGTACTACCACTTATGATTAAGGTAGGACGAATTCAATATAGTATTATAGGTCTTATATTTGTTGGCTTCACCATTGTAGGTAAAGAGTTTATCTATCTTTGGATGGGAAAGGATTTTGAACTGGCATATTATTGTGCCTTACTAATGATGTTACCACGAGTATTTCGAGTTCCTCAGCAAATCGCAAGTATTACTATAATTGCAATGAACAAGGTTAAAATCCAAGCTCTTGTATATGTAATCGTAGCAACTTTAAATATAATATTTTCAAGTATACTATCTCAGTATTTTGGGGTACTAGGTGCCGCTATTTCAATCTGCCTTGTATATATTATTCGACTAATTATCATGAATATAATCTATTATAAAGTACTACATATTAATATTTTTTCCTTTATAAAAGATTGCTATGTAAAAATGGCTCCTCCTATGTTGATTACATTAGCTATCGGTATAATAATCAATCAGTTTACTATATATTCTCTGCCGACCTTTCTCATAAAAGGAACATTTATAGTGGTTTTATATATCATATTATTATGGAAGATTTCATTAAATCATTATGAAAAATCATTTTTTAAACGTGTCTGAGAGGATTATAATATGTATAAAAACAAAATATTACTCATTACTGGAGGCACAGGCTCTTTTGGTAATGCTATATTAAAAAAGTTTCTTAATACAGAAATAGCCGAAATTCGTATTTTTTCTAGAGATGAAAAAAAGCAGGATGATATGCGAAGGACCTATAAAAATGATAAGATTAGATATTATATCGGGGATGTAAGAGACATATCATCTATTAAAAATGCAATGCACGATGTGGATTATATCTTTCATGCAGCAGCATTAAAGCAAGTTCCATCTTGTGAGTTCTTTCCCCTTGAGGCTGTAAAAACCAATATCATTGGAACAGACAATGTACTTTCTGCCGCCATTGAATACCAAGTAAAAAAAATAATATGCTTGTCTACAGATAAAGCTGCCTACCCCATTAATGCAATGGGTATTTCTAAGGCAATGATGGAAAAGGTCTTTATCGCTAAATCAAAGACAATAGATCCAGATAAAACCACCATATGCGGTACTAGATACGGGAATGTGTGTGCTTCAAGAGGTTCCGTAATACCGCTTTTTGTAGAGCAAATAAAGCAAGGAAAAGAAATCACCATAACCAATCCGAATATGACAAGGTTTCTAATGAGTCTCGAGGAAGCGGTTGACTTGGTAGAATATGCTTTTCAGCACGGTCAAAGTGGTGACATTATGATAAAGAAATCACCTGCCTGTACAATTATTGATCTGGCAACAGCTTTGTTAGAACTATTTAATGGAGATAATAGAATTAGAATTATAGGCACTAGACATGGTGAAAAACTATATGAAACCCTGATGACCAAAGAAGAGTATTATGTAGCAGAGGACAAAGGTGATTTTTACCGAATACCAGCTGATCAAAGAGATCTATATTATGAGAAATATTTCACCTTGGGAGATCAAAACCTCTCAAAAGAGAAGGAATATAACTCTAACAATACAAAGAGATTGTCTATAAAAGAGATTAAAGAAATATTATTAGCTATTGATTATATTCAGAATGAATTGGTCGGGTGGTTAGGATGAATATATTAGTTACAGGTGCAGGTGGCTTTATAGGAAAGAATCTTATTATGAAATTGAAAGAGGATAAGAAGCTTACTATATATGAATGTGATAGAGATTTAGATAAGCATACCCTTGAAAGGTATTGCAAGGAAGCAGATTTCGTATATCATTTGGCTGGTATCAATCGAACTGATGATGAAGTGGAATTTATGAAAGGGAATTATGGTTTTACTTTAGAGTTATTGGAGCTATTGAATAAATATAATAAAGGATGTCCTGTAATGCTATCTTCATCCATCCAGGCCACATATAATAATAGTTATGGTAAAAGCAAGAAGGCAGCAGAAGACCTGGTCATAAATTATTCCACTAAAAATCGTGCAAATGTTTTTATCTATCGACTTCCCAATGTATTTGGCAAGTGGTGTAAACCTAATTACAATAGTGTAGTTGCAACCTTTTGCCATAATATTGCCAGTAATCTTCCCATTACCATAGATAATCCTGAGAAAGTAATGAATTTAGTATATATTGATGATCTTGTAGATGAATTCATTGGATTGCTAAGTAAACCTGATGAAATTACAACTTTTTACCAGGTTAATCCTACTTATTCGGTTTCATTAAAAAGGATAGCTGAGCTTTTATATTCATTTCAGGAAGGTCGTTCTAATGGATATATACCAGATTTGGCTGACGATTTTACAAAGAAATTATATAGTACTTATCTAAGTTATCTTCCAGAAGAAAGTTTGAGCTATAAGCTAACAATGCATTGTGATGATAGAGGATCATTTACAGAATTCTTAAAGACAGGTAGCAGTGGGCAAATATCAGTAAATGTGATAAAACCGGGGATTACCAAGGGAAATCACTATCATCATACAAAGGTAGAGAAATTTCTTGTGGTAAGTGGAAGAGGAGTGATACGACTAAAGCATATCCTATCTGGTCCTATCCAAGAATTCCTTGTGAGCTCTGAGGCTTTGGAGGTCATTGATATTCCGGTTGGATACCTTCATAATATTGAGAACCTTGGCAGCAGGGATATGATTGTTATCATATGGTGTAATGAAATATTCGATAAAGACAATCCGGATACTTACATGTTAAGACAATAATCAGTCATTGAAAACCTATCCTAATTATCCAAGATATTATTAGATAATTACTAAACCAGGAAAATATCATAATTTCTTATCCAAGATATACAAATTTCCCACCTCTATGAAAGCTTCCTAATCTGTAAATTCATTATATAATAAAGAAGGAGTAGCATGAAGGTTTTAAAGGTTATGACTGTAGTAGGTACTCGTCCAGAAATAATTCGCTTATCTTCTGTAATAAGGAGACTTGACAACACTACAGCCGTAGAACACTATTTGGTCCATACAGGACAAAATTATGATTATGAATTAAACGATATATTCTTTGCTGATTTACAACTCCGAAAGCCAGACTATTATCTGAATGCAGCCACATCATCTTCTCTAGAAACCATAGGTAATATTATATCTAAAATTGAGCCTATTATAGATGAGATAAAGCCGGATGCATTTTTAATATTAGGTGATACCAATAGTTGTTTGTCTGCAATTGCTGCAAAGAAGAAGCGCATCCCGATTTTTCATATGGAAGCTGGTAACAGGTGTTTTGATCAAAGAGTTCCAGAAGAAATCAACCGTAGGATAGTGGATCATTTATCCGATATTAACTTACCATATAGTAATATAGCTAGAGAATATCTTATCAAAGAAGGTATAGGTGCAGATAGAATTATTAAAACAGGAAGTCCCCTCTTTGAAGTAATCCATGAAAATATGGATAAAATCCTAGCATCCAAGGTTTTAGTGAAGCATGATCTTAAGTCACAGGAATATTTCCTGGTTTCTTCCCATAGGGAAGAGAATATTGATTCTGATGCAAATTTTTTAAAATTTGTTGATATGTTATATCTGATTGATGACAAGTATAAGCTTCCTGTTATAGTGAGTACCCATCCAAGAACAATGAATAGAATAAGGAAAGAAAAAATTGAGTTCTCAAAGAATATAAAATTATTAAAACCCTTTAGCTTTACTGATTATATCCATCTTCAGATCCATGCAAAGGCCGTATTAAGTGATAGTGGCACCATAAGTGAAGAAAGCTCTATTCTCGGATTACGAGCCCTAAATATAAGGCAATCCCATGAACGGCCAGAGGCAATGGAGGAAGCTGCTGTAATGATGGTTGGATTTAATAAGGATAGAATATTGGAAGGACTAAGTATATTAGAAACACAGAATCCGGATACAATAAAGAAGGTTGCAGATTATATGGTCCCAAATGTTTCAGAAAAGGTATTGCGGATCATACTCTCTTACACAGATTATATAAATAGAGTTGTTTGGAGTATATAAAAAGAGACCTAATAGTGATATGATACCTCCAAGTAGACAGTCTAATTAATTAAAAATTAGATTATCTACTTGGAGGTATTTTTTATGCCTTATTCTGTGTTATGAAATTAAACCAGAAAAGAAAGGCCTTCTCCTGATCCAGAAGAATACTCTTCGTAATAAACCGAAGACGATACCATAAAAGATATTTATTAAGGTACTAAGGAGTATATATTTTCTTGTAAAACTTAAGCAGTTAAAGTGAACCAATAATGATTCCACATTGACAATATCTTGTAGATAATATAAGCCAGTAATCATTGTAGTAAAAGTAAATAGATTAAGAATGAGAGCTACTCGCCAATCAATTTCTGAAGTTAGGCGAGCAAAAATACTAAAAAATAAAGCGCCAATTAGTCCTGGAACTATAAGAACGAGAAAATATTGAAAAAGTTGAAAAGCCATAGTACACCTCCTATTATTATTACTAGTATTAAAATATGCAATAAATGCCTAAAGTTGACAAAGATATTGATAATACAGTATGATGCATTTACTATTTTTCATATATACTTGAGTTTCCGTACTTTTATCCACAATCCCTCTTTTTACGGGAATTGTTATAAACAACTTTTAGAAAGTGCCTAAAACATAAGGAAATCCTCCCTGTCTTGTAGTAAAATTAAGTCATCACAC
>DUNS01000027.1 GCA_012839235.1 Clostridiales bacterium
CTCTTTTGTAAAGTTGGTCAACATAAGACAAGTTATTCTAAGCTAAGGAGCTGTACTTCATAATCTATAAGAATTCTTATAGAATTACTAATAACTTCTACCTAAAATTTAGAATTTTTAGGTAGAAGTTAATTTCATATCGTTATATAATAAGTCTAGGGGTTATATACATATTAATATGCTAGACTTATTATGTTTTGGAGGAAATGAGATGACATTATTTTTTGAGATATTAAAAGCTATCTTTCTAGGAATAGTAGAGGGAATTACAGAATGGTTGCCTATTAGTAGTACAGGGCATATGATTTTAGTTGATGAATTCATAGAGTTGAATGCTTCAGCTGAGTTTAAGGAGATGTTTTTTGTAGTTATACAACTTGGAGCAATTCTGGCTGTTGTTTTACTGTATTTTAATAAGCTGAATCCCTTTGCACCTAGTAAATCAAAGCAAGAGAAATTGGATACTATGAGCATTTGGTACAAGGTGGTTGTTGGTGTACTACCAGCCGCTGTTCTTGGCCTTCTATTCGATGATTGGTTAGATGAGCATTTCTATAATTACCAGACTGTTGCAATAACTCTTATTTTATATGGTGTTTTATTTATAGTAATTGAAAATAGTAATAAGGGTAAAGAAACTAAGATTAATGAATTTTCTGATCTTTCATATAAAACAGCATTCCTTATAGGAATGTTCCAAGTTTTATCCCTGATTCCTGGTACCTCCCGTTCTGGAGCAACTATTCTAGGAGCCATCATTTTAGGGTCATCAAGATATATTGCGGCAGAATACTCATTTTTCATGTCAATTCCAATTATGTTTGGAGCTAGTGCTTTAAAGCTTGTAAAGTTTGGATTTGTTTTTACTGATACCGAAATTATAATATTATTATCAGGAATGATAGTTGCTTTCTTGGTTTCAGTAGTAGCGATAAAGTTCCTTATGGGTTACATTAAAAAGAACGATTTTAAAGCGTTTGGCTGGTATAGAATTATACTTGGAGCATTAGTACTTGGATATTTCCTGATCAATTGAATAGGTGATTTTCATTATTTCGTTAATTGAATCACAAAATAAGTTGAAATTTGATTGAAGATTGAATATAGATGTGATAGGATTATTTTAACAATATTAAACAGTATAAAGGGGGTACCTATGGGAGAATTTGATAATAACAACTCAGATAATAATCTAGATCAGCAAGGACAGGAATTAAAGGAAGCACAACAACCACAGGTTGATCAGGAGCAAGCAGCTAATAGTGAAAGCAATCAACCTGATTACGCTCAGATGCAGGAACAAGCATTAGAAATGCAAAAGCAAGCCGAGGAAATGCATAGACAGGCTGAACAGCTTCAGCGACAAGGGCAACAACCTGAGCAGCAGCCTCAACCACAAGCTCAGCAACAGTATCAACAACCTAGACCACAGCAATATCAGCAACCACAGTATCAATATCATCAGCCATACCCACAGCAACATCAGCAAGCTCAAAAACCTAAGAGCAATGGTCTTGCTATAGCTTCATTGGTACTAGGAATCATTAGCTTTTTATCTATTTGCCTCCCAATTTTACCATTACTAACAGCTATTATTGGCTTAATTCTTGGTATTATGAGTTTAGTTAAAGGTAACGGTGGTAAAGGCATGGCTATTGCAGGTGTTATATTATCTGGCTTGAGCCTAATTTTTGGCCTATTGATTTTTGTAGGTCTGGCGGCATTTCTCTCTGATGAAGGAATTATGAGTGAGATTAGGAATGGAATTGGATATGAATACAATTATGATATGTGGGATAGCTTCTACTAATAATTATCAAAGATTAGTTGAGGTATAGTTAACACATTAGAGCTTCAAAGTATACAGTGTAATGTCAAACAACTGACTAAATCAGGCGTTTGGTATTACACTGTTTTATTTATGACAAGTGAATTGGCTTGCCAATTCATCTTGTATACGTAAAGCGAGCATTGGCAAGCTTTCGTAACAGGGATTTTAGATGAAATTTCTTATGATGAGATAAGCTGTAACTAAGGCACCTAATAATATATAAAATATAGGCCTTCTGGGTAGTATATGGATTTTTTTCCTGAAACCATACGCCACTAGCTCTATATAGGCACTGATGCCTAAGCTAACAAGGATAAATGGAATAATATTATAACGTAAGGATGTCAATATATCTCCCTTAAGTAATGCGGTTACGCTTCTAGTGTTACCACAGGCAGGACAGTATATATTAAATACAGAATAGATAGGGCATGGGGGTAAAAGTGTTCCTATATATATTATCCTTTCTCTTTGCCAAAAAACTATAATTGATATAAGAGGAATTAAGATAATAAAAATTCTGTATAGGAATCTTTTACGCTTACTTTGTTCTATATTATCTCTATCTAGGCTAGTATGCTTCATAATAAAATCAACTTATATCCTTAATTTTATAAAATTAACAGATATTTCCTTTCGTATCAATTTCTATAATATTAGTGTCTAGGATGATTATATCATGTATCTAAGCAGATTAGTAAGTTTTTACGTTGACTAATCTGCTTATTCGTGGATATTTATACCCTTATGAAGTTAAAACCTGCACGATTATTATTTCAATGAATAAATTGAATTGAGAATATAGAATGCACAGATTCTGTTGTGTTTTAAGGAGGCTTTTATGGATAACAATAACAGAGGGGCTGCTAATTATACCGGAATACCCTATGAGGATATTAACTGGTATGATGTAGAAGGTCAGCCTTTTGGTATAGCATCAAGATTCAATGCAATTGTCTTTGAAGATGCTAATAATATTGTAGACACAAAAGGAGGAATGGCAGTAGGGAGGAACTTTGTTAGCTCCCGAGGTTTGGGTTTAGGCCATGGCAATAGAGGGGACTTAAGAGATACCGGATATAGTCCGGATATAGTAAGATTTTTGGTAGGCAATGGTGTGGCAATGCAGGGTCCCCTAGTTGTTATTGGTCACGTGGTTGTTGGTGGTAATTTTAATGCTGCAAGTGGAAGCACTTATATGATTGGTAAAAGTAATGACCCAGATCAGGTGCAGCAACTAACTACCTTATATCATGCAAATGGTGGAAGCCAATATTGGAGACCAAGTGATAGAGGAGACCATTATGCAATATCTAGTTATGATGTAGACAGATTCATTCCTGCTAGTAGAATTAATGCTAATGTAGGACGGTTCTTTAGTGATGGGAGAGAAAGTATCCTTGATTTCCATGATTGTATTTTGGAACTTGAGGAAAATGGAACTGTTACAGAAAGGTTCCATCAGTGGATCCTTCGTGGTACTGATCCACAGCAAAACGTATTCTTAATTGATGTAAGTCCTAATGGTTTGCTAACTAAGGAAATAAAATTGGAAATACCAGCAGGAAGTCGGGCAATTATTAAGATAAGAACAGGAAACAATGCACACCTTCAATATGGGCTTTGGGGTGATGCAAATCATGTAAATAATACATTATATGTATTTGAAGATGCAACCAATATATTTATGGAGGTACCCGCAGCTATATGGGGAAGCGTCTTAGCACCACAGGCCATGTTCCATGCACATCAGACCGGAGGGAATATCAATGGAAATGCGGCATTTCGTTCCTTCGCGGTAAATGGGAGAAGTGGATTTGAATTCCATTGGTTCCCATTCGTTGGTGGTGTGCAATGTATGGCTATGGCGCCAGAAGTAATACCAGCCCCAGCTCCAATCCCTGTACCCGTGCCAGCGCCAACACCGGCTCCAGCTCCAGCACCGGCACCAAGACCTACACCAACTCCAGCTCCAGTACCGGC
>DUNS01000235.1 GCA_012839235.1 Clostridiales bacterium
GCATATTTTCAAACAACTTAGATTGGTAATTCACTGGAGCCTCAAGATAATATTCTCTTAAATACATTGATGCCATTTCATTTTTATGCTGCTCTGAAAAAAGTAGCTTTCTAAACATCATGATAAACTCATCCTTAGCATAAAATTCAAACAGACCTTCTGTCATTCCTAAAAGTAACTCTTCACTGGCTTCTTTGAAAAACATTGCAGCGTTCTCCTCAGGCGACTTCGATATCTGCATATTCATTGCATGAATGTCATATCTATTTTTCATTTCTTCAAAAATCGCCTCAAAAATATCCTGTTTTCCTTTAAAATGACTATAGATGGACGCACCTTTAATACCAACAGCTGCCGCAATCTCTCGCATGGATACACCGTCATATCCTTTTTCTGAAAAAAGCTTCAGCGAAGTATTTAAAATCTTCTCTTTTGTAGTCATTACTTTTTCTTCCATGGTCTATCCTTTCCAAGCCATCCCATATCTTCCCAATACTTTCGTTCTTTTTCTCCGCTTCCCATATGAGCATTTTGTATCATCCGCATCATGTTAAACATAAATCTGGTTTTAAAACCAACCCTTGGAGATTTATTAGTAGATACTTTTCTTGCGAGCTTTGCCATATCTTTTTCTATTTTATCTTTCTTTTTGTCAGAAACCCCATCCCAAGACATAGCCTGTACAGCCAGTCCATATCTATACACAGCCGGAACTCCCCAGTAGAACAGCATTCTTGCTATAGGTTCAATAGCCTTATTACTGCCCGCACCTGCACAAGTAGAAATAACTACTGCTCGCTTATGAAACATATTGGCTCTTGGCTTATGTGACATCCAGTATGTAAATGTTAAGTCCATAAACTGTTTCATCTGTGAGGATGGTCCCATACAGTAGGTTGGTGTAGTAAATAGCAGTAAATCTGCATCCTCAATCACTTTCATAATCTCAGCTTTCTCGGTGTAAAATTGGCAACCTGTCTCATCCTCGATACAGCTATAGCATCCTATACAACCATTCTTAATAAACTTGGGGATAAATATCTCACTTAGCTCTGTAGCTCCATATATCTTGTCAATCAACATATGGGAAATGTTATATGTACTTCCCTTTCGTATATGTCCATGAATAAGTGCTATCTTCATTAATACATTATCCTCCTTGACACTTCAATCGCTTCCCTTTACCTAACAAGTGTTAGTAACAATATGCCTAACACCTGTTAGTTTGTCAATATCTTTTATTAATTTAGATAGCAAAAGGGAGGATAAAGCAATATAAAAGACACCTTGTTCTGATATTCTGATATTTCTAGCAGAACAAGGTGTCTTTTTTGCAAATGTTAGCCCAATATTAAATTGTTAGTTAAAATATTTTTTCATGTCATATTCTACTAATTATTCGTCTACCTTAACAAAGGATAAATTGGATATGGTAATAGTAGATGGTGGTGTCTCTACATTTGCTATTTTCCCCATAGAAATATAGAAATCTGCTGCTGGATCGACCTTGCTCATAGTAAATGTATATTCTACCTTCTTGCTTACATTTTCTACAAGTGCAATATCACTACCACCGTAATATGCATATGAAGTACTCATAACTCCTGATTTAATCTCTCTTGATGCAGTAGAAATCACATCAAAAGTAACCTTGTATGTTTTTCCTTCTTCCAAGGAAAGACCGCTTTGCTTCAACTGTACATTCCAGTCCTCTGTTCCAGGATTAATAATATTATATTCAATCGCGCCACCTGTTACTGTTCTTACTGTGGATGCATTTACCGGTTCCCAACTTGCTATCGTTTCTGTCCAATTTTTCATACTATCAACTGGATCTGCGAAATCTGCATTTTTTAATATATTTACTCCTGCTTCTGCTCCTGGGTTTATAGGTGCGTCGATCTTTACTAAACTAATATCATCAATACATACTCTATGCTGTGTTGTTATCACTTCACCATCAACTGCTCCAAGAGCAATACAAAAAAATGCTTGTGGATCCGTTGTTGCTGTCATCATAAACTCTTTTTCAAATGTTTCATATTCATTAGTAAGTGATACGATATTCTCACCAGAATAAACAGCCCAACCCTTATCCTCTAGTCCCTGCATGATCACGCGAATTTTCCTTAAAATTGATGATTTTGCTTTGAAGCTTAATTTGTACCATTGTCCATTTTGTAGTTCAACATTATTTTGTTTTATCTGAATCTTCCAATCCATGTCTCCAGTATTTTTAATAGTAATATCTGCAGCGTTATCTTCCGTAAGGCTATCTACAACACTAGATGCATCCGCAGAAGAGTCTACAAACCACTCATATCCGGCAAATCCTGCATCAAAAGATCCATTTTTAATCATTGCATCCTCTACCAATCGTACATTATCAAGATAAGTGGTACCCTTTTCTCCCATGTAAAATGCAATATTGGTATTCTCTAATATAGCTGGCATCACGAATTTAAAATTATAGGTATTATTATCAGTGGTAAGATTAGCAATAACTTCCTGTCCTGCAACTACAATTTTCATGTCCTTAGCAGCATCTGCCTGTGCATCAAAACTTAATGCATATACTTTACCTGCTTCAATAGCCAGATCGCATTGACCTACAAGAACATCCTCAGCCTTAGCTTCTTCACTTGCAACTGTAACCTTTAATCTACGAGCCATA
>DUNS01000236.1 GCA_012839235.1 Clostridiales bacterium
CTAAACAAAAATACTAATAATATGATGACCGCGATAGCCATTAATAATAAAGGTGGAATAGCCAAATTCCTAACCCAAAGTCCAGGATTATCAATTCCCCGAGCTATGAACCTTTGAATATATATTGGGACAATTAAGGAATACAGCTTTTCTATAAGTAATAAAATAAAGAAGAATAGTCCACCTTTATACAGGATGTTTTTTGTCTTCATCCCCAACACACATACTATAATACCTATTAAAGAACAAACCATAATCAAAAAATTCAAGATTAATGACATCTTAGTAACCTCCAATTTCTATTTTATTTTATATAACTATCAAGGTAATCAAATAACATACTAAAACCTTCTGGAAACAATACTAAATCACAATCATATTTCATTAGCTGATTTTTCAATAATTCAATATCTTCGCTTCTATTGGCTTGAGTTATTAGTACTTTCATCTGCATCTCCTAACACTGATTTATACCATATTGGTACAGGATTTTTCATATTGTCATACCAATTAAGAACATCATTTGCTTGATTAATCATAGTGTCAATCTCATCTTGTCCGAAGGGAATTGCCCATGGAACAGATGACAAAGTATTGCTAGAAATATAAAGAGCTAGCAATCGCCAAAAATCCATTGGTACATCATCATTAAAATAGCCGTTTACCATACCAGATGCGAATAATGGTGATGTTTGTGCACACCAAACGATGCGATTGAACTCCTCCCATGGATCACCGTAGTCATCACGGTCAAAATCAATAATATGTAATATTCCATTACTATCAATCATCATATTCCCGATATGGTAGTCACCATGCTGATAGCTTTGAGGACGACCTTTTAATAAATGGCGATTTGCATTTAAATAATCTATAAAAGTTTGATCATTTTTATATTTTATCGGACACTCAATATACTTCTTAATATTTCGATCAATCTTACGATTAAATCTGGCTTCCCAATCTTCTTCAATTGCCGGTGCAGGAAGAGAATGAATTTCTCTCAATATACGACCTGCTTCAAGTCCATATGTATACTGCTCCCTTGCAGACATAAGAGGGATTAAATCTGACCCATCTTCTCCATCAATCCAACTTTGAAGGAAATACACTCCCTCTTCACAAACCCCAATTTCAACGGGCTGACACATTGGCACGCCTAGAGCTGCAACTCGCTGCATCATGTCAAATGTATCCTTTTTTCGATTCTGCTGCTCTGCAGATGATATCCGAAGTAGATACTTTTTCCCATCTGCTGATGTAACACAGTATTTTTTATCACCGGACCAACCTTTTGTAATTGGTGTCATGGAATCTATATTGAACCTGGACATAAATGATCTCCTCCAACTAAAATGAGCATGTTTTCAAACCATCTCAACTACCTGCTCTAATCTCTTACCCATTTTATCTTCAAAATATTTTTTTAACTCAATATGTTTATCCCATTTACTCTGAGGATAATTACCATACCGTTCTTTAACATCACCCATTCGCTTCTCCATATCAACAGGTCCCTGGGCCATGGCAATACTATCACAAACCTGTATTAACCTGTCATAATCATCATACTGATAGGAGTTAAGCAGATCAATAATTCTCTGCCTATCCATATCAGAAACATCATCCTTTCCTATAGATGTTTTTATGTCTTTGATAGCAAAAGAATGGGTAATACATATTCGAGCAGCTTCATCATATCCAATATCTTTTAAGTAGTCATGTCCATCAATCACATGTGCTAAACCTGTTACACCAAATCTTCTACCTATATCATGCAATAACCCTAATATATATGCTTTGTCTACATCCATATCAATACACTCTTTTGCTATTTTATAAGCACATTCTGCCACAACAATAGAATGCTCCCTCCAGGGACCAGGATTCATATCATATGCTTCATTTAATAATTTAAATGCTTCATCTTTTGAAGGAATCATTATTTCCACTCTCTCTTTCTTGTAATTAGTAAACCAGGATTGCTTGTACTCATGTCCCTGCACTATAATGGAAAACCCTTTACTTTTACTAATAATAGTGCTATATTAGAATTAATAAAAGGAGCGATCGTCTAAAATGCGGTTAGCCTCCATTGTGGAAATTAACTGCCCTTCCGAACGGCTAAGTCAGGGGGCAGTTATTTTTTTCACCACACCCTGTACACGATTGCTCCTAAATAAAGCCTATCATAACTGCCATAATATTACAACCGAACACGATATTAAATTTTAGCAACTAACTATATAAAAAGGTAGGTATTAACCATTCAGCCATACTAAACTGCTAATACAAATATACTATACTTATTGATCCATCAATAAGTTATCATTGGCATTTCTCTACTACATAAATGATGTTCATACCACAATCAAGCATTCCTGGAAGCTTCGAAAATTCAATTTCTTTCTGCACGATATGCTCCCAAAACTCTTCATCTTGCCTAGCATTTTCCAAGGCTTCGCTTCCAGCTTGAGAGAATACGCCGGCAGAACTTCTTTCAATAACTTTTACTGGAAATCTTGATAAGAGAGTATCCATTTCAGAGCTTCTCATCATATGTACATAGTGTTTGCTCTCGACAGGATAATGTTCTTCATCTTGTATTCCCGTATCAAACATCCATTTTGTAGCTTCTATACCAAATAGGTCTTTTTCATATCGTATACCATCTAGATAAAATAATGATGAACCTATGAAACTCATAGAACCGAGAATCAGTGTACCTCCAGGCTTTAAAACACGAAGCATTTCTTCTATTCCATCTTGTTCTTTGTCAAGCAAATAGTTAATAACTCCACCTACACAAACCACACAGTCAAATGCTTCACTCTCTATAGTTGACATATTAACCACATCTAATATGTGGAAACCTTCAATGCGATCATATAACCCTAATTCTTTCATCTTGGCTTTATTAAATTCAACTTGATGAGATGAAATATCAGCTACAGTAAGTTCCTTACACATTTTCACTATATCTTTCGTATACCTGCCAGACCCTGCTCCAATCTCAAATACGGAATCTGACGGTTTAATATACCTTTTCAAAATGTCCGAATGAACGTGATATAAAAGTTCTCCATGGGCATCTCTTTCTAGTCTAGTCCACTCCCTGTCACCATAATTGTCATATCGATTTCTTGGTATTTCTGGATTATAACTCATTTTCACTCTCCTATTATCACATATTCTATATCTCAGATATAGGTCATCAATCCTGTTTTTCTAATTATATCTAGTTCTACATCAGACATTACTTTGTGGAATCTAGTGCCTATTCCCTTATTATGCAATTCACTTTTTACCGCAATCCCTGTCAAGTGTATAAACCCAACTTCAAATACAACTGCAAATGATTGAACTGTTGTAACAAAACCAACCACTTTATCTTCATGTAATGCCACAAAACTAAAGGTTTCTTTTATTTGTTGGTTGCTTTAGCCAGTATCTTATTCCTTTACCTGACAAAGGTTCGTCTTTATATCTAGGGATTACATGAAGGTGAGCGTGAAATACTTCTTGTCCACCAACATGACCTATATTCCAACCCACATTGTATCCGTCTGGATGGCATTTCTCATCAAGGTACTTTTTAACCTCATTTAGTAATTCGAAGGTGCTATTCCATTCTTCTTTACTTAAATCAAATACTGTTTCGCAATGCCTTCTTGGAATAATTATTCCAGAACCAATTAAAACTTCTTGTGGTTTCTGTAAAAATATACAATATTCATTACTTATGATTTCTTTCTGATCTAAATCACTATGTATTGAGCAAAACGGACAATTCTTCATCTTACATCTCCTAAATACTATATTTATAAGAATATACCAAGCTCCTGTGATTGCACCTTTTTGTAGTTCCTTTTTTATAGCTAGCACCCAAGGTTACAGTCAAGAGTCAAATTCTACTCTACATATTTAGCTTATATCATCTTATATTATGTCTATGAGTATTGTATTTCACCATCACCTACCATAAGGATATTCATGTTCCGCTTTTGACATGAACTCTTTTATACTACTAATCATGCCATTGTCGCTAAACTCGATAATTGATACCCCGTCAAATCCCGATCTATTTTCTTCATATTCACATTCAAAATACCATTCAACAACAGTCTGATTTAACTGATGAATATACTGCTTTATATTCCAAGTCAGTACTGTACCACACCTATTCCAATCCTCAAACCATTGTCTCACTTGTTCAATTCCTAAGTACTCTGGGCCGTAGCACTCACTATATATAATATTTTTATCAAATATCCCTTCAAGCTGAGAACCGTCTTTACTAAGCCACATGTTAAAATACCTTTTTATAATTTGCTCATTCTTAAGCATGACTTACCTCGCTTTACTACAATACTTATTTAATTAATTCTTTTAGTATGGTATTTATTCTTACCCCCAATTACGTGATTTATTGAGCAACAATGACACCTAAATAGTTAGAATACAGATTGAAATCTATTTAACTCTTTTGAACATTGGGTGTTTTTCATTGAACTCAACTAAATCCCATAAGTTACCGTATAAATCTTTAAATACTGCTACAGTTCCATAATCTTGTTCTTTAGGTTCCCTAACAAATTCTATTCCGCCATTTATCATTTCATTGTAATCACGCCAAAAATCATCAGTGCCTAAAAAAAGAAAACTTCTTCCTCCTGCCTGATTCCCTATAAAAGACCTTTTCTTAAATCTAATATTCATCTGATAAAACTTCTCTTGCGCTTCAGTGGTAGTAGCTGAAATAAGTTTATTGCTTTCAAACCACTTAATAGAAATAATAGCTTTCAACATCATTTTTATTTGTTGTCCACTATTTTCTTTTTGTAATGCTGGGTCAAAATTATTAATATCATATCCACCTATACAGAATAATGAATAGGAGTTCCCAATAAGTGCTTTTCTATCATTATTATCATCCTCTTCACTAATTCAAATTTATCTTTCAAATGGCCTATTAAAGGAACCTATTTCTATTAAATTCCCCTCTGGATCAGCAATGTAACAAGTTCTTTGTCCCCATGGTTCTGTTGTGGGTTCTAAAACCGACCTAGCACCTTTGCTAATCGCCTTCTCATATTCTTCATCTACTTCTTCAAAAGTATCTACATAAAGTGCAATCTCAGAATGACCATTAATGCCTTTAATATACTCATATTTCCTACTTGTCATCTTTTCAAAATCATTTCTTCCATAAAGCAAAAACAAAGTATTATCTTTGATTAAATACACATTTGATGCGTCTTCCTTTTCTTTGATCTCAAATCCTAATACATCTCGATAAAAACGAATCATCGATGGCATATCTTTAACAAATAATCCAAAACCATCTAGTCTCATTTTGCAAACCTCCTACCTTTCATTAATATCACTCTGCACAAGTAATTTAGCTAATAGATTTACCAATATGTTTATCCTTCCTCCATTGGGGAGCTGTCCCATCTTCACCCCAGAATTCGTCCAAAAGCTTTATTCTATCTCCTTTCATCTTAAAAAACGATGTCACATGAAAAGCAGTTATTTCATCTCTATATACTATAATATTCTTTCTCCCAAATTACAACATAATTGCCATTATTTTGTAACATATTTCATTTATTAACTTATGTTTTTTCTTTTCCTATACTATCTGAAATATAAAATGCTCAAAGTGTATAACACTTTGAGCAACTACCCCATTATTCAAATTTACCAAAAACCTTTAGATTTGCTAGTTGTTCATTATTAGTAAGATCTACAACATACTCTTCATTGTCTATACTTTCTTGGTCTCCAGTTATAACTTGTTCTAATGATACTTTGAATGTCTTGTCTGTTATATCACTAATATTAATTTTTAATTCGACATTCACTTTATGCCAATCATTTGATGAAATATAACCAAAATCAATACCTAAATCACTTGTTATTTTTTTATTTAAACTCCCTAGACATTGGGGCTTTATATATAATGTAAACTCATTAGAACCGTACTCTCCAAATCCTCTCTGAAAACTTCCCTGTATCATATCTATCAATTCTATGTTTTTAAGCGAGTTATTTTTGTACTCTAAAGTACTATTATTCTTATCTAATATCACGGTAGTCTCATCTATAACTAAGGTAATTGTACCTGTTATATCTGGGTTTCTTTTTATATGTCCATCATTGTAATCCACATTCAAAAATAACGTTAGAATTCCTAGGATAATTATTATTGATGCCAGGCTATAAAACACCTTTTTCCTAGATTTCACGGAAACATCCCCTTTCTATATACTAGACAGTATGCCACATAATATATCTATGATCTACAAAACCCATAAACCATTAACAGCCTCATTACTATCAATATCTATTTACAATTAAGAACATGTAC
Organism: Clostridiales bacterium; assembly: GCA_012839235.1. Classification (GTDB taxonomy): domain Bacteria; phylum Bacillota; class Clostridia; order Lachnospirales; family Lachnospiraceae; genus Mobilitalea. The sequence goes on from DUNS01000236.1 coordinate 6,374, forward strand.
ATTTTCAATTTTTATCTTACCATTATGATAATTTTCATTATTTCCATATGTAAATACCTCAACAGAATAAAAACTACTTTTTTGAAAGATCAATTGTTGATTGTTAGAAAGATTTACAATAATTGAATCATTATCCTTTTCCCCCTCTTCAAAAATTTGTTCTATCAGTTCATAGTCTTCTTCTAAAAATTCACCTTTAATTATAACCTTATTTATCCCTTCTATCCCATTATCCCTTGAGTTTGGTACCATATATTCACGCATAAAATCAAGGGACTTCTTGTCTTTCATTTGTTGAAAACCAATTTGCATAGGTATTCCCTTAAAAAAGTTAATATAAGAATTTCTCCAAGGCATTGTTCTTGTTAGAAGATTAAAAAACCATTTGAACTGCAAATATTTAGGTTCTGTAATATCAATTCCTTTATTTAATATACGCTGGTATTCAAGATCAATATCTTCAACGTCAAGCATTAAACAGATAAGGCCTCTGTGACCTTGATTATAATGATTGACCCATTCTTCTCTCCATCCGCCCCCATCTTGTTTAAGTAATCGTATCATCTCAAAGTACTCATTCCCAATCCATAAATTTGACGCTCTAAATCCTTTCGTTCCTTTCCCCCATTTGGGTTCATAAGGGAAACCATTCTCTCGAATTTCGTCAATAGTTCTGTTATCAAGTTGGTATTCATCACTAATATTAATAATCAAATGATCAAGTTTCATAAACCCTCCTACTTTAATATAGCATTTTCTCCCTATATCCATCTCTATAAATTGAAGTCTATCTCTTTCGCTTTATCATAGTAAAAGCTAAAATACTTACTAAGAAATATCCTATAATCGCAATTATGGATGATTCTATACCAAACTCTCCTCCAGTAATAGCAAACTTCTTCTAGTTTAGTACATATGCTATTACTGAATATTTGTCTTTTGTTTCATTAACAGTTAATCCTCCACCTATTATTATGATGTTCCAAATAGCATGTACAATACCACTGTTCCATATGGATTTACTCTCTAATGCAATTAAGGAAAACATTATTCCTACCATTGTTCCAGCAATAATTACCAGTGTACAGCTTAAAACAGAAAAACCCATTCCAATAAATGGAGCCTCCAATAACTTTCTATAGACTCATTCTTATACCTCCATTTTCCCATATCTAACTAACTACGCCTTTTTTGTCAAATGGGCTGTCCACAACATTTTGTTATATGATGCATAAATGTCAGAGCCCGTCAATTACTGCATCTCACCTGATTTACTACTTACTTTTCTAAGAATAATTCCCCACCCAATAAGAAACATAAAAAGAGAAATAAATTGCGAGGTGGATAGACTTCCAATACTTCCACGAGCTAAATCTCCTCTAAAAAATTCAAGAATAAATCTTCCTATACTATAGAATATCAGATAAAATCCTACTACTTTATTAGGTACTTTTTTATCAATAAAAATCAATATAAAAAAATTCAAAAAGTTCAAACCACTTGAAATTAATTGTATTGGAACCAATCTAATCCCATTAGGCGCGAGAGTGGAGTTATGAAACACAATTCCTAAAGCACTTGTTGTTTCCATACCATAACAGCACCCTGCTAAAAAACAACCAATTCTACCAAAACCCTGTGCTAATGCAACAGATGGTATAGCCAAATTAGAATATTGTACAAAATTCAACTTCTCTTTTTTACAATATACATATCCTGCTAATATACCACCAATAATACCACCATATACTACATAACCATTTGATATATCTAAAACCATTTTGGGATTTGTTAATATTTCATCCACCTGGGTCATTAAATACAAAAGCTTCGCGCCAAGCATTCCCCCAATCATAACCCAAATAGCCAATGTTAAAATAGGCTCGTGATCTATATTTCTACTTCTTGCTCTTTTGACCGATACTATATAGGCTGCTACTATTCCTATAGCAATCATCAAACCGTACCCATATACTGTAATTGGTCCAATTTTTAATAAGTCGTTCTTCATTTTTTTATTATCCTTTCAATAATATATGTACCCCCAAGGTTTATCATAATTTTTAGCCTAATCATTGGAAGGCTTATCACGGGATATGACCACTTGCTATTCTTTTAGCAACCTCTTCTATATATGTGTTATCAGTGCCACAACATCCACCAAAAATTTTAGGATTACAATACCTATATAACTTCATCATTTCACATGCAAGACTGATGCTATCAGAAGATTTCAAATCACAACAATTATCTAATTCCTCTGGAGACAACTGTGAAGTATTTGCTTGTATTCCACCGAAGTGTTCTTGCACTAGTTTAGTTTTATTGAATGGGTAAGATAGTGCTTTTATTAGAACTGTTGGATGAACACAGTTTGTCATATAACAAATTGGCTTTTGTTCAGTTGCATCGTCTATTTTTAAAATTGCATCATGAATCGTAGTTCCATCTATAAGTTTTCCGTTATCTCTAATCATAAAGCTAATAATATATGGTAAGCCTGTATTTCCCATAGCTTTAGCCATACCAATAGCTTCAGATAAAGCAGGCATAATACCTGAATAAAAAAATCCGCCTCAGATTTTAGAAATAGATCTGCTTGCCATGAATGAAATTCTTGTGCCTCTTCTATTGAGCAGCAAAATCTATTTCTTTTTAATAGTAGTTCCCCTTTCTTACTTTCAGAAAATGATTTATCTCCCAGCTCAAAACTACCTTTACAACCACATTTACAAACAAATGAGAAGTTAAAAGTATTTATATGTTGTATAACACAAATATCCTAGTGTATTATTACATTTCTCACAATACATCCAACTGCCATATTCCTTAAGTAAACGTCCATTCACAATTTTTTTTGATATCTCCTTACCCATTTGATACCTCCTATAGTCTCAACGTATTCTCAAGCGATCCAACTATACTTCCTAATAATGTAGACATAAACAATATTACTGGTACTGATTTTCTGTCTTCTTTCATAACTAACACAACTATTGGAAATGCTGAAACAATAGAATACTTGTCCAGCTTTTGAATAATCATGGGTATAATATCAATTATACCTGCCCCTATGCCCTATAGAATAGCAATTATTAACTCCTTAATTTTTAAATCCTCCTCTATATTTATTTTTTCAAATCATTACTCTGTACTATCTACTCACTAGTATCCTTCTGTCATATAAGTTGACCTGTTCTCGATGCCCGGAGCCTTAATGTGTCTGCTCATGGCTGAAAGTTTGTAGGCACCTAATGGGGTCACTGGGCGCAAACCTTAAGAGGTACTGTAATAAAGAAACTTAAGTCACAATTCATAAGATCTATGTCTTACTATGAATATTTTAATCATTAATCTGGGATATACAGATATCCAGAGCATTTTCATCGTCTTTTATCATTATGTTCGGAAGTGTTCCAATCGCTTCATTACCAGTTCCGTCATTGTTTAATCCATAGAACATACTAAAACGAATGATAAGTCCGCTATTTGGAAGTGATAATAATATTGGGTCGGCTATACCACCATCTCCTCCTGTTGATGTCCCTACCAGCGTAGCAAAACCTGTGTTCTTACAAAACATTATAAAATTTTCTGAAGAAGAATATACTTTAGGGCTTGTTAACACCCATATCTTCCCATTAAATTGTTTTTCATCCCTAGTTGAATAAATCATTTCTTTAGCCATAACATAATTTGTAAAAAATGGCAAGTTATCTTTTTGGAGTTTTTCAAACCTAGGTAATTTTTCAATTGGTAATATATCACTTTCATCAAAATAAGCATTTAAAAATGGACTGTTTAGGCTTTTTTGTCTTACTAAAAAATAGCGTTCGAAAGCTTTTGCTTCTGATAAATTAGGTGAAACTATAAGTTCTTTCCAATACTTATCACTTCCACCGCTGTTATCCTGGAGATCAATAATTAGGTGAGGATATTGAGCAACTTTGTTAAAAAAATTTTGTAACTTCATACTATCAGTCTGTATATTTGCAAAGTCGAATGAATATATTTTTAAATATGCAATTTCATCCTCCACAATTATGTCAAATAACAAATTTTCTTCCCTTGTTTCCTGCTCAGCTGTGATACTTGAGTTTTGCTCTGTATATTCATTCTTTAAACCTTTTATGCTTCTAAACCCTGTATGACTACTATCTAGCAATGAATAAGTTTCCTTACTTATGGGATTATACAGAACATCATACCAGGGTTTCATTCGTTTCATTTCCATATCATTAAGTTCAGCTAGCCCTAAAGCAAAGGTTTTGTCATATAAATCGTACATATATCCATCTAATACAGATAAATGACCATATCCTTTGAATTCATTCAAAAAATATCTAACTAATTCCATAAACTCAATGTCTGTATTTGCTTCATGCACTTCATTTTTATATTTTTCGTAAACAAGATTTTTATCAATACCCCTTTCTGCAACTTCATTCCAGAAAGGGTATGTACCATCTAAAATATCACAAAGATATTCAAAGTCCTGTATCTTTTCTTCATCAGTTAAGTTTATAATTGTTTCATTGTAATTCTTTGTTTTTATAAAAACCAATAGCAATATTGCTATCAAAAATATGGCACTAATAAAAATTCCAAAAATGACTTTTCTTTTTTTCATCCTATTTAAATTCTCCTGATATAAAAGTATTTGTTTCACATTAAATTACTATAACCCACTAAATAAAGTTAACAGAGCCCTGTATCCCCCACAGTTGCATTCACTAATCAATTATGTAAAAATTCTTTGTTACAATCTAATAAACATTGATGCTTTTAAATGCCAATCCTTTAATTGTTAAAATTATACACTATATAATATTACATTAGGTATATTCTGTCAATTTATATCGTGAAATAATGTAAAAAAGCCCAAAGCATACCTGCTCTGAGCCTGATAACAAACTTTTATACAAGAAAAAACTCAAAACATCTCTGTCTTGAGCTTCAATTAATACCATATTTAATTGACTAAATCCTACACATATAAATGATTAACATCCTAACAAAACAAACCTTTTTTAGGTCAAGCCCTCGACCTATTAGTAACAGTCAGCTACATACATTACTGCACTTCCACCTCTGTCCTATCTACCTGATGGTCTTTCAGGGGTCTTACTAGTTTACACTATGGGA
>DUNS01000237.1 GCA_012839235.1 Clostridiales bacterium
CAACCATCGGAGCGTGTACGCTGGTTAACCAGGACATTCCAGCAAATACGACAGCAGTTGGAGTTCCATGTAGAATTATCTATCCTGCAGACAGTTCAAGCGTGAGGTGTCAGCATGATGGAAACATGGAAGTATTACAAGCATGCAATGATACCGACTACAGCTCCACACCAGGAAGTTGATACTCGAGAAATAAGCAATAAACAGTTTTGGAGAGAGAATCAAGGTGCACTACTAGCACGTTGGACAACAAACTGGGACTGTGGTCATGAGACTAATTGGTGGTATGTAATTAAGGATACTCCTTTTGATATTACATCGCTTAAATCAAAGAGACGTTACGAAATCAATAAAGGAAAGAAAAACTTCACAGTAAAGAGAATTGATCCAATGGATTATCAGGATGAAATTGTTGAGGTTACAAAAACAGCCTATTCATCCTGGCCTGAAAAATATAGACCTATGGTTGATGAAAATCAATTCAAACAGGGGTTGATTGCTTGGAAGGATCATGTCGTCTACGGTGGTTTTGACAATGATGAAGGTCGACTCTGTGCTTATTCATACCTTACTGACTATTCGGAATATTTGGAATTCAGTGTATTGCGAGCTTGTCCTGAAAGTGAGAAGAAGGGTATCAATGCGGCAATGGTTGCTGCAATAGTGGAAGACTATAACGCTAAACTAGGAAAGAAATTTTACATCAATGATGGAGCGAGAAGCATAAGTCACGAAACCAATTTTCAAGACTATCTTGAGAAGTATTTTGGTTTTAGAAAGGCATATTGCAAACTTCACATAGCCTACAATCCGAAAATTAAATGGGCTGTGAAAGTTCTGTTTCCATTTAGGAAAATACTACGTAAATTCGATGAGATTGGTTTTATTCATCAAATCAATTCCGTTCTCTATATGGAAGAGCTATGTAACAGTTAATTATCTAATTTGTGATGCGAAATTTGTTGGGGATATCCACTACGACTTCATACAAAAACAATAATTTTGTTTCGTTGAGAAAACTTAGAAAAGAGAATACAAAATGAATGAATTAGTTTCTATTATTATGCCGTCCTATAATACGGCTCCATATATTAGGGAAACAATCCAATCTGTTCTGGATCAAACATATCAGAACTGGGAACTGATCATTGTGGATGATTGTTCCAGTGATAATACGGATGAAATCGTAAGTACTTACCTTTTAGACGATAGAATTCACTATTTGAAAAATGAAAAAAATAGTGGAGCTGCATTTTCCAGAAATATTGCATTGAGAGAGGCAAAAGGGAGATGGATTGCTTTTTTGGACAGCGATGATCTGTGGATGCCAGAGAAGTTGGAAAAGCAAATAAACTTCATGGATAAAAATGGATATTCCTTCTCATACACAAACTATGAAGAAATCAATGTAGAAGGAAATAGAACTGGTGTAAAAGTCACTGGTCCCAAGAAGATTACAAAGACTGGAATGTATAATTATTGTTGGCCAGGATGTCTGACAGTCATGTATAACAGAAGCGTGGTTGGATTGATTCAAATTGAAGATATCAGAAAGAACAATGATTATGCTATGTGGCTAAAAGTTTGTAAAAAGGCAGATTGCTATCTATTAGATGAATATCTTGGCAAGTATCGAAAAGGTAGATCTGGTAGTGTAAGTACCCATAGCATTAAGACTATGATTGGTTGGCACTATAAGCTTTTTAGAGAAGCTGAGAAAATGGGTAAGATAGAGAGTTTGATAAACACTGGAAGGAATCTAGTCTTTGGTTTTTATAAGAAGAAAAGATATGTGGAGAGATAGTATGAAGATAATTGCTTATATACGATCATCAAATATATACGATGACTCGAGAGCGACAAAAGAAATTACAGCATTATTAGATGAGGGGTATAAGGTTGTTGTTCTCGGATGGAATCGTGATGGTAAGGCCG
>DUNS01000238.1 GCA_012839235.1 Clostridiales bacterium
AAATATCGATTCATCAAAATCCACCCCACAGTCTGCAAATGTTAACTTTAGCTCTTCTATTACGAAGTTAAAACAATCCTTGATTAGCTCTATATAATCATCGGTATAAAAAGTCGATTTTCTTATATCATATTTTGATATACTGCAGAATAAGTCAAAGCTGTCATCGGTGTCCACCATTTTCGGATAATACTCTGCAAGATTGTTTGTATCAACAAATTCTCTAAATGAATGAGGAAGCTCATAGTAGATATGGTAATCCTTCAACCACCTTAGCACATACTTGTCTATGGACTTATTATTTACACTGAATGCTTTCCAGAAAGACATTAGCCTATTAAGACCATCCTGTGGGTCACTAACTCCGATATTACCTAAGAGCTCATAGATATATATAAATGCATAGGATAAAGAGATATCAGTGACATTTCCTTTTCTAACCTCTGTACGCCAGGTGAAATATGTCCTAAGCTGTTCGTATCCCATCATCTGATAGCATGGAAAGTATTGAGAAAATGCTTTGCTCTCAGCGTAATCATCTGAAAAATCCTTCATAAATATGCCTTGCTTATAAAAGATTATCGCATTATTATTTTGAACCCGCTGATTAAAAAATCTAGAACTATCATATATGGAACGATGTGTTCTTGCAATCTCTCTCATTTGCATAAAAAGGTCTCGTTTTTCGTCCTTTTCAGGCTCCTTTATCTTCTGAGATTTTAAAACAAATCTACCAACGCCAGGCATAGGACTGGAATCGTATTCAATCTCATAATATAAACCTTCATCGCTTGGAGTGGGTTTGATTGTTTTAGCTTGAGGCAATTCAATAGTAGTCCCATCCAACTTAAACTCCTGCTGTCCGGGGATTTTAAATGCCTCATATTTTTTATTATTATTAAACTTGTCCATAATATTCCCACCGATCATTACTAGACATTGTCATGAAATGACATGCTCACTCCACTATCATATTATAATTTAGAAGTGGGGACTTCCTGCAAATTGAATATATTATATCATATTCTCCCCGTATGAACAAGTGTTCTTTGGGAATAGTTTAACTGTTAATACTTACTTTTCTCAAGTTCATTATGTAACTTCTCAGGTTTAATGTTTAATAAAGCACATACCATTCAACTAATTAATATTTAATGTTTTTCCATATAATATGGACATGGAGGTGATACAAGTGCGAATTTTACTTGCAGAAAACGAAAGGGGTCTTAATAATATAATCACACAGAAGCTTTCTTCAGACGGCTATAGCGTGGACAGTTGTTTTGATGGTCAGGATGCCATCGATATCCTATCCTATACAGAATACGATGCAATCATTCTAGATATTATGATGCCCAAAGCAGATGGTTATACCGTACTTCAAACACTACGTAACACAGGAAAGACTACACCAGTGCTCTTTCTTACAGCAAAAGATTCTATCGCAGATAAGGTAAAAGGTCTTGACAGTGGTGCAAATGATTATCTTGTAAAGCCCTTTTCCTTTGAAGAGCTGACCGCAAGAATACGTGCAATGACCAGAACGGAATTCGGGCTGACAAACAATATTCTTACTGTAAGTGACCTCACTCTTGATTGTGCCACGCACATTGTAAAGCGTGCCGAAAAGGAAATACAATTATCCGCAAAAGAGTATGCCTTATTGGAGTATCTCATGCACAATCAAGGGATCATTCTTTCCCGCGAGAAGATCGAGAATCATATTTGGAACTTTGATTATGAGGGAGGAACAAATGTAGTAGATGTATATATCAGTTACCTGCGCAAGAAAATTGATGAGGGGCATGAAAAAAAGCTAATCCATACTATTCGTGGCAGGGGCTATGTTCTGAGGGAGGATTCTGACCAATGAAAAATCTCTCTATCCGCCTTAAAATAACACTCTGGTTTGCTACTGCCCTCGTAATAGTAGTATCACTAACCTACGCAGTCATTCTTTCAGTCAGCAATGAGGTTATTCAAAAGACAATTAAGGACAGTCTGATTAAAACAGTGGAAAACAACATCGATGAAGTTGAGTACTTCAATAACATTGACGAGGAGGGCCTTTTGGAAAGTGACGATCATTTCATATCCTATGGAAAGGGTTTTATAGAGGTTGAAGATGATTTCCTGGAGGTTGTCAATCAGGTTTATACCACATTGTATGACAGCAGCCTTGCTCTGCTTTATGGTGAGAACCCCATCGCTAAGGGCACTTCTTCTGTAATATTAAAGGATTCCGTAATCCAGACGATTAAAGTCGGCGGTGTTACTTATTATGTATTTGATCGAGCATTGACACGGGATGGTCTTGAGGGATTATGGCTTAGAGGGGGTGTTTCAGAAACCCAGGGCAAAGAGGAAATGTCTTCTATCTTTCGCCTTTCCCTTATCCTCCTTCCTATCCTGGTCTTATTTGCTATCATAGGTGGCTATATAATAGCTGGAAGAACATTAACACCAATCAAGCAAATGTCTGAGGCTGCTTCCAAAATTGGGAAGGGAGATGATTTAAAGAAACGTATTATTATTGGCAAAGGCACGGACGAGCTCCACCAGCTTGCAGATAGCTTTAATGAAATGTTTACAAGACTCGAACGTTCCTTTGAAAAAGAACAGCAATTCACGTCAGATGCCTCCCATGAACTTAGAACTCCCATGTCTGTAATAATGGCTCAATGCGAATACTCCCTTGAGAAAGAACGAACTACAGATGAATATGAAGCCGCTCTCTCTATAATACAGCGCCAGGGAAGAAAAATTTCTGGACTAATCAACGATTTGCTTGATTTCACAAGACTTAATATGAATACAGACCGATATCCCTTTGAAAGCTTTGACCTGACAGAAAGTGTTACCTCTCTTTGTAGTGATATGGCTCTCATTCGAGAGAATAACATCGAACTATCCTACAAGAATATTGAAAAGGGAATCTATTATAGAGGTAACAAGGCACTTCTCAATCGGGCATTAACGAATTTAATTTCCAATGCTTTTAGGTATGGTAAAGAAAATGGCCATATTGTTGTATCCTTGCATAAGACAGAAACATCGGTCATAATCTCTGTTCAGGATGATGGTGTGGGGATTTCTGAGGATGAACAGGAAAGGGTGTTCCGTCGTTTTTATCAGGGAGATAATTCAAGGGGTGGTATAGGTACCGGACTTGGGTTGTCCATGGCAAAGGAGATCATACGCCTTCATAGAGGACAAATAATTCTTGAAAGTAAAAAGGATCTAGGAAGTACATTCACTATTATACTCCCACTATAATTTTTTAAATGATTATTTCTACTAATGTTGTTCTAATGTTTCATCTGTATACTACAGATATATTCAAAAAAGGAGAACAAGAAATGAATCTTAAAAAATTATTTAGCACGCCACTAAAAGCGTCCTTAACCATTATTAGTCTTATAGCTATTATCGCACTTCTTAGCACAGGATCGGTATATGCTGCAAGTTCAATTGCACAAAATTCATCCATCGGAGCAGAAAATGCAAAGAATTTCTCTTTTGCTGACGCAGGAATTGATCCGACCACTGCAAAAGCTCTTGCAGATGCAGACGTCACATCATCAAGGGTGACCTACACTGAAGCGAAGCTAGAGTACGATGACGGTATCCCAGTATATGATATCGAATTCTATACTTCAACCCATGAATATGAATATGAAATCAACGCTGCCACCGGTAAAGTTCATGACAAAGATGTTGAAAAACTTGAAAGCAACAAAGGAAACAAACAAAAACGAACTGATGAAGCCAAAAGCCAAGACAATTCCAGCAGATACATTGGAATTGACAAAGCAAAGGCCATCGCTGTTGATTATGCCGGACTTTCAATATCCGATGTTACTTTCTCTAAAGCAAAGCTAGATACCGATGATGGTAATACTTTTTATGAAATCGAGTTCTATAAGGATGGTATCGAATACGAGTATGAAATAGATGCATCCTCTGGAAAGATCCTTGAGTATGATACTGAACAGGACGACTAAACATTGTTAAATCATATGGCTAAACAATAGAAAGCACCCTTTGAGAATTTCTATGGTTATACAATAAGTGAGTGTAGCTCCACCACAAATCAATTGTGGTGGAGCTACACTCACTTTCACTCTATTACAGCAGGTATAGACGTCTCATTAATAGTAATTAAATCCTTCCATTCAGATGGTATATACACCGTGAAATCATAATCCTTCACCGTTACTATGTTTTTTTCCAATGGTGATATAAACATGATCGAGGATTGGTCCTTTAAAGAATTATTAATATTATAATCATTTCCATCCCATTTAAATTTGACTATATCATATGCATTTTCCTCCCATTCTTCCAAGGAATTTCGAATAATATAATCTCCATCATGGTTAAGTGTTATGCGACTTTTCCCTAATGGAAGAATACCTAATTCACCATGTGAATTACTAAAAAAATACTTCACTTTTCCTTGATCATTATACCCGATGATGTCATAATTATCCGTTCTATTACTATCACTGTGTGGGCTTATAATACACTCCATAGGAGAATGATTAATTATTTCATAGCTTTTTCCGGCCATAGCCATGAAATCGCATTTCCCTTGAGATGTATCTAATACTGGAGTCGGCTTCACATTCTCCCTTACTACTTCTTGTTCTGCTTCTTCTTTTATTGGATCTGTTTCCATTGTAATTTGCTCTGTAGTTGACAGGGATTTATCTGTGGATAAATCATTTGTTTCTGCTGTAGGTGTATCTGTATCTAAGTGTAAATCAGCTGATTCTATTGTTTGTGTGTCAGTTTGTTTGTGTGTCAGTGGTTTTTTTGATATACTCCTGTTCAGTATCTGGTTCATTTTGATTATTTTCATTTGTTACGAAGGACTGCTTGGATTTTTTTATGTTATTATGTTTTACTCCCATCATTATTACAGACGTGATAACTCCAGTTAATACCAATACTAGTATAGTGGCACCAATTATTAAACCCTTCGATTTAAATTTCATATTAGACCCAACCTCTCTAGATTTCTATACACCTCATTATAAATCTATTGTCGAATATCAATATAGATTTCTTTCCATTCCTCATTAGTCATCCTAAGAAACATATTATCCAAATGGTCTTCATCTACAAACATTCCTAAATTATATTCTAACTCTTCCCTTGCTTCTAAATCTCTAAAGAAGTAATGATTTCGTTCAGATTTCTCTATAAATTGTGGCTGATCAAAATATTCGAAAGCATCGATACCTCTGAAAAAATGATTTCCCACATAGTTGTCTAGGCATATTTGGAGTCCGTCCCCAGCTTCCTCTAGCAATAGCAATTCTGGTAGCATGAAGACATCCCTTATTTTAACATCCTGTAAATTAGTGATTCTTACAGTAATTTCTACATACTTACTGTTCACATATTCAGTAGAAAGGACCTCATGTTTAGAAGTTATTCCATTGCCATACTTCATCCATTTACGCTCATACCCTTTTATAGTTCCATCTTCATTGATATATGGTTTGATATTACCTTCATAATCAAAAAATTTACTTTGATCTATACCATTAATGGTATCGTGTATACTTATGCCCTCTATCACAAGTGAAAATCGCTCTTTCTTCCCTAAGGGTGATATTACACAAGGTTCATTTACCTCAATAATAGATGATTTATCTATATTGGTATAGTATGAACTATCTGGCGATTCCATTTCCTTTAATCTATACTCATCTTTTTCATTAATCTCATCCTTTGTAGGCAAGTCCTTCTGACTGGATACAGGAAAGGTAGCTGTATCTTCATCGGTAATGATTAATTCTAGGCCGTTAGCTACTAATAAAGCTTCTTCCTTGCTTAGGTCTTCACCAATATATGCTTGTAGGATATACCCTAATTCTTCAAACAATATAACTATTTCTTTATCAAAGGAAATACCTGTCTCTACAAAATTATCTACTCTCCAAATAATGACACCTGGTCTTCCATTCACCTCAATTGTTTCATAGGACTCGGAGTAATAGCTCGTAAGCACCGACTCATCCTGATCCTTAAGTTTGTATATGCAGAATGTTAATCCACCTTGATAAGGTGTAGCCTGATAACTATATTTTACTCCATCCTCTATATCAATCATACCTTCAGGCAAATAAGATAGCTTGAGACTTAAGGGTACCTTGGCTGATTTATCAACGGACTGTAGCTGATCTATGGAATACTGCGTTCTGTATCCTTCCCTTACTACATATATATTATATAATCTAGCTGCAGCATATACTGTTGTAGGTATAGTTATTAAACCTGCTACAATCATTGCAACTGCCTTAAGTAATCTCTTTACTTTTTTTCTTCTTATATATTCTTTTTTACTAACTTGTTGCAATAGATATTCTTTCCGAATTAGATATTTTTTTGAGAACTGGTGATTTAAGTTTGTTATGATATCTGCCTGATTAATTAACTCATCTATCTCTCTATTTATCCTTTGGTCGCAATTCTTTCGCCATTTCATTTATCTCTTCTCCTTTCTCCTTTAATAGTATCTTCTTCGCCCGTTCATACCGCTTTCTTACCGTAGATGGACTGATCTTTAATATGTCCGCGGTTTCTTTCACTGAATATTCATAGAAGCAACGCAACATGACTACATCCACATAGATTAGTGGTAATTCGTTAATCAAATTTTTCATATGGTCTTCTTCAAGCAGATGATCCAAATGAATATCTATATAGCTGTTCATTTCCTCCATCACTTGTTGCTCTGCTTGGATTGTCCTTTTGGATTCTCTCTGATTCTTACGATATGTATCAATTGCAGCGTTTGTTACAATCCGGGTTACATACCCTTTTGCTTTATTATCTCCTGGATCCTTAATCTTATCTAGATGTTTGATAATCTTAATAAAGGATTCTTGTACAGCATCCTCTGCCTGTTCAACTTGATGTAAGATGCCATAGGCTATTGCATACATCCTTTGCTCATAGAGAAGATATAGTTGTTCTAGTTTATCATGATCACTTAAGCGCCTTTTCACATATTCACTTCCTTCTTCTTGCATATCTGCAATTATCGTGGCATATCCTTTACAACTTAATCTTGTTTTGAACCTTCTACTTAATATAACGGAATTTATAGGAAATATGTGACATAGATAACAAGACCATATAAAAAATCTCCCACCCCTGTTAAACAAGGTTTAGGAGATTTTAAAATTTATTTCTATAAAGCGCTCATAGAACTTAAAATACTTATACAATATACTACTAATTCTATGTAATAATGAGAATTAGGCCAAGCTCTTTAAAAATAATGCTCCATTAATCGCATGACCCACTCTGGAACGATCGCATTTTCTTTACAATCATACATTGGATAATAAGGCTTAATGTCTAATACCGGGGTTCCATTAACTGCATCTAGACCTTTTACTGTTAATATGTTCTTATCCACAGAAACCACTTGAACCGATGTAATTCCAATATGATTTGGTCTATCTTTCCCACGTTGTGAAAAAATACCTACTAAGGGCATGTCTTCTCTGTTCTGCGGCCTACGTCTCAGATGCTTTTCTTTTATGAAGTTGGCCTTATCAAGATAATAGATAATTATTGCATGTGAAAAATCTGAGAGACCATCCAAACCACCGCTAAGGCTTTCATCCAAAATAATCTCTGAAATATCATCTCCCCAAGATTTATCTTTCTTATTATCTACACTATTATTAACCACACCTATTTGCTCTACCTTTATTTCCATTGTCATCACCTCATAAAATTTTATTTGCCTTACTATATTTCTCGTCGATTTATTGCAAATAATTGTTATGATGCTTTATTTTTGTTGTACATATGTATTTGTTTTAAATATTTTACCACAATATTACATTTTAGTAAAGCAGTTTCATTATATCTTATTGTTTCCCATTGTCTTTCTATTTTTTAAGGCGTATGACATTCCAGCTTTGCTTCTCTAGCATAGATACTAAAACACCATTTTCAACTCTTGATAAATTACTGTTTTTAGGAGTAACATTATGGGGATTTGCTTCAGTGTTATCAGCCTTGAGGTTTTCGTGTGTAAGAACTATATGGTTTTCAATTTGGTATCCTGCAAACTGGCGTAAGTCACATGTTATTTCCATTCCCTCTTTAAGATCCTTGTTTACTGCAAATAGGGTCAGTGTCTCTTCTTCTTCGTTGGCGATTAACACAGAATCAAGGAAGGGTGCGTCGCCGTACTTACTATCGTAAACTGGAGAATTTACAAGGGTATGTAAGACCGTTCCTCGGCCAAGGGTGCTAGCATGCATAAAGGGATAATATATTGTCTGCTTCCATACACTAGTGTCAGATGTCATGATTGGAGCGATTACATTAACAAGCTGTGCTAGGCAGGCTATCTTCACTCTATCTGCATGCTTAAGCATTGTAATCAGCATGCTTCCAACAAGGAGAGCATCTTCTAAATTATATACGTCCTCAAGCTGATGAGGGGCTTGAGACCAGCGTTCGATTTTCTTATCCTGATTGTTCGAATGATACCAGACGTTCCATTCATCAAAGGATAGATTGATAACTTTTTTGCTTCGTTTTTTAGCCCTCACATAATCACAGATTGAGATAACAGAGGAGATAAACTCATCCATAGCCACTGAGCTTGCCAAGAAATTAGGAGAATCATCTTCATGATTACCATAATATTGATGAAGAGATAAATAATCCACCTGATCGTAACAATGGTCAAGTATCGTAGCTTCCCAGCTTGCGAAAGTAGGCATATCAAGATTTGAACTTCCGCAGGCAACCAGTTCGATAGAAGGGTCAACCATTCGCATTATTCTTCCTGTTTCTTCAGCTAAACGACCATACTCATCTGCAGTCTTATGGCCCATCTGCCAAGGTCCGTCCATTTCATTTCCTAGGCACCATAGCTTGATATTATGAGGATCTTCATAACCATGCTTTCTTCTTAAGTCGCTATAAAATGAACCCTTCTCAATATTGCAGTACTCGATAATATTTTTAGCTTCCTCAACTCCACGAGTTCCCAGATTAACTGCCATAATTGCAGTTGTATTAGCCTTTTTTACCCAATCCATAAATTCGTTTAGTCCGAACTGATTGCTCTCAATAACACCCCATGCTAAGTCCAGCTTCGACGGACGATCAGATTTCGGCCCAATACCATCCTCCCAATTATATCCCGACACGAAATTACCGCCTGGATATCTTACTACAGGAACATCAATATCACGAATCAATTCAAGTACATCCTTGCGAAATCCCTGTTCATCTGACAAGGGGCTATCAGGTTGGTATATTCCCCCATACACAGCACGGCCAAGATGCTCAATAAAGGAACCGTAGATTCTTTTGTCTACTTCTCCGATAATAAAATTCTTATCAATATGTATTTGTGCTTTTTTCATTTTATATTGCTCCTTTCTAATATTTGTTTTAATATAATTATAGCAGGTCCATATCTATATAAAATGTTTTATTATCCGTTTAATTTGTCTTTTTCTCCGATAATTAAGATGCTCTAGCTTATTATATTTTATATAAATATATGAAACCTGGTTAATATAAGGAGAGTGATTTCATGTTTACAATTGATTATTGTGGATATAACACCCATAATCGGGACTGTGATATTATCTATCGCCCTAATGGAAGCAACAGCTACTTATTTTTATTAATATTATCTCCTATGATTTTTTATGTAGATAATGACAAGATAATAGCAAAACCCGGGGCATGTATTTTATATACCCCGGGGGTTTTACAGAGATATCAAGCTGTTAAAGATTTTATTAATAGTTATATCCACTTTTTTAGTACAGACCAAGAGATAAAAGGATATTCCTTCCCACTCAACAAGGTATTTTATCCGGATAATACCCATGATATAAACTGGTATATTAAGAAGATTCACGAAGAACACTTAATTAAGCCCCTTCATCATCAAGATATGATTCATGGATTGATACTACAACTTATGGCTGCTATTGATAGAAGTTATAGCAAAAGTAGTCATCAAATAAAGGCAGATTCATCCTTGTTATCATCATTCCAATCCTTGCGTTTGAAGATGCTTTCAAACTGTGAAGAAGACTGGTCAATAGATCGAATGTGCAAAATGGTAAACCTTGAGAAGAGCCAATTTTACTCATACTATAAAATATTCTTCAATACTACACCTAAGGCTGAATTGTTGAATGCCCGAATAGATAAGGCCAAATTTCTCTTAACTAATGAAGCACTTACCATTAACCAAATTGCCCATACTGCTGGATTTTCTGATATATATCACTTTTCAAGATACTTTAAAAAACAATCTGGCTATTCACCTAGTCAATTCAGGGGACTAGGCCCTGATTTGGAATAAACCATTGACATTGACCCTACTTAAAACTTGTATTATCAAGATTTAGAGACTCTTCTAAGACAGGCGACAACCAGATATTAAACACAGTTCAACTCTAGAGTCTTACTAAAAAAAACTATTGACATAGAGCCAAAAAAATAGAGAATGTATCACTTCCGTGATCCATTCTCTATTTTAAGGCGACAACCAGATTTGAACTGGTGATCAGGGTGTTGCAGACCCATGCCTTACCGCTTGGCTATGTCGCCATATATTATTATCTTATATATCTATCATATTATATTAAAGTAATAATTATCCGTCAAGGTTAAAAATACTTTGTAATTCTATATGATAAAC
>DUNS01000239.1 GCA_012839235.1 Clostridiales bacterium
ATATTCAATCGGTGTTTGATATTTGCTGGTACACCTTTTCCAGAATGGTAGCAGACGTTGCACCACCGGTAGATGAAGATTTAAACTATTTTGAATCACAAGGATCGATACTCTCATGCCTTGCCTGTGGCAAATATTTTGTGCGGCATTCAAGCCGTCAGCTATATTGCAATAGTTGGGATTGCCAAGCCGAGCGCAATCGCAAAAACAGGCGAGCAAGCTATGCTCGGAAGAAGGCCAAGGAAGTAGAAAAGAAAACATTTCAATAAACCTTATTACATTGAACAGTGTGGATATAACAGCCGAGGTCTACTTGGACTTTTTTGAGATTTTCCTTGATAAAAGATGTATCCACCTCAGATAGCGATGTCATTCTCATTATTGTTTAGCATCCAATACTATCACTATTTTTATATGATTAATAAAAAGAAAATTATAAAATCAGAATATCTTTTTCCTCTTTCCAGTTGTTTACCGAGGGTTTCCTTTTCAGGATAACTTACTAAATTAGAAACAAGCATTTTAGATGAGTTAGTCTGACATTTCATAATAATATAAAACGATAATTTAATTGTCGAAATCAGAAAAGTAATAGAAACAAACAATTTCACTAAAGTTTTTTCTTGTATCTGTATTTAAGTTTTAAGCCAGAAAAATCAATGAATGTTATTACCTATACAATGCCAACTTATAGTGATATAATTCCATATTATAACATAATAATAGGGGGTATACGAGTGATAGTTCACCAGCCGTATGATAAGCAATTAGGAATACAGTTAATTGAGTGCATGCAAAGCAACAAGTATAGTCAGCTTACAATTATGGTTGCCTATGCCAAGTTAAGTGGAGTTTACAGGCTTACTCCTTATATTGATAAATTTCGCAGGAATGGTGGTGAAGTTCGGATAGTAGTCGGAATTGACCAGCAGAATACGACATATGATGCGTTACTACAGTTATCTAAACTTTCTGATGAGCTTTTTATTTTTCACTCTGAAAGTGCTGCCCAAACATTTCACATCAAATGTTATTGGTTAAAAGGTAAAAACGAATCTTGGTACGCAATAGGTTCTAACAATCTCACTGCAGGTGGCCTTTTCAGTAATTACGAACTTTGTATAACGAACTCTGTTACAGGTGATAGGGCAAGCAGTATAAATTCTGAACTTGAATCTATATATTCTACATATACAGACTTATCTTCGGTTTGCACTCACGAAGTTGACAACGCTTTTCTTGATCAGCTTTTAAGAAGCAATTATGTAGTTAGGGAAATTCAACAGCGAAAATATCTTGCTGAAGCTGCAAAGCAAGCAAGGGTTGATATTCCAAAAAACAAGCTTTTTGGAACCGAAGTTTTTCCGGCACCATCGCTTCCAGTAGAATATCGAAAAGTAAAAGTATCTAAAGAAAAAAAGGACTCTACCGTGCAACCAGAAACTAAACAGGTACAACGGCTTGCTCCTTCTGCAGTTGACAAATATCAGAATAATTACCTTATTAGGCTTGTGCCACGCGCTGGAGATCGATCTAAGCAGGTACATTTCACCGTTGATCTTCTGGAAAATTTTTTCTGCTTAAGTCCTGGTAATGGAATTTTAGTTCAAGAAATGTTCTCTAATGGTGAAGTAGGAGAAATTGAACAGCGACAAGTGGTGTTTAGTAAACGCAACAGGAATGTAAAAATTGAACTCGCTGGTGCCGCTATTCTTGATACAAATTACCCAGAAAATCCTGATACTCGACCAATTCTTATTTTGAAACGAGTAAATAATAATTTGTTTGTCTATATGATAATTATGGAGGGTGATGATGGATATTCTACAATAAACTCACGTTTAAGGAGTCTTCCTACTGGTCGCTCACTTCCATATGAGGTTATTGATGAAAACACCATGTTATCCCTCTGGGATAATTGCCCAATTACATAATTCCCAAAAAGAACTGTAGGCGAACAAAGTGCCTACAGTTCTTTTCATTAGATAGGTTTACCTCGAAATAAACTTTTGTAAGAAGGAGCTTTCGAGTTTTTCTTTTTTGGATCTGGTTTTTGAACAATGATAATATATTCATTCACATTTTTGAACAAAAAGTTTGGCGGATATGGATAACTCCCAAATATTGGCCTTTGTGAATTAGCAGAACCCCACCGACCGCCAGTTCCATCTTTATTCCATATAATTTGATTTATTAGTGCGAAACCACAGTCCTGCATAATTTTAGTCATATCAGTAGCTAATGGAATAGTAATCAACCCATACTCTTTCGTATTCTGGTTTACATTTGCAGTTACAACACAAAGTTTTCTTCCCGGGATAAGTATACGATAGCACTCTTGAAATACCTTTTTTAAATCCATTAAAAAATCATCGTAGAATTCATATCCTCCAATATTATCGTTGTAATCACCATAATCTGCTTTATTCCAATATGGAGGCGATGTGACTACAATTCCCACACTATTGTCTTGAACCAATGACATATCACAAGAACTTGAATTGTAAATCACAAATTTTGGATCTTGTATTTTCTCTTTTTCTGCTGTTTCATATAATCTCTTTAATGATTCAGTATAATATTCTTTGTTTGTTTCAAACCCTATATACGAACGTTTTGTTTGAAGCGATACTTTTCCAGTTGTCGCCATTCCTGAAAAGGGATCTAAAACTGCTTCGCCAACGAAGGAAAACATCCTTATCAATCGATAAGGTATTTCTGGTGGAAACACTGCTGGGTGAATATCATCTCTTACGTTTGCAATACTCCAAACAGTTTTAGTCCACTCTTTCCATTCTTCACTTGTAAGTTTTGATGCCTCTTTTATATCAGACGTAATAACACTTGACATTGTCATATCTACCTCTTCCATTTTTTCTGTTGCACTGCACTTGATTAATGTACCAATTTCCAATATTAGTATGAAAATTTTCTGGTAATTTCAGTGCATTTATTATTATTTCTTCGATTCTTTCGACGATATCCATTACATTCCAATGAGAATAATTGACTATTTCCTTTCCAGCATTATATGAGTAAGTAGGATTCATCTTTATCTTGGCACAATACTCTCTGCCGAGGGTGCATAATTCTCTATACTGAGCTTCTGAAAAATCATCTTTACCAATATGATAATCGGAAAGGAAAGACGCATTAAGATGGAACCCATCTCCAATAACTGTCCAATACCAATATGCAATTCGATTACTTAATAGAGCAATGCTAAAATCTCGTTCATCTTTTTCTTTAAAAGCAAATGAGGTACATGTACTTGACACATATAAATTTCCGTTTTCATCACGCGAGGGAGGAAAATGATCATAAGCACAAATCCAATTATATGCTGTTCCATTCAAAACGAGAAGGATATCCTCCTCACTTGTACGTGAAACTAGATCTGTTATGCAAGTTCTACCATTGCTTATTTGTAAGAATGCAGTTTTCTCACTATAAGAAGAAAGCTTAGGTACCCTTTTCTCAATGCTAATATCAGTTATATCGCATAATTCTATATTTTCGAATAGCTCTTTTCTATTGGTAGATGTCCACCTTTGCAATCTTGTGGTATATATCGCATTATCGTTGTTCACTGCCTTTCTGATCAAAATTGTGTTACGAGTTTTTACTTGATCTCCGAATAATGAATCCGGACTTCTATCAAAATTATAGAACTCCCAACATGCACAGTCAGTCTGTATTTTTTTTCTTAGATCAATAAACCCCTGGCCTTGCGAGTAACAAATAGATAATGGCAAAACAAGAGCAGAGCAACTCATCTGTGATGAGTATTTAATCATATTATCAACATATGTAATAAATAAATTTGATGATTTTCCTAGTGTCACATATGGAGGATTACCGATAATGCAATCATAAGTGTTGGGTAACTTCTCATTGCGTCTAATAACTTCATCGAGATTTGTTGAGTCGCCCACAAAAAAACAATCGCATAGGATACTCCAAATTTCATCTAATTTATCTATAGCTGTAAGATAATTATCTAGATAATATGTCGCAAAAACCATCTTACAACTATCTATTGCATTTGGACTTATATCTACTCCCCAAATACATTTTCTCATCAGTTGTAATGATCTCTTTAAGTCATGTTCTGCATTGAACAAGTTTTCCAAACGAAGGAATACTTTTAATAAGAAAACGCCCGTTCCACAACTACAATCAATAAAAGATGGCTCAACCAATTTATTATTGGCAAATAATGCATCCATACATTGAGATACCATGAAATCAATTACGTCTTCTGGCGTGTAGTAAATTCCTTGCTTTTTCTTTTTGGAATTTTGGTTCCTAACCCCTCTTTTAACATCTATCGAAAAATACTCATCGGTATCATACTCTAGTGCCTCATATGCATAGTTTAAAAGCTTGCGCCAATCAGGTAATTTATAAAGACTTAGCAGAATTCTGATTGTTTCCTCAACATTGATTGAAGAACTATCTAAGTGCTCGTTAATCCAATCCTTGCTTAGGCAAACTAAATTTGATTTATTAAGAAAATCTGATAACACGCAAGGGGGATTGTTATTATGCTTTTGATCAGTAAGCATACAGAGCAAACAAATCATAATAATTCGCCTTGTTTCATCTGAAGAAAATCTTATAGATAAATTATCTTCAATTAATGCATTTCTAGCTTTTTGAATAATATCAGCTAAAGAGGTTATTCTTGTATTTTGTTCAGTTATACTCACATTCATATATTAGCCTTCACCTCTTTTCAGATATCTTCAGAATTAATTCACGACTTTTCACATCAAAATAAATATCAAAATGCGTTTTACCCGGAACCACTGGCAGGTTATTTTCAATGGCTCTTGGCAGGCGTATTCTGTTATCTTTGTGTAGAAGATATGTACTCAAAAAAATCCTATCACTATCATTAATTTTCCTCATTAATAGTCCTCCTATAACGAACTATTTTTAGGTCAAATTAGCCCTAATTTTGGGTCACTTTTAGTATACAAAATAATTAACCCTAAGTCAATCTGTACTTTTTCTAAACTAATTTCCGAACATGCCATTAAGCACAGATTATTCTCATCCAAATACAGGATGATTATAAAAAACTCATTCAATTTCAAACGAAAAGAAAACGACCATGCCAGAGCATTTCTACTCTTGCATAGTCGTCGCTTTGTTTCCTCCGCTTGAAAAGAGTCGGTCAAAAATTTATATGTTTTCGTAAATCCCTATGACTAACTCCCTTTTTGCGGCCCCTTTTGTGTAGGATTATTGTCGTTTCGTTGACTATACTTCCATAGCCCGCATTGCAAGTTCTTTGTCCAGCTTTCTCTGCTCCAGTAGCTTTTCGTATTCTTCATCTGTCATCTTCTCCATGGAGATGCCCGTAAAGCCGTAGAAGGCTGATACGAAAGGATTGACCCAGTTGAGGATTGCGAACGGGAGATAAGAGAATGTGG
>DUNS01000240.1 GCA_012839235.1 Clostridiales bacterium
AGGATGATTACTATATCTATGACGAGGAGCATATGCAGATGATAGGAGAGCATACAAAGAAAGCATATAAATTAGGGCAGATCATTAAAATAGAAGTTGTAGCTACTGATAAATTACAACGGACAATTGATTTTGCCATAGCTGAGGAGGACAGTAGTAGTAATGGGGGAGAATTTTAAACTAATCGCCAACAACAAGAAGGCATATTATGATTATTTTATAGAAGATAAGTATGAGGCGGGGATATCCTTACACGGAACTGAAGTAAAGTCTCTTAGGATGGGCAAATGCAGTATTAAGGAAGCTTTTATACAGATAATGAACGGTGAAGTATATATATATGGTATGCATATTAGTCCCTATGAAAAAGGAAATATCTTTAACAAGGATCCCTTAAGAATAAGGAAGCTTTTACTTCACAAATACGAGATTAATAAAATAGCAGGACAGCTGGCGCAAAAGGGCTATACTGTAGTACCCCTTCGGGTGTACTTTAAGGGTAGTCTTGTTAAGCTGGAGATTGGTCTTGCCAGAGGTAAGAAGCAGTATGATAAACGGCAGGATATAGCTAAGAAGGACCAAAGACGAGAAGCTGAGAAGGATTTCAAAGTGAAGAACTTGTATTAGGGTATGAATTGTTGTGATTTGCCTAGTAAGACTGTGAAAGGACCGCGGGATAAAATATACCCATGGTGAGACGCTCTCGCTTAGTTCCATTCGTAGCGGATACATAAGGTTCTAAAGGACAGAACCTAAGTACCGACGAATGCAAATACTCACCATGGGAAATATTTATCCCTCGGTCCGGTTTACAGGTTTTGATAAAGGCAAATCACAACAATTCGTTTGTATGACAAATTTTTCACTTTGAAATCCGAATGTAAAATGTGGATATTTTGGAAGGAGAAATCCTGAGAACTGATACAAGAAAACTTGACACTTTCGCAAAATTAGATTATTATAATATATACGTCTGTGAACCAGAGTATTACGGGTAGGTACTTTCTAGCCTGTAATCACAATCATAATGAAACGGGGTTGTACTGGTTTCGACGGGGGTTTTGCAATTGTGGTAGCCATTCGCAGACTAGGACTGCGTCACCAACTTAGAACTAAATATAAACGCAGACGATAATTTAGCGTACGCTGCCTAGTGGCAGCTGTCGACCTTAAGCAACTCGCGACTTAAGAACTCGGCATCAAATTAGCGGGGACCTCTATCTTCAAAGCTTTGAGAAGGTAGAAGAACTATGAAGCTACCAAAGTCAAGAGCCTGTCTGTCGGCGCTTGATGGAGGGAACAGTGTGGTAAGCCACACATAATGGACCGACTGTAATGGGAGAGACTGCAATGAATGGACTTTCGGACGCGGGTTCGATTCCCGCCAGCTCCATATTTGAATTAATGAGAAAGCCTTAGAGATAAGACTTTCTCATTTTGATTCTATTGACTTAGATCCATTTTGTAATATAAAAAGAGTGTTGGGAATATGCTATTTACACACACCCCAACACTTATTATAGAGCCTACTAAGATATTATTCCTGCTCTTGAGTTTCTGCCATATTAGCTCTCAATTTTTCTATATCCAGTTCCTCTCGAAGACTTATCTTAATCTCATCGATATCTACACCACCCTGGGCAAAGTATAGCTTTAGGTAGCAGCTAGGATGAAACATAAAACCTAAATCACGTGTTTCCTCTATCCATTGACCATTTGTACCGTTAATAGTAATTGTGGTAAGCAGCTTTCCTCCCATAAATATAGAAATTGGAATTTGAGCCAAATCTCCGGAAGTGGATTTCATTTTTAAACTAATATCGTAATAACCCTTTTTTGCAAATGTCAGGGCAAATAGATTGGATGCACCTCTTTGAGTACGCAGATCTGATAAATCCAAACAAAGGCTATCTTCTACTGTATGATAAACCAAGTCAAAATCAATATCATCTTCAGTATCGGTACTTTCCTCAAATTTCTTTTCTTCTTCGCTCAACCTACCAAGAAAACGATTCATAACAGGTGAATTAATACAAAAATAACAGATGTTGGCAGCATTTCGAACAAGTTCTGCTCTGTTTATAATACCCTCTAACAAACTTTCTTTGGTTAAATCTTCAGCTGAATTATTCTCTGAATTTTCTACAACCATATAGAGATCATTTTGAGCTCTTACCATGTATTGAGTGTTCTTCCTAGAGGCGGTATCTTCACCATCTTCATTCATATCAGCCCACCAGTCGGTCATAACTACCCCCTGAAAACCCCATTCCTTCCTAAGAATAGTAGTAAGAAGGTCGTAATTACCGGCAGACCAGATGCCATTGATAGCGCCATAGCTGGTCATGATAGAAGAAGCATTCCCTTCTTTTACAGCGATTTCAAAGCCCTTTAAATATATTTCACGAAGTGCTCTTTCTGAAACCACACTATCAATTAGACGTCGTTTAAATTCCTGGTTATTACCTGCAAAGTGTTTTATTGTACCACTTACTCCATATTCGTTCATACCGATTAGGCAGGCAGAAGCCATCTTCCCTGTTAGGAGTGGGTCTTCAGAAAAATATTCAAAGTTTCTCCCGTTCAAAGGATGTCTGTGAATGTTTAAGCCAGGTCCTAATAATGAATCTATGCGATTTTTTCTTAATTCCAAGCCAACCATAGCATATAGTTCTTTCACAAGTATTGTGTCAAAAGAGCAAGCTAGGCAGGTTCCGTTGGGTATGCTAAAGGCAATAGCACCAGAGTCCATACGTATACCTGATGGACCATCGGCACAGCAGGCAACTGGTATGCCAAAGTCTAATAAACGCTCAGTAACTCCACCAAAAGCTCCAGCTGTTCCTGGTGTTACTTTGGGAGAGCTCATTCCTTCACCTCTGGACAAATGAATTAAATCATCATCAGTAAGCTGTGATAGAAAATCATTCATAGTAACATTTTGATCCATAACGTCCTTAAGCTTATAACCCTTATCTCCAGAATATAGATTGTCTTCTGGTTGATGATCTGATATTCGTTGTTGTAAGTTTACTGTACGCACAGGAACATTGTCCTTTGTGATTTCCATACCTTTATCAGTTTTTATAGCTTTAAATCTTTGAAAATCTATTTTGGGAGCAAGTGCCTCCTCTAATTTTTGCACTACAATCAATTCTGGGATGTTGAAAGAACCTGCTACCGTAGAACTTCTAATATCGGAACCAACATAGATTTCATATGCTCCAGCTTCTAATATATAACAGGATTTATTTCCACTTATACCACTGTCATCGTAAGAAGAAAGCGAACATATTGGTATGGTTAGTTCTATGATTTCGTAGTCTCCAGGTTCCAGCTCTGATGTTTTTCCAAAGGCCTTCAATTCTCTGGATGGCTTATCTAGGTAACCCTGGGGAGCAGAGGAATATGCCTGTATGACTTCTTTTCCTTTTGTATCTCCAGTATTGGTTATTTTGACTTCACATATAAGGTCACCTAAATTTCCAGCTGTTAGATGATCGTTAGTTAAACGAAAGGAGACTACCTCCATAGAAAATGCAGTGTAAGAGAGTCCAAAGCCAAAAGGATACATAACCTTATCCTTTGCTACTGTTTCAAAATATCGGTATCCGACATAAATATCCTCTGTATAAATATTACGTTTGGTATCACCGTAGTATGGAGTAGAAGGATAATCCTCAATGTCATATGCAATGGTATCGGTTAATTTACCACATGGGGTTACATCTCCGGTTAAAATATCAACAACTGCATTACCACCCTCTTGACCACCATGCCAGGCATATAGTACAGCGGCTGGATTGTAAGTGTCTACCCATTTCATATCAATAATATTGCCCACATTTAGAATAACAGCTACTCGTTTAAAATGTTTGCAAACCTTATCGATCATATCCTCTTCTGTATCTGTTAGAAAATAGCTTCCTTTTTTCGCAGAGTTATCCTTATCTTCACCTGCGGTACGGCCTATAATCACAAGTGCAACATTTGATATGGATGCTGCTCTATTTACAACTTCATCTGTTAGTGGCATTTCATCCTGTGACCAAGGCTCCCCTGCCCATCCTACTCCATGATCATATGGATTATCTTTGATCCATTCCTCATAAATGGTTATTAGTTCATTATTCAGGTCAATTGTCTTGTGGGTTTTCAGTGCATCAAGTATTCCTACTACATATTTTGTGTTGACCATTCCACCAGAACCGGTACCACTTTTATAATAATTCATCTGAGTTCTGCCGAAAACTGATACGGTTTCTCCCGGTTTTACTGGCAGTGCTTTATCATCATTTTTTAAAAGAACAGTACCTTCTGCAGCAGCTTGTCTAGAAATGCTTGCATATTGATCCCAATTAATCTCAAGTTTCTTCATAGGTTATCTCCTTAGGTAAAATTTTATGTAAATTACAAGTAATATATCGTTGTACCAACGTGCAATTAGAAGGAAAGTCTAAATATATACAATTATTTGTACAACGTAACAGCAACAGTATATCATTTGATATTAATTTTAGTCAATAATGTTTTTAGTTAGAGTAAAGCTGGCTATCTCACAAGAAGAAAAGATAGTCAGCTCCAATAATAGAACAGAAAGGCTTTATTTATCTGTTCACATTTATGATCAAAATCAAATACAAGATAGTCGGGGATTATATATGAAATCAGTAACCTTCTTTGACTCCACTTGAAAATAGTTACCATTTAGCTTGTTAGTTACAATTCTCATACATTCAGTACCCATGGTTTCGATAGGAATTTCTATGACAGAAAGCGGTATATGAAGGCTTTCATAGATAGTATTGTCATGGACTCCAATGGTGATGATTTCTTGGGAACTAGGAACATCCACTAATTTTTTATCTCTAAGATAATTTACGTAGCTGATTGCAAGGAGAACTTCTAAGCAAAAAACACAATCTGCATCTGCAAAAGAGCTTTCCATATCTGCAATAGTGTTACGTGCCGATTCTAATGAATTATTGTTTGAGTTTATGATTGTTGTAATGCCTCCGGTGCTATTAAAGAAGTTAATAAAACCTGATAAACGCTTTTCATTATAATATGAATGATTATTATTAGCTGAAAAAATTATTGCTCTTTTTTTACCGTGAGACGAGAATATCTCAGCAGCCTTTGCTCCTATATCCTCATTTGCCAAGAGAACGTTACTATATTTCTGCGAAGAACGGTTATAAAGTACGATTGGAGTGGAGAAATCAGTTTTTTCCAAATAATCCAAGTCGATTTTAGAAGCTGTACATATTACGGTTGCAGAATACATAGTAAGCTGATCAGGATCTGCGGCTTTAGAAAGATGATCGGGATTAAATAATCGTAGAATAATTTCAATATCATCTTTCGATTCTTCGATAAATTTTTGCATACCATTAATAAACTCAAACAGTAAAGGTGCTCTATAATCGTTTGCCCAGAATACAGCAACATACTTTTTTGTACTATTATTTCTTAATCTGCGGGCAGGAATATTAGGAGTATAGCCTAATTCTTTGGCGGCTTCAAATATCTTTTTTGCCGTAGCTTCGGAAATATTCCGAGATTTTGATTTTCCATTCAACACAATAGATACTGTGCTTGGAGATAAATTTGTATACTCAGCAATTTCACGTATTGTAGCCATCTTATACTTCCTCCCTTCTTGTAAACTTAAGGTGAGTTTAGCATAGGATGGTTATTTTTTCAATCTTTAAATAGTCAGGTACAGGATAAGCCTAATTATAACAACAATATTCTACAAAAAAACAACACATTGCACAATAAAATATAAATTTCTTGGTAATATTAATGAAAAATATCATATGATAAATACATTGTTGACAATAACACTATGTGAAAGTATAATTGATTTACTGTTTGTTAGTACAACGTTATACTAAACACAAAGTTCGTATGTTTATATGCATTTTGCACTTATAAACTAGAACGTGGTAATAATTTGTACTAGAATTATTGATTTGAGGAGGATACCATTGGCAAAAAAAGAAATAAAAGGGAGTGTTACTGCACGTAAGGCAGGCTATATCGAAAAAGGGGGCATCAAGGCATTACCTCACAATATTGCTACTGATTTTAAAAGAAACAAGACAATATATTTTCTGTGTATACCTATTGTGTTGTGGTATGTTATTTTTTGCTATTTGCCTATGGGTGGACTGGTAATGGCATTCCAGAGATATAATGTGGCAAAAGGAATAACGGGCAGTCAATTTGTGGGATTTGATAATTTTATAAGATTTTTTACGGGTCCGTATTTTGGTAGAGTTATGAGGAATACAACGGCGATTGGGTTACTTGATCTGGTTTTAGGATTTCCTGCGCCGATCATATTTGCACTTCTTTTAAATGAGGTTAGGAATAAATCCTTTAAAAAAGTCGTTCAAACAACCAGTTATATGCCTTACTTTATATCAATGGTTGTAATTGCTGGACTCATTAAGGATTTTACCCAGAGCGGTGGAGTAATCTCCAATATAGTTGCATCTATAACAAACTCCTCAGCAGTTAATTTGCTAGGCGAAGCAAAATACTTTTGGTGGATATATGTATTATCTGGTGTTTGGCAAGGATTTGGTTACGGAAGTATCATTTACATGGCGGCTCTTAGTTCGATTGATGAACAGTTGTATGAGGCAGCAGTAATGGATGGTGCTAATAGATGGAAGCAAACCCTACATATTACCCTTCCTGGACTGGCCCCTACAATAACTATTTTGTTAATAATGAGAATGGGAAGCTTGTTTGCTGTGGGAAGTGATAAGATTCTTCTTCTGTATTCACCTGGCATATACGGGACAGCAGACGTAATTAATACCTATGTATACCGTGCTGGTTTGGTGGATATGGATTATGGTTTCAGTGCTGCAGTAGGTCTGTTTAATTCAGTGATTGGTACTGTATTTCTTCTGGTTACGAATGGGATCTGCCGTAAATATTCGGATACAAGTTTGTTTTAAAGGAGGGAGAATAATATGAAAACAAGACGTAGTTTTCCTCAATTAATATTTGAAATTGTAAATACAGCTATCATGCTTCTACTTTGTATAATCTGTATAATACCGCTGTGGCATGTCATTATGGCTTCTATCAGTGAGCCTGCACAGGTTGATATGGCTACAGGCTTTATCCTACGCCCTTTAGGGAGTGTATCTACTAAAGCCTACAGTCTTATTATGAAATACAGAGGGATATGGACAGGCTATGGAAACACCATATTTTATGTTGTGGCCCAATGTATAATAACAAGCTTTTTATCCGTTATTGCGGGTTATGTATTGTCTAGAAAGCGTTTTCGATATCGGGGAGTATTGATGGGGATGATCACTTTTACAATGCTATTTAACGGTGGAATGATACCTACTTATATGGTAGTAAGGAATCTTGGAATGCTGGATCAATATTCAGCCCTTTTGATCCCCAGTGCCCTGCAGGTGTTTTATATTATTATAATGCGTACTGCTATAGAAGGAATACCAGATAGCCTTGAGGAATCGGCTAGAATTGATGGGGCAGGAGAGATGACCATAATGTGGAAGATTATACTGCCTTTATGTAAAGCAACCTTTGCGGTTATTATCTTATTTGTAGCTGTTGGAAAATGGAATGAATGGTTCACTGCTTTGCTATATCTTCCTACAGCAAAAGACAAGTATCCCCTGCAGATGTTTTTAAGAGAGATATTAATACAATCGACAACTGTTTCAAATGCTGCTGATGCAATGGATAATGCGGCACTTTATAAAACGTTGGCAAAATACGCATCTATTGTAGTTACTACTCTACCAATTTTGTGTATATATCCATTTGTACAAAAACATTTTGTCAACGGAGTAATGGTGGGTTCTGTGAAGGGCTAAATATATAACATAATTTTAAGGAGGAGCGTTATGAAGAAAAGAATTGTAGCAATTTTATTATGTATTGCATTAGTTTCATCTGTATTCATTGGCTGCAGTAAGCAATCTGGAAAGGATTCATCTACTGGTAAAGATAATGCAGGAGAAGTAGCTGGAGGAAATACCACATCAGAAGAGTGGAGTTGGCCTCTAGAAGAAAAAAAAGAACTTAGCTTTTGGATTGTCTGGGAAAATCAGTATCTTGATAACCCTAATGAGTTAAAGGGAGTTCAGCAAATAGAAGAGAATACAAATGTTCATATTAATTGGAATATTGTTTCGTCTTCGGAAGCGGCAGAAAAATTCTCATTGATGATTGCTTCAGGGGATTATCCAGATATAATCAGAGGGGCAGATGAGTTTTATACAAGCGGACTTACTAAGATGGTGGATGATGGTGTATCTATTGATTTAACAGATTATATTGATAAATACATGCCAAATTACAGTAGTCTTAGAAAAAACAATGAGAAGCTTATGAAGGATACCATGTCAGATGACGGAAAAATAGTTTCTCTATATTCTATAGCTTCTAAAACCGGTGAGGTTAAAGGTGAGAGAGTATGGGGTGGACCATCAATAAGGAAAGATTGGCTTGATGAAACAGGTCTTGACATTCCAGTGACTATTGATGATTGGTATGAGGCTTTGACTGGAATAAAGGCTAAACACCCTGAATGTGAAGCACCTCTTATGCTAGGAAGCGCAGCTACGAACTATTATGGCGCATTTACATCAGCATTTGGAGTACTTCCTGAATTTTATCAAGATAATGGAGTGGTAAAATATGGACCTGCTGAGGAAGGATATAAGCAGTGGGTTGAGACCTTCAGACAATGGTATGGGGAAGGTTTGATTGATCCGAACTTTGTAAGTAATGATGCAAGCTTTATGACTAGTGGAGAATTTATTGGTGCTGGTAAGGCTGCTGCTGGACCTAACGTATGGGGTATGACAGCCGATGTATACAGACAAATGGGATATAACAACGATGAGAATTACTGGCTATCAGCAGCTCCTTATCCTGTTTTGAATGAAGGAGATGACCCTCAAGCAGGTGCACCAATGAGTGAGCTGGTAAAGGAAACTTTGGTTGTAACAACTGCATGTGAAGATGTTGAACTAGCATTAAGATATCTTGATTACTATTATACTACTGAAAGCATGATGCTCAGCAGTCTTGGAATTGAGGGAGAAACCTATGTGGATAATGGTGATGGTACCTATTCAATTACAGATGCATTATTGGAGAAGGTAGCTGATGGTACTTATCCGACTGTTTCTGAAGCGGTTTATACCCATAGTATCGGAGCAGCATCCTTTGGTCTCTATAACTGGGAGATGTATGATGCGATTTATGAAGGAGATAAGGCAACAGATGCATATGATGTATGGGAAAATACAAAGTATGATTTGGTGCTTCCTCCCACTATAACTATGACTGATGAAGAAGCAAGGGAATACGCATCCCTATATTCAAATATTCTAACATTGGTACAGGAAAACACTGTTAATTTTATTATGGGTGGTACATCAATGGATGAATATGACAGTTTTGTCGAGAGGTTACATACTTATGGTATTGACAGATGTATAGAATTAAAACAAGCGGCGTTAGACCGTTATAACGCAAGAAGCAACTAAGTCCCCCCAATCTTTTAAAGAGCCCATAGGAGATATCTTGTTTCCCTTGGGCTCATATATTAATTCGAAAATAAAGCTAGTATCAGATCAAATAGTAGATAATTAGACAACTACTATTTGATTACTAAAAAATGATTAATAGTGATAGCTATAATATAAATTGAAGTAAAATATTGCAAAAAAAGTACAACGTTGTAGTAAACATTAGTTTGGCCTAAGGATTCTATAAATAAAGAAGAACAAATATAATATTGTACTTGTCGCTTGTTGAAAGGAAGTTTTTTAAATGCCTACGACTAAGGAAAAGCAGTTATTAAACTATATAGAAAAGAGCTATGGGGAATCAGGAGTAGAGGTTTTGACAGAAGATATCATGGAAGAAGAAGTTTGGATTACCATGAAGGATAATGTTAAGCTTCGGGCTATGTTATATAAACCAATAGGGTTCCATAAATTACCCTTAATTCTTCAAAGGACCTGTTATCCTCAGAATGAACCATTATATAGAATTCATGCTAGGGAATTAGCAAAAAGAGGCTACGCTTTTCTTTATGAATATTGCCGGGGTACCGGTGGTTCAGAGGGTATCTGGGAACCGAATGTGAACGATAGACAGGATGGATTGGATACACTGGAATGGCTAGAACAGCAGAAATGGGTGGAATGCATTGGGTATTGGGGAGAATCTTACCTAGCCTTTACCGGATGGATAATGGCTGATATCCTCACACCTAAGGTTCGATCATTGTGTCTTGCAAATTACGGGACGGACCGATATGTTTCAGCTTATGAAAAACGGTTATTTCGGCATGATGTATTAACCTCCTGGGCCATGGGGAACGCAGGTTACGATGTAACAGCGGATTATCTGGAATCATGCAAATATAGGCCACATATGTTTGTGGATGAGGCACTATGGGGAAAAAAACTAGATTGGTATAGAGATTGGATTACTAATACAAAACCTGAAGACGATTACTGGAAACAAGGTTTTTGGAAAGAATTGAAGGATATACCTTCCAAGGTAAAAGTACCTGTCTATATATCGGAAGGATGGTTTGACCATCATTTAGGTAGTGCATTAAAAACTTGGGAGTGCTTATCGGAAGAAGTAAAGGAGCATAGCTGGCTTGAAGTTGGTCCTTTAGATCATTTTGGACAAAATAGTATCACTTCATATCAGCCTCAAAATATCAAAAGGAATAAAGCTTTGCCATTTTTGGAATGGTTTGAACAAACTTTAAAACAGAAAATATTACCGAAGAAATCAGTTGATCTATATGTAATAGGTGAGGATCAATGGAAGAAGGTACCTGAATGGCCATATCAGGATAGGAGAAAACAGACATTATATCTGGGGGGCTGTGATAATGGTAAGATTGCAGAAGAATTAGGTAACAGAGGACGATTTGAATATACCTATGATCCTCAAAATCCCGTTCCTTCCAGAGGCTCGGAGGCAATGCTTCATACAGTGGATGAGATAGGAAGTCTGTTACAACCAGAGCCCGGTTATCGAGATGATGTTATTACCTTTCAATCGAATACCTTTGAACAGGACCTTAAAATATTTGGCAAAACATTTGTACATCTATTTGTATCAACAGATGCTGAAGATACGGCTTTTACAGCTAAGCTGATGGAGGTTATGGAGGATGGTAAAGCATATAATATCAGATCTTCTATTACTACAATAGGGGCAGACATGGGTAATTACAGACCGAATACAGTTATTGAGGTCTGCATCAATATGTGGGATATAGCATGGACCATAAAAAAAGGTTCACGGCTAAGATTAGATATCTCTTCATCGGACTTTCCCCAGTATGCAATTCATAGCAACTATCCAGGTGTTTGGGCCTGTAATGATAGCTCAAAAAAAGCGCAACAGACCATTTGTTATGGAAGTGGTTTTCCATCAAGGATAGAGCTTGAGGTCTTAACTGAGGAAGTTGATCTGAAATAATGCTAGAAAAACAGGTGTATTTTTTCTTAGAAATCCATGGAAAAGATATTAATGAAACAATAGATAAAATGATAGGAGACAGCTAAATGAAAAAAGTAATTATTGGAGGAGGCCAGGGCTTCTGGGGTGATAGTAACGATGCAGCTGTCCATATGGTAAAACATGGTGGACTTGATTATATGGCATGTGATTACCTTGCCGAACTAACACTCTCAATTATGGCAAGACAAAAACTTAGAAACCCTCAGGCTGGATATGCTAGAGACTTCCTTGGTTTATTGAATGAATGCATAACAGATGCACAGGATAAGGGAGTGCGGATTCTTAGCAATGCTGGTGGTATGAATATTGAGGCTTGTGTAAAGGAGATAGGAAGCATATTCAGAAGTAAAGGGCTATCCGGACGGAAAATAGGTTACGTTCTAGGAGATGATATGACCGGTGAAATCGACCGAATGATAGCTGAAGGAATTACTTTTGATAACATAGATGGTGTAGGAGATTTTAATGAAATAAAAGATAAGATCGTTAATGCTAATGTTTATTATGGACATGAGCCCATAATCGAATGCTTATCTGGTGATGCAGATGTGATTGTTACAGGTCGTGCAACTGATTCTACACTCTTTCTTTCACCACTAATGTATGAATTAGGAATAAAAGAGGATGACTGGACTAATATAGCAAGAGGAATTATGACGGGACATCTGCTGGAGTGTGGTGGTCAGGGTGCAGGTGGTAACTTTGACTATGGATGGCGGGATGTGCCTGATATGGATAATTTGGGCTTCCCCATAGCAGAGTTTTCAATGAATGATTTGATTATCACTAAAGCACCGAACTGCGGTGGCTTGATTACAGAACAGTCATGCAAGGAGCAGTTGTTATATGAAATACATAATCCGGCAAGCTATGTTACACCGGATGCTATCGCAGATATTTCAAAAGCAACATTGACACAGGTAGGCAAAGATAGAGTGGCTGTTGGAGGAATCCAGGGAAAGAAACGTACGGATACACTGAAATTGTCTATCGGATATCATGCTGGATATAAGGTTTCCACAATGCTAAGTTTTGCTTGGCCTGACGCTTATGAGAAAGCTCAAAAGGCTGCAGATATACTAATGAAAAAAATGAAGCGTAAAAATCTAAAGGCAGAAGACATTAGAATAGATTATATAGGATTAAACTCCTTGCATCTTGGTGTAGCTAATATGGATCCATCTCATGTGAAGGATTTAAATGAAGTAGTGCTTAGAGTTGCAATACGAACAAAGGATAAGCATGAGGCTGAGAAAATCATTCCTGAAGTAGCTCCCCTGCAGTTAAATGGACCTCCTGGTGCAAGTTTCTTTGGTGGAAGAGCAAAGGTGCAAGAGGTAATCGGACTCTGGCCTACTTTAATACCTAGAGATTCAGTAAAACTAACATCAAATATTATAACAATTGAATAAGGGAGGAATCAGAATATGGCTGAGATTTATCTAAATCAAATTGCTCATGGAAGGTCTGGTGACAAGGGAGATACTAGCAATGTATGCATATTTGCAAGAAAGCCTGAATATTACGAGGTGATAAAAAGAGAAGTAACCGTTCAGAAGGTACATGAGCATTTTGGGGATATGGTTCAGGGTGAAATTGTAAGGTATGAGATTCCTAGCTTATTAGGTTTCAACTTTGTTATGAAGCATGCCTTGGGTGGAGGTGCCACCCTCTCCTTAAGATTAGACAGTTTAGGAAAATCAATGGGATCCGCTTTTATGAGAATGAAGATTAACTTTGATGAAGCACAAGAAAATTAACAGGAGGAGATGATTATGTCAGAGCGTATGGCACTAGAAAATATCGTTGTACTAGACTTGACCAGGGTTCTTGCTGGGCCATATTGTGGATCGATATTGGCGGATTTTGGAGCTACTGTAATTAAAATAGAACAACCCGGAGTAGGTGATGATAGCAGGCATTATGGTCCTCATATCAATGGAGAAAGTCTTTACTACGGGAATTTAAATAGGAATAAATATGGTATTACACTCAACCTTAAGTCAGAAGAAGGAAAGAAAATCTTTAGAAAAATGGTTGAAGAAGCGGATGTAGTAATTGAAAATTATAGATATGGTGTAATGGATAGGCTTGGATTGGGCTATGAACAGTTAAAGGAGATTAACCCAAGACTGATATATGGAGCTATTACTGGATTTGGCGCCAATGGCCCATACCGTGATCGCCCTGGATATGATATTATCTCACAGGCAATGGGTGGATTGATGAGTGTAACTGGTCAGGAAGGTAACCCCCCGACCCGTTGTGGTAGTGCTATGGGTGATATATTAGGTGGACTTAATATGGCAATAGGTGTACTTGTGGCAATAAATGCAAGGCATATTACAGGGAAGGGACAATATGTTGATGTTTCTATCGCAGATTCTGTTGTAATGAGTCTGGAACAGGCATGGCAGCGATATTTTGTTACAGGCAATGTTCCGGTACCTCATGGCAATTCTTATGATGCGATTGCACCTTATGACTCCTATCAGGCTAAAGACGGGTGGATGGTAATTGGATGCGGTAACCAAAGACTTTTTGAGCTTCTGTGCGAAAAGATATTAGAGCAGCCAGAACTAGTTGTTGATGAGCGATTTACAACAGTTCCCCTACGTGTTAAAAACAATAAAGACTTTAAGATAATCATGGAGAAATGGCTGGTAGATTATACTGTTAATGAGGCGGTTGAAAAAATACTAAGTGCTGGTATCCCGGCGGCGCCTATATTAAATATCGAACAAATAGCAAATGATGAGCATTTTACAAAAGCAAGAGAGTTGTTTGTTCCAATGAATCATCCTGTTTGCGGAGAAGTATTGATAAACGGAACTGCAGTCAAAATGAGTGAGACAAAGGCAAAAATACGGATGCCATCACCGACCCTTGGACAGCATAACGAATTAATACTTCAAAAGTATGGATATTCTCAGGATGAGGTAGAGAAGCTTGCTGCTGAGGGTGTATTATAAGTAAGATAGTAGTAAAGTCAGGAAGGAATGAAAGCACTATGGCTAGGAAAGTAGTACTGGCTGGAGCATGTCGTACAGCAATTGGTAGTATGGGTGGCTCTTTAAGCACTGTTCCAGCAGTTGAGCTGGGAGCAGCAGTAATAAGTGAGGCAGTAAAAAGAACGGGAATTACGCCTAATATGGTAGACCATGTATATATGGGCTGCGTTCTTCAGGCTGGTTTAGGACAGAATGTAGCACGTCAGGCAGCCATGAAAGCAGGATTACCTGTTGAGGTGCCTGCTGTAACAGTTAATGTTGTATGTGGTTCTGGCTTGTATGCTGTAAACATGGCGGCACAGATGATTATATCGGGAGAGGCTGATATAGTTGTTGCCGGAGGCATGGAGAATATGTCAATGGCACCTTATGCTTTGCAGCAGGCCCGGTATGGATATAGGATGAATCATGCTTCAATGATTGACACTATGGTAAAGGATGCCCTATGGGATGCCTTTGATGATTGCCACATGGGTATTACAGCAGAGAACATAGCCGAACAATGGAAGCTAACCAGAGATGAACTTGATATATTTGCAGCTGAAAGTCAGAGAAAAGCTTCTATAGCACAGATATCTGGAGCCTTTGATCGTGAGATTGTACCAATTGAGGTAAGGAAGAAAAAAGAGGTGTTTCTTTTCGATAAAGACGAGGGCTTGCGTCCTAGTACGACAGCAGAAAGCATTGCAAAGCTTAAGCCATCTTTTAAAGAAGGTGGAGTAGTAACAGCTGCCAATTCTTCCTCCATAAACGACGGAGCAGCTGCTATTATTGTGATGAGTGAAGAAAAAGCCGAAGAATTAGGAATAACTCCCATGGGAGAATGGGTAGCAGGAGCTCTGTCAGGGGTAGAACCGTCTATTATGGGGATTGGTCCTGTTGCGTCAACAAGAAAGGTTATGAATAAGGCTGGGCTAAAGATTTCTGATTTTGATATTATTGAAGCTAATGAAGCCTTTGCTTCCCAATCAATTGCAGTTATTAAAGAATTAGGAATCAATCCTGAACGATTAAACCCAAGTGGTGGTGCAATTGCCTTGGGACATCCTGTTGGTGCGTCAGGATGTCGGATTTTGGTTACTTTGCTTCATCAAATGGAGGCTGCTGACGCAAGCATGGGCTTGGCAACACTTTGTGTTGGTGGAGGAATGGGGTGCTCTGCCATCGTAAGGAGAGGTTAGCACAGGATTCAATATTGTAAGAATTATTATGGGATGTTAATATAAATCATATATCATTAAGAAAATATTTTATGGAGGTATACATATTATGGCAAGAAGATTTGTATGTTCTAAAACAGAGCCAATTGTTAAAACAAAAGCTGGAAAAGTACGTGGCTTTATCATTGATAGTACCTACACATTTCACGGTATTAAGTACGCGGATGCTAAACGTTTTCAGATGCCAACTGAGGTTGAACCCTGGGAAGGTGTAAAGGATGCTCTGTCCTATGGTTATGTGTGTCCTATGCTGACCCAAGATGTTCCACAGGGTGAAATAATGGTACCTCATCGACATTGGCCAAAGGACGAGAATTGCCAGTATCTAAATATTTGGACACAGAGTATCAGTACTGATGCCAAAAAACCGGTTATGGTATGGCTTCATGGAGGTGGCTTTTATGCAGGCTCATCCATTGAACAAGTGGCCTATGACGGTGAGAACATGAGTAAATACGGTGATGTTGTTGTTGTGACTCTTAATCATCGCCTGAATATCCTTGGTTATATGGACTTATCCCCATTTGGTGAAAAGTATAAGAATTCAGCCAATGCCGGTAATGCAGATATAGTCGCTGCCTTAGAATGGGTTCGTGATAATATTGCAGAATTTGGTGGAGATCCAGATAATGTCACTATCTTCGGGCAATCAGGTGGCGGTATGAAGGTTTGGACTTTGATGCAAACTCCAAGTGCAGATGGACTATTTCATAAAGGTATCATTCAGAGTGGATTAATTGATGGCTTTTTACATTCTCCAGATAATGATGGAACAAAGATTGTTAATGCTATGCTGAATGAACTTGGATTTGAGGAAGGTGATGTTGAAAAGCTAGAGACGGTTCCTTATGATCTGATGGCAGCTGCTTATATTAAGTTATCCCCGAAACTTGCTCGTGAGGGAGCCTATATCGGGTGTATTCCAATTCAGAATGATTTCTATGTAGGTGATCCTAGAACGGTAGGATTCACGGAGCATGCTAAGACGATACCTATATTAATTGGTTCTGTAATGTGTGAATTTGCATTTGGTCCTGGAATTGCAGATAAATACAATCTATCAGAAGATGATATTAAAAAAATGATTGAAGAAAAATATGGAGAGGCCTCCAATGAATTAAGTGATCTCTTTAAAAAGGCTTATCCGAATAAGAATCTTACGGATTTACTTATGCTAGATTCAATATTCCGTTATCCAACAATTGATTTTATTAAGAAGAAGTCAATACATAAAGAAGCACCGACCTATTCTTATATGTTTGCTTACGAATTTCCATATGATGACGGAAAGCCCTCTTGGCACTGTTCAGAAATACCATTTGTATTCCATAATACAGATAAAGTTCCAGTATGTAATAAACCAGGGGTTTCCGATAAACTTGAAGATCAAATGCTAGGTGCATGGGTTAATTTTGCTCGCTATGGCAATCCAAATCTACCTGCCCTACCAAATTGGCCAGAATGCGAAGCTGATGATGAGGCGACAATGGTATTTGATGAAAATTGTGAAGTAAGACACAATTATGATCATGAATTAGTAATACTACATAAAAATGCATCTCCAAAGTTCCCCTTCGGCGATGAGACAATTCTTCATTAATAGCCAATTTTAATTAAAAAGTCATATTGAGCCAGTTAGTATAAAACATGGAAGGAGATATGAAATGAAAACAGATAATATAAAAGCAATAATCAGGGAGATGACCTTAGAAGAAAAAGCTGGAATGTGTTCTGGTGCAGACTTCTGGCATACTAAGGCTGTAGAACGGTTGGGAATACCGGCTGTAATGGTATCGGATGGCCCTCATGGACTAAGAAAACAGTCAGAGGAGGCAGACCACCTGGGAATAAATGAAAGTATTAAGGCGGTATGCTTTCCAGCAGGCTGTGGTACAGCGGCTTCCTTTAACAGAGAACTGATTACCATGATGGGTGAAACTCTTGGGAATGAGTGTCAAGCAGAAGGAGTAAGCGTTATTTTAGGACCTGCTGTCAATATTAAGCGTTCTCCCCTTTGTGGTAGAAACTTTGAATATTATTCTGAGGATCCTTACCTAACGACTGAGATAGCCGGTGCCTTGATTAAGGGAGTGCAGAGTAAGAATGTTGGGACCAGCATTAAGCATTTCCTTGCCAATAATCAGGAGACAAGAAGAATGTCCTCATCATCCGAGGTGGACGAAAGAACACTGAGAGAGATTTATCTAGCAGCCTTTGAGGGCGCCATTGTTAATGAGAAGCCTTGGACTGTTATGTGTTCCTATAACAAGATTAACGGTGTATATGCTGCTGAAAGCAAGGAGTATCTAACTAAGGTTCTACGTGAGGAGTGGGGCTTTGATGGTTTTGTTGTCAGCGATTGGGGTGCGGTGAATGATAGAGTTAAAAATCTTGAGGCAGGTATGGATCTTGAGATGCCCTCTTCACATGGTATCAATGACAAACTAATTATTGAGGCTGTTAAGAACGGTAACTTAGCTGAAGAAGTTTTAGACTTGACCTGCGAGAGGATTTTGAATGTAATATATCGTTTTGTTGAGAATAGAGACAAGAAGGCCATCTTCGACCGGGATAAGGATCATGAAATAGCTAGAAAGGTTGCTGAAGAGACAATTGTATTACTAAAGAATGATGGTATTTTGCCACTTAAAGAGACTGAGGAAATTGCTTTTATAGGAAAATTTGCAAAGTATCCCAGATATCAGGGAGGTGGAAGTTCTCATATCAACAGCCATAAGGTTACCTCTGCATGGGACATGGTATCTCATTTAGATAATATCACCTATGCACAGGGATACAATGATGATAAGGATCTTACGGATGAGTTGTTATTGAAGGAAGCGATAGAGGTAGCGAAGAAGGCTAAAGTAGCTGTTATTTTTGCTGGATTACCTGATTCATTCGAATCTGAAGGTTTTGATCGCAGTCATATGGCTATTCCCAATTGCCAGAACGAACTAATTGCTAGGGTGGCGGAAGTGCAACCT
The DNA here is from genome assembly GCA_012839235.1 of Clostridiales bacterium. Lineage (GTDB taxonomy): Bacteria > Bacillota > Clostridia > Lachnospirales > Lachnospiraceae > Mobilitalea. The sequence goes on from DUNS01000240.1 coordinate 18,787, forward strand.
AATACTGTAGTTGTTCTTCATAATGGTTCTCCAGTTGAGATGCCATGGGTGAATGATGTAAAAGGTATTTTAGAAGCCTATCTTGGAGGCCAGGCGGTTGGTGCGGCATGTGCAGACATTCTATTTGGTGAAGTTAATCCTAGTGCAAAGTTACCAGAGACCTTCCCTATCAAGCTGGAAGATAATCCATCCTATCTCTATTACTTCGGTGAGAAGGACAAGGTAGAGTACAAGGAAGGTATATTTGTCGGCTATCGTTATTATGATACTAAAAAGATGGATGTACTATTTCCCTTCGGACATGGCCTTAGCTACACGACTTTTGCATACTCTAATATACAGGTTAATAAATCCAGTATAACAGATAGGGATACGGTAACCGTATCAATTGATGTTACCAATACTGGAAGCAGAGCCGGCAAAGAAATCGTTCAGCTATATATAAGGGACGTAAAAAGTACTGTGATACGACCTGAAAAAGAATTAAGAGGTTTTGATAAGGTAGAGCTTGCGCCGGGTGAGACAAAGACTGTAACCTTTGAACTAGGCAAAAGAGCCTTTGCCTACTGGAATACAGAAATACATGATTGGCATGTGGAAACCGGTGAATTCGAGATCTTAATCGGTAGCTCATCAAGAAGCATTGAATGCTCAGCTGCAATTAAGGTAGAATCTACCGTTAAGCTTCCAGTTGTATATACCATGGATTCTACAATCGGTGATATAATGGAGGATCCATATGCAAACCAGTATATAGGTGAATTAATGAAGGGGAGCATCTTTGGACAAGATGATATAGAAGAAAGCTCGGATAGCGAAGGAGCTATATCAAAGGAAATGATGATGGCGATGGTTAAATATATGCCAATTCGAGGTACCATCAGTTTTGGAAACGGTACGGTTAGTAAAGAGGACCTTCTGAAAGTAATAGACAAATTAAATCATAATGAATAAGGTTTTAAAACCGCATAAAAGAGCTTGTTTCAAAATCACATGTTCGTCAAGTAAAAACTTATTCAAACGTATTGCATTTCCTATAAAATATAGTAAAATATAATATAGATGTTAAACCAACCCCTCCCTAACCGAAAGCGGTGGGGTTGTTTTTTTTGTGAATATGCTGAAAGGAACTAATGATAATGAGAAAATTCTTAATGAAGCATCCCTTACTACAAACCCTGGTGGGACTTAAGGGTAATCCCCGTGCCTGTGTTTATACTGAACCTATGTGGGGTCTTTCCATGAATCTGTGTCTTCCATATGCATCTGTATTTATGTTAGCATTTGGTTTAAGTGACATCCAGATTGGTATTGTAAGTTCGATTTATATGTTTTCCCAGATGATATTTGCCTTTTTATCTGGTGCAATTATTGATAAGATGGGACGTAGGAAGAGTACAGCGGTGTTTGACTTTATAGCTTGGAGCTTACCTTGCCTTATATGGGCATCCAGCCAGGGCTTTTGGTTCTTTGTAGTAGCAGCCCTTCTTAATGGAACTATGAAGATAACCACAGTTTCTTGGGATTGTCTTCTAGTAGAAGATGCTCCCAAGGATAAGATAACCCAGATATATTCATGGGTATTGATTACTGGTAATCTATCGGCCCTATTTGCTCCAATAGCTTCAATCTTAGTATCAAAGCTAACCTTGGTTCCTGCTATTAGAATACTCTATATTAATGCATTTGTTATAATGACTTTAAAGATAGTAATCTTATATAAGCTTTCAACAGAGACCGCTGTAGGTAAGATTAGACAAGAAGCTACTAAAAATAAATCATGGGGTGAGATACTATCAGGCTATAAAAGTGCAGTTAGCAGTATAATAACCTCCCGTGGTACTAAATTTGCTATTATTATTAGTATCTTTGTTGAAATTGTCTACATGATTGGAAATACCTTTTGGCAGATAATTGCCTCAAGGCGTATAGGTGTTCCTGATACTTTGTTACCCATATTTCCTATGGCTAAAAGTATAATTTCAATCATTCTTTTCTTTACTATTATTTCACGTATTAATCAAAAAAAGTTAAAATGGCCACTTTACGGAGGCTTTATAAGCTCCATAATCGCTTGCATATTGTTAATCATCATAAGTGATACTGGTCCATTGGGTTATGTAATACTAGGTATTTCATTAATATTCGAAGCCTTAGGAGGGGCGGTGTTGGCCACCCTCAGGGAATCCTTAGTTGCTATTCATGTGGATCCTGTGGAACGTTCAAGTGTCATGGCCTTACTGCAAACCACAGTAATGCTAGTAAGTGTTCCTTTTGGATACATAGGCGGTGTGCTAAGTGATATTTCTAGAATGTTGCCTTTTGTCCTTAATATTATATTGTTGCTTTTAGGTATGCTGGCTACAGCTATATATTTTAGAAAAAGCAAGGCCATGTAATTAAATATATTGATTAACTAGAAAAGGAAGTATCTAGATGATAAACAGCGAGATTTCAGAGATAAAAAGACAGTTTAAGCATGAGAATAGTTCAATAACAAGGGTTAGTGGATGCTATGTAGACGGTGAGAAGACTGTTAAGACTAAATTTACAGAAACATTTCTATTAATGCCAGAGGAAGAGACCTTTAAGTATTTTGAAATATTTAAGAAAACCTTATCTGGTAGGGTTGGTAGAAACCTTATTAATATGGAATTTCCATTGGAGACAGAGTTTGAAGGGGGAACACAAGCCTTCCTTATGAAGCTTAGAGATAGTCAATTGAAGGATGAAGATCTATTAGATGAATTTTATAATAGGGTTATCGAGAATTATGATTATACTGGTAATTACCTTATTCTTATGATCTATGCAGCCTATGACATTCCTGGTAAAACCAATGACAATATCCTAATGGATGATGCTTCAGATGAGGTGTACAGCTATATTCTTTGCTCTATATGTCCTGTAAACCTTTCAAAGCCTGGACTTAGCTATTATGATGAGACTAATCAATTTCATAAGCGCATTCAAGACTGGGTAGTTAATATGCCTACCAATGGATTTCTATTTCCAGCCTTTAATGATAGAAGCACAGATATACATAGCATACTTTATTACTCAAAGAATCCAGAGGAATTACAGGATGATTTTGTCAATCAACTCTTAGGCTGTCATGTTCCCCTATCAGCAGGAGTGCAAAAGGAAAGCTTTCAGGCTATTATTCAGGAAACCTTAGGTGATGACTGTGAATATGATCTTGTAAAAAACATTCATGAGAAGTTAAATGAAATAGTCGAAGATCATAAAATAAAGGAAATTCCAGAGCCACTTACCCTTGAAAAGACTGAAGTGAAGAATCTTTTTGCTGAATGTGGTGTGGAGGAAGAGAAGCTTCAGGAATTTGATAGTAATTACGAGAAAATAACAGGAGATAGTGGATCCTTACTTGCAACAAATGTAATTAATACAAAATCATTTGAAGTAAAGACACCGGATGTGGTTATAAAGGTTAATCCTGAAAGGACTGATCTTATAGAAACTAAGCTTGTAGATGGACGAAGATGTCTTGTTATCGAAATTAGTGATATGGTGGAGGTTAATGGCATCCCTGTTAAGCCTTCCTGTTAAATAAAAAGTTTATACTATAATATTGAAAGAAAAATTAGCCCTTACTATGACAAGTGAATATTTTACATTGGCTTAGTAGGGGATTTTTCGTCTAATCTGTTAATAAATAGCTTTCTATAGGATAAAAAATTAGAGAAAAAATTAATTTCCTAATGAATTGGGCATTATTACTATAGAAATCGTTTTCGAAAATTAGCATTTTTATTAAAAACCACTTGTAAATATCTAAATAATAAGTTAAAATGGACTTACTAGTTAATTCAATGTATTAATTAATTAGGATAAGTTGGTAGTGTATTATGATTTGAGTCATAAGTATTACCGAAAATATATGTCAAACACATTAAATATGTGGCTATAATGACTTTCAGATATGATTTTAGAAGAGTTTTGAAAACGTTTAAATCTAAATATGTAAAGTGGGGAGTTAAATTGGTGTCAATCAGGGATATTTCAATTAAATGTGGATTTTCAATTGCCACTGTCAGCAAAGCACTTAATAATCATAGTGATGTTTCTAGTACCACTAAGGAATTTATAAGGAAAACTGCAAAGGAAATGGGCTATTTTCCAAACTCATCAGCAAGAGCACTAAAAACTCATAGGACATATAATATTGGAGTGTTATTTGTTGATGAAGCTCAAAGTGGATTGACACATCAATATTTTTCTAATGTCCTAGACAGTCTTAAGGTGGAGGCTGAAAAAAATGGATATGACATAACTTTTATCAATAAACATATGGGTATGAGAACAATGTCATACTATGAACATAGCAAATATAGGGGTGTTGACGGAGTTGTAATAGCCTGTATTGATTTTAAAGACAAGGATGTTATTGAACTAGTCAATGGAGAAATTCCTGTTGTAACCATTGATCATGTTTTGGATAACAGGACAGCTATTGTGTCGGATAATGTTAAGGGGATGAAAGACTTAGCAACCTACATTTATAGCATGGGCCATAGAAAAATTGCTTATATTCATGGTACAGATTCATCAGTAACTAGAAACCGAGTTGGTAGTTTTCATAAAACACTTGGGGAATTTGGAATAGATGTTAATGATGAATATATAAAGTCAGGAATATACCATGATCCAGAATCAACTGCAAGATTAACTAATGAATTATTAGATTTGAAGGATAGGCCGACTTGTATTTTATTCCCTGATGATTTTTCCTGCATAGGTGGAATTAATGCTATTAAAGATAGAGGCCTCAGAATTCCAGAAGATATATCGGTTGCAGGATATGATGGTATCACCTTGTCTCAGGTTCTTAGTCCAAAGCTTACTACTGTAAGACAAGATACTAGAGAACTAGGAAGAAGTGCTGCCGAAAAGCTGATTTATATAATTGAAAATCCTAAAGCAACTATTATAGAAAGAGTTGTTGTTGAAGGTGAAGTATTAAAAGGCCAATCGGTAAAGGATATAAACTAGTAGCAATAATGGGAATGTTAGAAGCAAAACTAATAGGGGAATATTTAAGCAAAATTAATAGATTGGATGTGCGAAAATGTCAAAAAAGTATTTAGAAAAAACAAGTAATTGGATGATAGCCTTACGGGTTGCAATAATTGCATTGATTGTTTCTACTGTTGTTCCTGCATTTAATCCAGCTAGGATGAGTGGACTAATCAATAAGAATGCAGCATTTATCACTATGTCAACTTCTCGTTCGGCGATTTTTAAAGATTTTACTCGTCCCCTTAGGAGAGGTTGGGTAGATGAAGGAACTCTTAATTTGCTTTATTATGCATCACTGCTTGTAATCTTATGTATTATTGCTATAGCAATTGGTTGCTGTATGTCCTTAGGAACAAAACGTTTACAGAAGCTAGGAACTAAAATTATTACTTTATCAAGTATTCTAGCATTGCCTTTCCTAGGATTATTGATTCCTGCATATCTTGGTTTTTCAGGAACATCTAATGCGGACCGTGTTGAACCGATGTTTGCCAATGGTTTTATAGTTTTTCTAGGGCTGTTTATTACTATAGCCATACTTGGAACAATCAATTTACTTAAAATACCTAAAGTAACTAGTGAAGATAAATATGGTATGGAATCAAAATATAAATTGTTCTTGATGATTTTACCTTTTGTTATCCTATGCTTTGTATTCTCCTATTTACCTCTTTGGGGTTGGAGATATGCCTTCTTCGATTATCAGCCTGGAATTGATTTGAGCATGGATAAATTTGTTGGATTAAAGTGGTTTAGATACCTGTTTCAAAATTCAGCAACTAGAGCAGATATGGTTCGTGTAATGAAGAATACCTTAGCAATGAGTGCCTTAGGTATAGGAACCTCATTTCTACCAATGGTATTTGCTATATTCCTTAATGAAATAAAAGCAAATAAGTATAGAAAGCTTATTCAGACGATTACAACCGTTCCTAACTTTATAAGTTGGGTCTTAGTATATACATTTGCCTTTGCTCTTTTCTCATCAGATGGATTTGTTAATGCGGTTTTAATCAAGATGGGGGTTATTGATCAGGGAGCAAACTTCCTTATGAGTGGTGATTATATCTGGTTAAAGATGTGGGCATGGGGAACATGGAAGGGTCTTGGTTGGAGTGCTATTATTTACATAGCTGGTATCTCTGGTATAGATCAGCAGCTTTATGAAGCAGCTACTGTAGATGGTGCTGGACGTTTTCAACGTATGTGGCATATAACCTTACCAGGATTATTACCTACCTTCTCCGTATTACTACTATTATCCATAGCAAGTATTTTATCTAATGGTATGGATCAGTATTTTGTATTTAAGAATTCTGCCAATAAGGAAACTATAGAAGTCTTAGACCTTTATGTATATACATTGGGCCTTGGTAGTGGTGGATCAGGCAATATACCGCTTGCTACTGTTGTTGGTATGCTTAAATCTATTATTAGTGTGACATTGTTAATGGGTGCCAATAGGCTTTCCAAACTGGTTCGTGGCGAGAGCATAGTATAGGAGGTATAAGAATGAATTCGGATAAAAAGATGAAAAAAATTGTTAACAAAAAACATAAATATAAACTTTCAAAAGGTGACGTGACATTTGATATTTTAAACTACGTGCTTTTTGCAGCCTTTACATTGATCTGTGCTTTCCCATTTTATTATCTTCTTATTAATACAATAAGTGATAATGAGCTTGTACGTACTGGCCAGATTATGTGGTTACCAAAGGGTATCCATTTTAGAAACTATATTTCATTATTGAATGTTAATAATTTAGGTACTTCTGTTCTGGTTTCAATTGTAAGAACTGTTCTTGGTACAGCAGTTATGGTTGGTGCAACAGCATTTATCGGTTACCTTGTAACTAAGCATGAAATGTGGGGACGTAAATTTATATACCGTTTCTTCATTATAACAATGTATTTTAATGCGGGATTAATTCCATGGTATTTGAATATGTCCATGTTAGGATTGACTAATAACTTCTGGGCATACATTATCCCGGGTATTGTTTCTCCATATAATATTATTCTTGTGAAAACCTATATAGAATCAATTCCTGCTGACCTAGAGGAAAGTGCATCAATTGATGGAGCTGGATATTTGCTTAGATTCCGTCATATTATATGGCCATTAAGTAAGCCAATTCTGGCTACAATAGCGATATTTGGTGCGGTTGGTCATTGGAACAGCTTTACGGATTCAATGATACTTATGTCCGGTAGACCTGAATTATATACTTTACAGTATAGACTATATATATACATGAATAGTACCTCTAATTTATCAGCATTGATGAATTCTGGTGGTAACTTATCTCAAAGTATAATTGACTCTACTCTTAATATGAGATCAGTTAAATTAACTGTAGCTATGGTTACTATAATACCTATACTTCTAGTTTACCCATTTATGCAAAGATATTTTACAAAGGGCATTATGATGGGTGCAGTTAAAGGCTAAGGCTCTTACCTACATTAATTATAGAGCAAGTATGAATAAAAAGGGGGGGCTGCAAAAAAGATATTAATATACGGTAATACCCTAGTATTGGATTAACACTAATAAAATTTCAGAAATAATGCATTATATGCATTAATAATATTAAGGAGGTTGAATTATGAAAAAAGCTAGTAAGTTATTAACCCTACTATTAATTCTTATCATGACATTATCATTTGTTGCATGTAGTAAGGCTGATAACAAAGACAACGACACAAAGACACCCGGTAATGACACAACAGATGGCATAACAGATGAGACTTCAGATGGTACTGGTGATGATGTTAGCTTAGAGGATATCATTCCAGAAGAGACTATTACTCTTAATGTTTACACTCAGTTAGCAAACTACTCCGGTGAACAAATCGGTTGGTTTGGACAGGTTATGAAAGAGAGATTTAATGTTGTATTAAATATCATCAATGATGGTGATGGTACATTCGTTACAAGAATGGAATCCGGAGACTTAGGTGATATCGTAGTATTTGGTAGTGATGCTGATGAGTATGTTCAAGCAATCAATGCTGGAATGCTATTTGATTGGGAAGAAGATGGATTAATCGAAGATTACGGCCCATATATTTTAGAGCATATGGGAACAGCGCTTGAGAAAAACAGAAGCATCAATCCTGATGGTAAGCTTCATGGTTTTGGCCATAACGTAGGAACTAGTGCTACTGACTATGAGCCATTCTTCTACAAACCAGACGTACGTTGGGATTTATACAAAGAGTTAGGTTATCCTGAAGTTAATACATTAGAAGACTTCGTAGATCTTTTAGATGAGATGGTTAAGCTTGAACCTACATCTGATACAGGTGGAAAGACCTATGGTGTATCACTATTCCCTGATTGGGATGGAGATATGGTTATGATGGTTAAATCTACTGGCGCATTATATGGCTATGATGAATTTGGTTTCGGATTATATGATGTTGCAAATCAGGTTTATGAAGATGCACTTATGGAAGGTGGAATGTACCTAAGAGCATTAAAGTTCTATAATACTCTTTATCAAAGAGGATTACTTGATCCAGACTCTATGACTCAGACCTATGATGATATGTCTGAAGCATATCAGACTGGTGCTGCATTCTTTAATATATTTGACTGGATGGCAAGTGGACTTTATAATACACCAGTTCATAAGGAAGCAGGTAAGGCTATGATGCCTCTTGCAGCAAAGGATCAGAAGAACCTTACTTATGGTTTGAACATTTATGGTGTTAACCGTGTATGGACTATTGGATCTAAGACAGATTATCCAGAGCTTTGCATGGCAATTATCAACTGGTTAAGTACTCCAGAAGGTTTTATGACCATGGAATGGGGTCCTAAGGGCGTAATCTGGGATTACAATGAAGAAGGTAATCCTTATCTAACTGAATTAGGCGAAACTGCATTAGCAGACGTTAACACAGAGATGACTAATGGTTATAGTGGTAAGTATACTGATGGTACAAGCAAAATCAACAATCAGACATGGGCTAGAGCTTCAAGGAACCCTGAGGCTGCTAATGGGGATTCATATGATTGGAAGAATTGGGAAACATACCTAGCTAAGCCAGTTAGTGAAATAGAGCAAGACTGGAGAAACTTCACAGGTGCAAACAGCCCTACTGAGTATTTAGAAAAGAATGGCCACCTTGCTATATCAATTGGTACACAATATACACCTACACCAAAGAGCGATGAGCTAAAGACTATTTGGGCACAGGTTGCTGAGACAATCAGAACATATTCATGGAGAGCTATATATGCTGAGACAGATGCTGAGTTTGACTCCATCGTTGCAGAAATGAGAACTAAGGCTAACGATTATGGATATGATCAATGTGTTGAATACCAAAAGCAAGAAGCAGTAACTCGTAAGGAATTAGAAGATGCTGCTAAGGCTGCAAGTAACTAAGAAATATAAGCACGATATCAGATTTGATTTAATCTGATGAATAAAATAGTAGATAAGGGCTTCACTGGTTACCAGGAGGCCCTTATCTACTATTGAAAACGAAAGGATACTTGAAGGGAGCTGTATTGAACAATGTTTAGACAAGAAAACACCACATTAGTTAGAGAAATATATGGGGAGTTACTATGTATAGAACCTTGGGGCAATGATAGTTTAAGGGTTAGAAGTATTAAAGGTACAGAGTTTATTGATGAAGATTGGGCCCTAGATACAAAGCCTGGTCTAAAAACAGCTGTTAATATTAAAATTGATGAAAAGCTATCATCTATAACTAATGGTAATATCACAGCTACTGTCAGATATGATGGTTTTATAACCTATTATAATCAAAAAGATGAAGTTCTTTTAGAAGAGTATATTCGTAATCGTGATGACTTTGACCGTTATTGCAGTCCTATAGGTCTA
>DUNS01000241.1 GCA_012839235.1 Clostridiales bacterium
ACCAGGCTATTAGATTTCTTAATGAATTAAAGATACCTTGTAGCACCACCAATATTAACATGGCTATTCACATACTTAGTAATGGGGAGACACCAATTAAGAAATTCTTTAACATTAGGGAAAATGAGGTCGAAACAACAGAAAACCCCGATTTTCCCATTAAGGAAAGTATAGATTTAACCGATAATCTTATAGACAAGAGTTCTATGGTTGAGATCTATGATGAAATAGCAGGTCAGGCTAATGCTGATTTAGAAGATATTATGAATAGTGAAGCTATAAATGCAAAAATTCTTGACCAAGGAATAAGAACTGCCAATGTGATGAACTTTTTAAAAACCCTTGCCGGGAAAGAATTTTACAGGATTCCACTTGAGACAGATAATGGTATAACCAATGTGAATCTTACTATTGTAAGGGGGGAGAGTGCTTCTGGCAAAGTAAGTGTGACTATTTGGTCTGAGCTATTAGGTAATGCTAAAGCAGAGATATCTATAAAAGAAGATAAATTATCTGGATATATTAGCTGCAATGATAGAAATGGACTGGCTCATATTAAAAATAATTCTGTTATATTGAAAGATATAGCAGAGGATGAGGGGCTTGTAAACCATAAGATAGATTATATTATGCATAATAAGGGGAACCTTAATAATCATTACCAAGGTATAGACAATGATAATAATGATGAAGTATCATCAGACACTGAAAAAACCTTGTATAGAATAGCAAAAGCCATAATTCGTACTATTATGGCAGCAGAGAACTCCATTGAAAGGGAAGGTATATTAAATGAGAATTAACCACAACATATCCGCATTAAGAGCTAATAATCAATTAGGAAGAACCAATAAGCTATTAGATTCAAGTCTTGAGAAATTATCATCAGGCTTTCGTATTAACAAGGCTGCCGATGATTCAGCAGGTATGGCAATTTCAGAAAAGATGAGAACCCAGATTGCTGGATTAAATCAAGCTTCAAGAAATGCATCAGATGGTATATCTGTAATTCAGACAGCAGAGGGAGCCCTTATTGAAGTTGAATCTATGCTACAAAGAATGAGAGAATTATCTGTTCAGGCAGCTAATGGAACCTATACAACTGAAGACCGTAAGGCAATTCAGACCGAGATGGATCAATTAAATGAAGAGATACAGAGAATATCTGATACCACAGAGTTTAACACAATGAAGCTTTTAAATGGTAATATTGATAGAAAGTCCTATTCTAATGATAGTAAGGTGAATCTAGTATCATTATCTGATTCTGTTATGGTAGGAGATTATTCAATTAAGGTTATTCAGGATGCTAGACAAGCAGTTATTGTAGGCAAGCAAATAGATACTGGCGGTGCAGATGTAAGTACAAGAACAATCACCAAAGATGAGGCTGGAACCATTACAATTAATGGAGAACAGGTTGAGGTTAACGAGGGTGATACTCTAGTTGAGGTATATGAAAAGCTTCGTGATGCTGGAAGCGTAGTAGATGTTAATGTATTTACTTCAGGAAGTCAGACTCTTCCTGCTGATATTGACGATTTTATAGCTAATATTGAAGCAAATCCGGAGCTAGCAGGGTATAGCACGGTTGATATGGCTGATGACAGGTATCTTGTATTCGTATCTGAGAAATATGGCACTAAAAGTAAGGTAGAGATACATTGTGATAATCAAGAATTAGCAGATATATTTGGCTTGTCAACCACAAAAGCTTCAGCTAAGGGTATTGATGCTAAAATAGAACCAGTAAGAAAGGATACCGCTACTTCAACTACTCCTTCTATATTTGAAAACACAGCAACATTTTCAGTTGAAGGTAATAGGGTAACTGTTACGGATCGTGATGGATTTGAAATGGTATTTAATATTGATGTTGCCGCTGCAAAAACTGAATTTACCGATGGGATAATTGAAGGGGCAGCTCCTCCGGATCCTTCAGGTGGCTCAACCTTAGATGTAACAGTAACCGTCCTTGAAGCAGGTCCTATGGATCTTCAGATTGGTGCTAACGCAGGACAAACTATGGCAGTGCGTATACCTAAGGTGAATCCTGAAACTTTAGGTATAGATAAGGTAAATGTTCTTACAGACACTGGATCTCAAGAGGCTATAGCCCTACTTGATAATGCAGTTAATGAGGTTTCAGCAATTCGTGCTAAGCTAGGTGCATATCAAAACCGCTTAGAGCATTCCATATCTAACTTAGATGTAACCTCAGAGAATATGACAGAATCTCTTTCATGAATTGCGGACGTAGATATGGCTGAAGAGATGGCTAATTATACTCAGAAGAGTGTACTTGCTCAAGCAGGAACAGCAATGCTTGCCCAAGCAAACCAGAGGCCACAGACCATTCTTTCCTTGATCCAACAATAATTATAAGATGCCAGGCCATATGAAATAGGATAATATAGTAAAGACTAGAATATGGCAAGGCCATAGAAATAGAAAGAAATATATTAAGGTAAAGTATGGCCTTAGCTATATAGGAGGTATGTCATATGACAAAAGAAGTTCTTCAGGGATATACAGCAAGAATTACCCAGGCTTCAAAAAGTGAATTAATTGTAATTATATATGAGCTGATTATATCTAATACAAAGGAAGCAATCAAAGCCTATAATGAAAAGGATTTGGTAACCTTTGATAAAGAGCTTAAGCAGGCCCAGACATTTTTGAGAGAATTAATGGTTGCATTAGATTATAGTTATGAGTTATCATATGATTTATTAAGTTTATATATATTTGTGAACAAGCAATTTATTACGGCAATTTTTAAGAAAAAGCCGGATACTTTAGATAGTGCATTATCTATACTAGAAAAACTGCTTGTAGGATTTGAAGGTGTTAGCAAAGAAGACACGAGCGGTCCTATGATGTACAATACCCAGCAGCTATATGCGGGCTTAACCTACGGTAAGGGAACACTTAATGAGACTTACATCGATCCTGAAGACAGGAACCGTGGGTTTATTATATAAAGCCATACTAAAGAGAAATATCAATGTACATAAGCTTTAAGAAACTAAGGAATTTTAAGACACAAAAGAGTTGAAAAACACTTAAGACTTAATAAAGTTAGTAAGGCACTAAAGACAGATAAGGTACAAAAGAAGAAAAACTACAAATGATAAAAAGCCGGTTATACCGTGTTGGTAGACTTACAAGTCTATTCATAACAGTGTAACCGGCTTTTTTCATGAATTAATAGTAATGTTTTCAGCCTTGGCCTGCTTTAGTAAAAACTTATATCTGTCCTGGACAGCATTCATCTCATATATACAGCTGTCAATAAGGTCAGGATCCACTACGTTCTCAAAGGTAGAGTAAGCAGCTTCTAATGCAAGTTTTGTTTTATTTATCTCATGTATAAGAAAATGTTCACTGGGACATTTTTTCTTTTTAAAGATGCTCATATATATATTTCACCATCCTTGTAACTAACTTTGTTATTAGTATAGTCAAAAAAAGAGGGTATTATACTTTTAATTAGAATAAAATGGATGGACTGGTATATAAATGTATTAAGTGAGGCGAAACTCTTTAATTATTCGAAATATATAGGAATATAATGAAATTTTGCTTCAACCCTTTGCTTAACTTATGATCCAGAATTATTATATTCGTATATTTATCATTGGTGAAGTTTTGCAAATACATAAATGAATTTATATTGGAAAGGGGATTATCATGGAAAGTATGATATTTGCAGGAATAATCATTGCTTGTGTTGTAATGATAGGAGTTTGTGTTATCAGAAAGCGACCAGATATTATCGTGGATTTTTGCCTTCGTGGATTTGTTGGTATTGCTGCCATCTATTTATTAGAAATGGTATTATCAATATGGAATTATGAGCTTAATGTTGGTATCAATGGCCTAACATTTGCAATTAATGGTTTTCTTGGATTGCCTGGTTTCTTATTGCTGTATGGCTTGGCTTACTATTATTCAATTTAGAGATTGTGAAAATGATGAAATATAATCAATTTATTTGTAAAAATACAACAAATCGTATTGGATATGATTGACATATGTAAATTCCTGGGCTATCATAAAAAAGTCAGGAGGTGAAGCCTATGGGAGGGATCATAGCCATATATGATTCTGATTTAACTTATGCAATTCGATTAATGGAATACATAAAAAAAAGAAAAGACTTTGGTTTTGAAGTTCTAGTTTTTACTGAAGAAAAAAGTCTATATGATTTTGCTAGCTCAAGGATAATTGACATACTCCTTATGGAAGATGGGCTATCAATTCATAAGGAGATTAAGGATAATATAAAAGTAGTATTTATCCTATCAGACTACCTAGATCGATCACCAACCAATGAGGAATTACGAGTTTTAAAGTATCAGTCAGCACAAAAGCTTACAACAGAAGTATTATCAACCTACAATAAATTTATTAATAAAGGTGAGCCGACATGTGGAATAAAGGGTTCAAGGATTGTTTCTATTATCTCCCTGACCCCAGAGAGAAACAAACTAGCTTTTGCATGGTCATACGCTTATCACATTTCTGAACAAAGTAAGGTTCTTTTTATACCTTTGGAGCTTCTTCCAATACCATTTATTGATATGAATGAGTATTCTAAATCATCCTTATCTGATTTCCTATATTATCTCAAAAACAAAGATCCCGATTTGATTTCAATAATGAACTCCTATATTAGCTACATAGATACTATAGCTTATCTTTCAGGTATATCCATAGGGTTGGACTTGATTTCTGTGACTAGGGAGGATATTAAAGGTTGGATTGAGGCACTTAGCCTTAGCCCAGATTATGATGTAATTGTATTCTATCTTGGCTTCTATAGTGAAGCTACAGTGGAGCTTATGAATCAAAGCGATAAGGTGCTAGTACCAATTGCTGAACAATCTGAAGACCATGTATTAATAGGGGAATTAGAAAGACAGTTAAAATTTATAGGTGTAAGTAAGCCATCTGAGATAATCTGTAAAATTGATCTTCCTCGAACTAATTGGTCAGTTGATTCTACCATAAAATTTCAAGAACTAAAGTATAGTGGGGCCTGGAAGGCTATGATAAAGCATATGGAGGGTGATGTCATATGAATAACCACATAAATCAGACAAGCCTGAAAGAGGAAGTTCAAAAGATAGTGCTTGAGGAGATGGACTTAAGTAGAGATCCCTCGGACGAAGAGATATACAAAACTATAGATAGAATATTAGTTGAAAAAGGAAAGAAGAGATATGTTAGTTTAAAGGAAAAAAGAGAGTTAAGAAAAGAGATATTTAACTCTATTCGTAAGCTTGATGTTTTACAGGATTTAATTGATGACCCCCTAATAACAGAAATCATGGTAAATGGACCAAATAAAATATTTGTTGAGAAAAACGGGACAATCTACCCTAAGGACATAAAATTTTCCTCTGAAGGGAAGCTGGAGAATATTATACAGCAGATGGTAGCTGGCTCTAATAGAATTATTAATGAAGCTAATCCTATTGTTGATGCAAGATTACGGGATGGCTCAAGGATTAATATTGTACTGCCACCGGTTGCCATTGACGGGGCCATGGTAACTATTCGTAAGTTTCCCAGTAATCCAATAACTATGGAGCAGCTTCTAAAATATGAATCAATAACTGAGGAAGCAGTAGAATTTCTAAAAGAACTAGTTATTGCAGGATATAATATTTTTATTAGTGGGGGAACAGGATCAGGGAAGACAACATTTTTAAATGTACTATCTAATTTCATTCCTAGCAACGAAAGAATTATTACTATAGAAGACTCTGCAGAATTACAAATCAGGAATATTCCAAACCTAGTTAGAATGGAAGTTAGAAAGGCCAACACTGAAGGGCTTAATGAAATAAGTATAAGAGATTTGATAAAAACAGCCCTACGACAAAGACCTGATCGAATAATAGTAGGAGAGATTAGGGATGGAGCGGCCTTTGATATGTTACAAGCCTTTAACACAGGCCACGATGGCTCTCTGTCAACAGGTCATGCCAATTCTCCCAAAGATATGCTAAGCCGATTAGAATCCCTAGTATTAATGGGTGCCGACATTCCTTTATTATCAGTACAAAAACAGATGGCCTCTGCAATTGACATAATAGTACATCTAGGTAGATTACGTGATCGCTCTAGGAGAGTTCTAGAAATCACGGAAATAATAGGCTTTGATAAGGGTGACATTAAATTAAACCCAATATATCGGTTTGTGGAAAAGGGGGAATCTGATGGCAGAGTTATAGGATCATTAGAGAAGGTAAATGAATTATTACACATAGATAAGCTTATTAAAGCAGGATTGAGGGGCAGTAGTGATAGATAATTATAATAATTATAAATTCTCACTTTTTGAGAATATAAGATATACCTTAGAGGGATTACTTATATCTAGTCTATTAGGCTTTCTATTTTATCATCATATTTTTGGAATTCTAATTCTAAGTCCATTAGTATTAATCTACCGTAGAAGGGTAAAGTCTAGATTAATAGAAAAAAGAAAATGGAAGCTTAACCAGGAATTTCGCGACGTAATAATAAGCATTTCAGCAGCTCTTAACTCAGGCTACTCAGCTGAGAATGCATTTTATGAGGCCTGGAAGGATCTAAAGCTTTTATATAAAGAGGATTGTCTTATTATGCAGGAGCTTTCTTATATTATTAATCAAATCAAGCTTAATGTTACTATAGAAAAAGCCCTAAGGGATTTTGCCAGACGAACAGGGATAGAGGATATCAATAATTTTGCAGAGATATTTGCTACAGCAAAACGAACCGGTGGGGATCTTATAAGGATAATTCATACATCTGCTAGATCAATAAGTGAAAAAATCGATGTAAAGAGAGAGATTAAAACATTAATCACAGCAAAAAAATATGAAGCAGATATCATGAAATGTATTCCTCCAGCTATAATACTTTATCTTAGCTTTTCATCTCCAGGTTTTCTAGATCCTCTTTATCAAAATATATTAGGGATATCTGTGATGACAATTCTTTTAATCACCTATCTAGTTGCATTTATTCTGTCAGATAAAATCGTTGATATTAATATCTAGGAAGGAGGATATAGGTGTCATTATTCCACATAATTATTTTGTTCTTGATAATCATTAAAACATTTGCCTTAGTCTTATCAAGCAAAAACCTAAAGAAGTTTTCTATTGATATTGATAGAAGAGAACACAGACTATATTTTATATATCCTTTGATTAAATATATACTGACCAAATCAGGGCTAAGTCAACGTCTATATAAGATGGATAAGGTTTCTAGTGCTGGGAAAGCTCTAATCGTCAGTAATAAAACTTTAGACTGGGGGATTTTGTATTGGTGTAAGAGGATATCATTAATATACGTCATAATATACATTACTCTAATAATCTCGTTTCTTAGCCTGTTTCAAGGAAAATCTCAAGATGCTCTTATAAATGATAGATATATTACTAGGCCTAGCTTTGGAGAAGGAATTAAAGAGGTTGAATTAAAGGCTTCTGTAAAACCAAGAGAGGAGCTGGGGAAAGATAAAGAGGATACAGAGAAAATATATGAAGAGGATGTTACTCTTAGTATTGAAGAGCGGAATTATAAAGAGGGTGAGATAGAGAGATTTCTTGATGAGGCAGCTAAATCAATAGAGATATATCTACTAGGAGATAATAAATCTAAGGATGAGATAGTAGGTAAGCTAAACTTCTACAGTGTGGTGCCTGGCACCAGTGTCCTAGTAGATTGGAGAATAGATAACTTGGATATCATTAGTAGAAATGGGGTGATTAACAATGAGCAGTTGGGACCTAAGGGTATAGACACTAAAGTAACAGCTATATTATCTTACCAGGGCAGAGAAAAGGAATTTCCCATCACACTTCATATTATGGCAAAGGAATTTACTAAGGAAGAAAAAATCCACAATGTGCTAAATGAAGAGTTAGCCAAGGCCCATGAACATAATAAAGAGGATCCCTTATTAGAGCTTCCCACTACTATAGGCGAATATCAGATCAAGTGGAATGAGCCAAAGAATGAGGGAATACATATTAAATTACTTGGACTAGGGTTAATAACAGCAATATTTGTATGGATATATCAGGATAAGGATATTGATAAAAGAATGAAAGATAGAAGAAAGGAGATGCTTCTTGATTATCCGGAGCTTATTAGTAAATTTAATCTTCTGATTAATGCAGGTATGACTGTAAAGCAGGCCTGGACAAAAATAACTGATGATTATAAAAGAAGATTAGAGGAGACCTCGGCCCCTAAGAGATATGCCTACGAGGAGATGATATTTACAAAGCATGAGCTAGAGTTAGGGGTTTCAGAAATTATTGCATACGAAAGCTTTGGTAGAAGGACAGGCCTTACTCCATATATGAAATTCAGTACCCTAATTGCTCAAAACTTAAAGAAAGGTAGTAAGGGGCTAAGTGAATTATTAGGAAGAGAAGCAACAGAGGCCTATGAGGATAGAAAGGAAACAGCTAAGAGATTAGGAGAAGAGGCAGGGACAAAGCTATTAGGTCCCATGATAATGATGCTAATAATTGTTTTTATACTTATTCTGGTTCCAGCATTTATATCCTTTGGAATCTAAAATTAAAATAAGGAGGTAGAAGAAGTGAAAGAGAAGATTAATAAAAAATTTAGCAAAATCTTAAATAATCAACTAGATGGGGTAGGTGTTGTGGAAATAATATTGATTTTAGTTATCTTAATTGGATTAGTCCTTTTATTTAAGGATCAGATCACTGTTATAGTCACCAAAGCATTTACATCTATAGCAACAGATGCCAATAATATTGTGAAGTAATATGAGGAAGGACAAAGGCGTAATTACCGTATTTTTAAGCATCACCTTACTACTTATCCTATCTTTCTTTTTTACAATTATCGAGGGGGCTAGAATATATGTCGCTAGGGTCTATGCAGAGAGGGCTCTATCTACTGCAATGGATTCTGTTATGGCGGAATATTACGGCCCTCTCTGGAAGGAATATCATATATTCGGCCTCGATGGTTCATATGGTGCAGCTGATATAGACACTGATGCAATATCTGATAAATTAGAGGAATATATGTCCTATACCCTTTATCCTACACAAGATATGAATTTATCAAAAAATCATAAGGCTATAGATTTTTATGATATCTCTATAGATTCATTATCCATTGATAACATAAACCTTTTGATAGACTATCAGGGGGAGCTTTACTTTGATGAAGCTGTACAATATATGAAGTATAAAGAATTAGGAGATGGGTTTGAAAGTCTCTTAAGTAATATGTCTCTTATGGAGAATACAGGTAAGGTATCTGTAATTTATGAAGAGAAGCTAAAGGTTGAAGAGCAGCTGGTGGATATTGACAAGGGTATTTTAACTCTAATGGAACTTCTAGATGGTATAAGTACAGGTAAGAGAGGTTTAAAGGTCAATAAGGATGGAAGTCTTAAAACAGTAGATACTTATATTAAGCAAATAAGCTTTGGTAATGTAACCAAGGATTCTGTTGAAATTAATAATGAGCATGTATTTAATGGCTTGAAAAAGAGCTATTGGTTTCCTGAAGAGGATTTTAAGAAGATAGAAGAAAGCTTTACTAAAATTGAGGGGATCAATTCCCTAATAGAATTAATTAGACAAATGGGGGAGGGCCCAGAGAACTATATAATCATAGAACAGGAACTGGCACTTCTACAATTTCAAAAGGATGTATTATTAGCAGGTATTAATAGAAAGGGGAAGCAGATACAAAGTAAGTTAAGGAAAATCATTTCTCTTACAGATAAAGCAAATAATGAAATTGATAAAATTATATCCAAAATCACCATTGCAGTGCCTTTGCTGGAGGGTCTGGAAGGAACATTGAATAATGAAAAGGATAGCCTTGATCCAACTATATTTGACCAGTTGAAGGATAGCGTTAATGAATTGCAGAGCTACTGCTCTATTGACACAGATGGAGATAGGTTTTTAGCAATGAAGGATATTCTTAATAAGAATAAAGATATTCTTATTAATACGGAGGCCGTTCTTGAGAATGCAACCTTAAGCCTATCTAAGGGTAGGATCAAGGATGGTAGATCAAGCTTTAAGAAAGGTTTATCAGTACTAAAGGGTTATCAAATTCAGGGGCTAAGATTAGATTATTCAAGCCTTGTACTTGAGAAAAAGGACACTGATTTATTAGGAAAAGCCTACAATTCCATATTAGGGGGAATCACATCCCTTGTAATTGATCCCAATAAGATATCAGATGGAACGCTACAGGAGAGAACAAGACCTTCAGATTATTATCAATTACTTAAGGAAGGGGAGGGTTTCTTTACAGATTTTGAAGAATACATAGGTAGTGATGGTGGTAGTGCATTGGAATTAAGCCAGTTTTTTGGAGGTGTAGGGGGCGTATTTGAAGGAGCGCCAAACAGTGGTAATGGTATTAACCCTGTTGCTAAAAAACTATTATTTCAAGAATATATTAAAGAACACTTCTATTCATTTCCTCTTGATGAAAGTGAGCTACAGGAAAGGAAACCTACTTTATTAGAATATGAACAAGAATATCTTCTCGGCGGAAAGAAAAGTGATGAAGAAAATATTAATTATGTAATATCAAAAATCATGATGATTCGCATGGTAGGGAATCTGGCATCTATTCTAACTAATAAAACTATATGTAATGAGGCAAAAGTAGCTGCAACTGCTATGGTCGGATTTACTGGTCTCCCCATTCTGATTAATATAACTCAGGCACTTATTATACTTTTATGGTCATTTGCAGAAGCACTTGTTGACACATGTGCCTTACTAAAGGGTATGGAGCTACCACTGATTAAAGAAAAGATTGAGATAACCCTAGGGGATCTTATCATACTTAATCGTCAGCTAATTGAGAGTAAGGCTGAGAGACTAGGAAAGGCAGAGGGTATATCAGCAGGCTATGGGGCATATATAAATATGCTTATGATAATGAAAAAACAAGAAGAGATAACCTTCAGATCCCTTGATCTAATAGAGGAAAATTTATTTATTCGTTATGGTAAGGAATTTTATTTTAAGAATTGTATTTATGGATTAAAATCAGAGGCTAAAATTTTAATTCCTCCCAAATTTACAGGTTTTAAATTCATGAGAGACCTTCTAAATACCAAGGGAAATGGATTTCAATATAATGTAGTATCATCCTATTCATATTAGTTTTGAGAGTTAATGATTTATATCTGGCATGGTGATCTGAGCTGTCCGCTCTTCTTACAAATTATTTATCATCTTATTTTCTATTAAATCAAATATAAAATTCTCTCTCCAAGAAATCATTTGCTTATAAAAACAAAAATATTATGTGAACTGGAAGAACGGACAGCTCAGGTCATCATTATTAGATAGGAGAAAAATGATTAATAAAAAAGAGTATACTTGTAGAGGCTCCTTAACAGTGGAGGCCTCATTGATAACCTGGCCCTTTGTGCTATTCATACTATCATTCTTGTACTTAATTCAGATATTTACAATACAGGAGCATATACAATCTAGCATTACAAGAATGGGACTTGATCTTGCACAGATGTCCTATATATTCGATGACTTTAATTTTTCTGAGGAAGCAGAAGGTGCTGAATCCTTAGTTGGAGATATAGCTTCTGAGATTGGTCTAAGTGAGTTAATAGCTTCCTCTATTAATAGCGGAATGCTTAAGCTGTATTCTAGTAAATATATAGATAAAATGAGGCTTGATAGCTCTTCTATAGTTAAAGGATTTGATGGCCTAAGTTTCTATGAATCCTCAGTACTTAAAGATGATGATTTTATTGATATTATAGTTAAATATAAGATAAGGCTGCCTATCAAATTATTTCCTATAGATGATATGGAAATGGTTCAAAGGGTAAAGCTCCGTGGCTGGACTGGGATTCAATTTAGCCCTAATTATACCCTTAATGAAGACAGTGATGAGGATACTATTGTTTATGTTGCAAAAACGGGAAGTGTATACCATAGAAATAAAAGCTGTTCCCATATAAAGCTTTCAGTTAGAGGAGTGCAAGGTATACCTAGCCAGCTACGCAATGATAACGGCGGCAAGTATTATCCTTGTGAGAAATGCTGTAAAGAAGATAAAGGCATTAGCTCAACCTACTACATTACCTCAGATGGAACTAGGTATCATTCAATAATTGATTGCTCCAAAATCAAACGTACAGTTAATGAGGTTCATCTATCATCAGTTGTTGATAGCAAATCACCATGTAAAAGGTGTGGAAATTAAAGTTTAGAAGAAAGGTAGGTTAATATGGTAGAAGTCATCATAAATGGTATTACTGGAGCTATGCTGTTAGTTTGTGGGCTACAAGATCTTAAGATGAAGAAGTTTTATACTTGGATAACACTACTTGGAGGAATACTAATTGGGATCTGCCTACCATTTAGCAGTGTAATAACAATACCTGATAGGTTATTAGGTTCTTTAGTTGGAGTAGGGGTGATTCTTATAAGCTTAATAACAAAGGGAAAGATAGGTATGGGAGATGGAGTTATTTTGTGTATAACAGGTATTAGCTTAGGGCTTTGGAATAATTTTGAGATGTTTTTAATTGCTCTTTCATTATCATCAATAGTTTCTATTATATTGCTAGCCACTAAAAGAGCAGACAGAAAGAAGGCAATCCCTTTTGTTCCATTTATATTTATAGCATTTGTAATAGGAAGAATAGGATTATGAAAATAAAAAAGAATATAATAAGCAATGTAAAAAACACAGATGATGCCTTAAATGGAAGCTTTACAGTAGAAGCTACAATAATAATTCCTTTGGTATTTTTTCTAATATTTGCCCTTTTTTATCTAGGGTTTTATCTACATGACCTTAATAGAATTCAGGGAGCTGTTGACGCTACTCTTAATAGGGCGGCCCTTATTATTAAAAATGAAGCTGATCTTATTAATGGAGATATTCATTATGACAGAATCAAGGATAGACCTGTTTTTTCATTGTTTTCACAAAATACGATAGAGCTTGAAAACAATATAAAGGATTGTTTGGATACTAAAATTAATAAAGGTCTCTTTATCACGGATATTACAGGTAAGGAGGTATCCATAAGTGGTGGTAAAATTAAGATTATGATTGTCTCCAAATCAAAGATAGGTCTAGTAGGAGTATCCCGCTTTTTTAATCCAGTTAGCCAACAAACATATGAAAGCACCTATACTATATATAATCCTGCTGATTTTATTAGGAAAGCAGAAATTGTGCTGGACACAGGCTCACGAATAAAGGGAGTAGATAAATTAAAAGAGAGTCTAGGAAAAATATTTAGATGAAAGGAAGAATATATGGAGGTAGAATTTAAAAGAGAATTACACCATAATTATATGGTCTTATCCCATATAGAAGGGGAACCATGTGAATCCTATAGTATTAAAATGCTAAAAGCACAGGCAATAGATGGAATACTTCCTTTAGATATTCGGGTAATCAATAATCAGAAATCCCTATACTATGAAATTAGTGGTAAGCAGTTAATGCTTAGCCTCTTCGATAAAGTAGAATTGTCTTATAGTAAGGTTAAGGATATAATTTTAAGTATCATAGATACAATAGAAAGTGCTTATGAATATCTTTTATCAGTAGATGATTTTATGTTAACAGAAGAATATATTTTTCTTGATATAGACAGTGCTTCCCCATGGCTATGCTATTTACCAGGATATAATATAGATATAAAGGAACAGATGGGAGCCTTTATTGAGTTTTTAATGGACAAGGTAGATTATAAAGATAAGGAAGCTGTTCTGCTTGTTTATCAGCTGTATTCAGTATGTAAAGAAGAAGGCTATACCTTTGAACACTTGCAAGAAGTTGTATATAAGGACAAGATGTTGACTAAGAATATAGATAAAGCTATTAAGGAATCCACATTTCAAGTGAAAGTTGATAATTATTCAGAGATGTCAGTAGAGGAAGACCCCATAATCAAGAAAAATATGATGGATTTGCCATTAATGATGGAAAAGCTAGAGGGAGAAGAGGAGCTTGTTTGTTATTCATATAAGACCTACATTCTAACAGCTCTTTCAGTAATTATAGGAGTGTTTATAATAGCTTTAGCTAGTAGATTAAAGATATTTTATAATCAATATGGTGGTAGGATAGACTACCTAAAATTCTTTATATTAATTGTAATAGTGGTATGTGGTGAAACTTATGTTATGAGATATCTTTGGGATAAGAAGATGATGATTACAAAAATGGTTCCTAAGAATCAATATATTGATCCTAGAATTAGCTATGAATTATTACCAGCAGATAAAAAAGAAGAAGAAAACCAAGGATATAAGAGGAACATAGAAAAATTCAAGGAAGCAGAAAAGGTTGTAAAAGAAGAATATAATCCTACATGCCTTGTTGACGATTTTTATTCTTGTGACGAGAATCAATCCTTTGGACTTGTTCCTATAGATAGTGAAGAATATTCTAGAATAAAGATTAAGGAATTCCCCTTTTTTGTGGGTAAAGGCATAGATAATGTGGATTATTCCTTAGAAAAAGAAGTGATTAGTAGATATCATGCTAAGATTCTTAAGGAAGAGGAAAAGTTTTTCCTTGTTGATTTAAATTCTACCAATGGATCTTTTATAAATGGAGAAAAACTTTTAGCATACAAAAGATGTCCCCTTCATGTTGGAGATGAAATTGCATTGGCTAATATAAGATTTAGGTTTGCCCATATATAAAGTGTAAAGATTTTTACAGTTGTTATGGAAAATATTATCTGATACAATTATCTCAATGAAACCTATTATATAGGATTGAATTGGGGGAAGTGCAAATGAAACAATTTGTTATGGCTCTTGATCAAGGGACAACTAGCTCAAGATGTATTGTTTTTGATAAGCAGGGAAAGGTAATATGCTCTGCTCAAAAGGAGTTTACTCAGATATACCCAAAGCCAGGATGGGTTGAGCATGATCCAGTTGAAATATGGTCGTCACAGGTATCAGTTGCAAGGGAGGCAATAGCTAAGCTGGGAATAGACCCTAATAATATAGCCTCAATAGGCATCACTAATCAGAGGGAAACCGCAATCGTATGGGATAAGCGAACTGGTGTCCCTATTCATAATGCAATTGTATGGCAATGTAGAAGGACCTCAGATAAAATCGAAGAATTAAAGAAGAAGGGCTTAACTGAATATATAAAGAATAGAACAGGTTTAATTCCCGATGCATATTTTTCTGCTACAAAATTACAATGGATTCTAGACCATGTCAAAGGGGCTAGAGAGGAAGCAAGGGCTGGAAACCTTCTGTTTGGAACAGTAGATACCTGGCTTATATGGAATTTGACCAAGGGTAAAACATTTGTTACGGATTATACTAATGCTTCAAGAACGATGTTATATGATATTAAGAACCTAACTTGGGACAAGAAGCTTCTTGAGGAGCTTGATATACCTTCTGAGATGCTTCCTAAAGTTATGCCTTCAAGCCATGTCTATGGCTATACAGACCCTTCTATATTTGGAGAGGAGATTCCTATAGCAGGGGCAGCAGGAGACCAGCAGGCGGCTTTGTTTGGACAATGCTGTTTTGATCAGGGGGATGTTAAGAACACCTATGGTACTGGTTGCTTCCTTTTGATGAATACGGGAGAGGATGCTATTGAATCAAAAAACGGTTTAATAACAACTATAGCAGCATCTACTTGTGATAAGCCTGTTTATGCCTTGGAAGGTAGTGTGTTTGTAGCTGGAGCGGCAATTCAATGGTTAAGGGATGAGCTACGATTAATACAAAATGCATCTGAAAGTGAAGAATATGCTCTTAAGGTTCCAGATACTAATGGAGTGTATGTAGTTCCTGCTTTTACAGGTCTTGGAGCTCCACATTGGGATCAGTATGCTAGAGGTGCAATTCTAGGATTAACAAGAGGATGTAGTAAAGAGCATCTAGTCCGAGCAATCCTAGAATCTATTGCATATCAAGTCAACGATGTGCTAAAAGCTATGGAGGCTGATGCTAATATTAGACTTAATTCCCTGAAGGTAGATGGTGGAGCATGTGCCAACAATTTTTTAATGCAGTTCCAAGCAGATATACTAGATACTAAGGTTTATAAGCCAGAGTGTATAGAAACCACAGCTCTTGGTGCAGCCTACCTAGCAGGATTAGCCGTAGGATTCTGGAAGGACTTAGAGGAGATAAAGAG
Source organism: Clostridiales bacterium (assembly GCA_012839235.1). Taxonomy (GTDB): domain Bacteria; phylum Bacillota; class Clostridia; order Lachnospirales; family Lachnospiraceae; genus Mobilitalea. Next base: position 16,210 of record DUNS01000241.1, read on the forward strand.
TAATTGGGAGATAGGAAAAATATTTAGCCCCAATATGTCCAGTGAACGTAGGGAAACTTTAATAAGTGGTTGGAAAAAAGCAGTCACAAGGTCCTTTGCATGGGAAGAATAGGGGTATAAGGCATATATGATTGAAGAAAGGCTATTACATTATTTTATCAATAACAACTTTAGAAGAATAGGCTCCAATATAGAGGATATATATTTCTACTATATGATAAATGATAATAGAGAAGCATATATAATATCTGTTTTTAATATGCCAAAAGGAGTTGAATATTCTACTGCTCAGTATGAATATATTATTAAGCAGATCAAGGATAGCTTTATTAATAATGGGACATCAACCCTTCATCTATTGAGCCTCATCGTAACTGGTGTGCCTGAGATAGCTAAGAGTCTATGTCTAGAGAGTATAGACAACCACTGGATAATTGATGCTAATAGAAACAAGCTGATAATTTATGAGACTCAGGAGGCAGACTTTATAGGGCTTCGTAAAGTGATAGATAATATTCTATGTGAGGAAAATGACATATCTCCCCTTGAAGTAGATAGTAGGTTTGATTATGAATCTAATATTGGGAATCAAGGAACTAATCCACTAAAAAGGGATAAAAGAAACTTGGGTCAACAATTTGGGATCATAAACTCAATGCTGATAATAACTAATCTTATAGCATTTATTATACTTCACTATTCCAATTTTCTTGGTGGTACTGAGGAAATGATGGGTAAAGGGGCCTTATCGTGGATTTATGTAATAGAACTTAAGGAATATCATCGTATATTCACTTCCATGTTCATGCATGATGGGTGGAGACATTTAATTAATAATATGTTGGTTTTGCTTTTTATAGGAGATAATCTTGAGAGAGAGATAGGAAAGATACGCTATCTGATTATTTATATTCTATGTGGAGTGATTGCAGGAATAGCATCCATAAGTTATAATATGATAAAGCTCCAAAATGTCCACTCTATAGGAGCATCTGGGGCAGTGTTAGGCGTTGTTGGGGCGATGATTGCTATCCTAATTATGAACAAGGGTAAATTAGAAAATTTAAGTGGTCAACGATTAGTGCTTTTTGCAGCTTTTAGCTTATATGGCGGTGTTTCTAATGCAGGGATTGACCAGGCGGCCCATGTTGGAGGGTTTATAGCAGGATTAATACTAGCATTTATTATTTATCGCAAACCCAGAGGAAAAAGGAGAGGTAAGAGCATATGAAGATTAATATATACTACGGAGGAAGGGGATTAATCGAAGATCCAACCCTCTATATCATTAGTAAGCTGACAGATGTACTGGAGGAGCTAAGAGTAAAAGTGACCAAGTATAACCTATATGAAGAAAAAAGCGCTATTACCTCCTTGCCAAAAACCCTTAAAGATGCTGATGGAGTGATTTTGGCAACAACCATTGAATGGTTTGGTATAGGAGGGCTAATGCAACAATTTCTGGATGCATGCTGGCTTTATGGTGATAAGGATAAGCTGAGTAAGCTTTATATGCTACCAGTTGTTACAACGGGGTCATATGGTGAAAAAGAAGCTCTCTTAACTTTAATAAAATCATGGGAAATTCTTGGTGGAGAACCTTGCAATGGACTAAGTGCATATGTAGAGGAGCATGTGGAATTCGAGACAAATTCTGATTATGAGAAGACTATCGAGAAAGCCGCTGAGGAGTTCTACCGTGTAGTAAATAAAAAAACAAAGCTGTTGCCATCAAGTGCTGGAACATTTAAGCAAAGTGTTATACGTAATAATCCTATAGAATTAACACCTCAGGAAAGTGAGCAGCTTTCAGTTTATGTATCAGATGATTCTTATGTTAAGAAACAAAAGGAAGACATTGAGGAATTGTCACAGCTATTTAAAGAAATGATGGACAATGGTGATCTAGAAAAGGGGCAGGAGTTTATCATTAACCTAAAAGATAACTTTCATCCCCTAGAGGACTTTACAGCTTCTTATTCAATAGAGCTTTCAGACGTTAATAAGACTCTTATTATTGAAATAAACGATACAAAAATGAAATGCTATTATGGAGAGAAACCTGAAGCAGATGTTATTGCTAAAACAACCCATGCCGTGATGAATCGCTTGGTTAATGGAAGAGTAACTTTTCAGGGAGCATTTATGTCAGGGGAACTGACTGCAAAAGGGAACTTTAAGACTCTTAGAACCTTTGACCAAGTATTTAGATTTAAACTAATGTAATGATATAGTGCCAAAGCTCTTGATAAAGGAACTTTGGCACATAATATATAGTATTATTCTAAAGGCAAGAAAATTGAAAAAGTTGTGGCATTTGGATTTGAACTTACTGTAATGTGGCCACAATGTAATTTTACTATCTTGTTAACCATTGCTAGACCAATACCAGTTCCACCTTTTTTATATGTTACAAATGGAGTAAAGATATTTTCTAATTCTTTATCATGTATGGGTAGACCATTATTAGTAACTTGTATGGTAAGGCTGCCTGGAGAAACATTATCTTCTTGAATTATACCAAGATGAATATTAATATAGTCCTCCTGAACTGTTGCTTCAAAAGCGTTTTGTATTAAGTTACAGATTGCTTGCTTAAGCTTTGATTGGTCACAAAGGTAGGAAGTTAGCTGGGTCTCACACTCAGGATCTACAGTTAGGTTTATTTTCTTCCCTTGTTTAAGGGCTAACTGTTTATAACCATTATAAATACCATTTATGAAATGGACTAAATTGGTGCTTGCTTTCGTAAGAGTATCCAATTTATTAAGTGTCAAAGCATCAGATATCATTCGCTCCATATCATTTACTAATTCAGGTATCTGATCCCAGTATTTATAGTCTTTTGCTTCTGGATGCTTTGTCTCAATATATTGAAGAGTACCTTTTATCAAAGACAGTGGGTTACGGAGTTCGTGTGCGAAGACGGACATGTGTCGCTTATTCTCATCAAGTATATTCTGAATAGCTAGTTCTGCCTCAGGATTGTCCTTTACAAAACAGCTAAGATTATTATTTATCTTTGATAGCATTACGTTCCCCCCTTTCAATACCAATGTAAGGAATGTATAACAAAAATAGTAAACACAATAAGTATATTATCAACAAATGGTAAAAAATGCAATACGTTTTTTAAACAGTAATTAATTGAGCAATATATGAGGTATAATCTAGGTGTTAAGTATCCTAGAGGCCAACAAGAAAGGAATGGTATCATGGAAAACTGTATATTCTGTAAAATTATAGCTGGGAGCATCCCTTCTACTACTGTATATGAGGACAAGGATTTTAAAGCAATTATGGATATTTCTCCAGCTGCAAAGGGTCATATTATAATTCTGCCTAAAAAGCATATCTCTAATATTTATGAGATGGATGATGATATTGCATCCAAGGTATTAATTGTAGCAAAAAAGATTGCAGCAGCTATTAAGGATGAATTACAATGTCCTGGACTTAATATTCTTCAAAATAACGGTGAGGCAGCTGGCCAGACGGTCTTCCATTATCATATGCATCTAATCCCAAGAAATCAAGGTGATAAGGTTAAGGTTACTTGGGAGCCAGGTAGCTATCAAGATGGTGAGGCAGCACAGATAGCTAAAGCTCTTGAAAAAAGAATGCTTAATTAAATATATTATATGGCATAGATAATATTCATCTATCTCTGAGTGTCCTTAATCAGTTGAATAATTGTTTCAACTGAATTATTAAGCTTACTTTTGTTCATTGCATCAATATATTTATCCTTAGATTTAAGGACAGTCTGTATACCGCCAAGAAGGCTTGATACAGTTAAATCATTTTCTGAAATTACGTAGGAAAATCCTTGATGCTCAAAGGAATCAGCATTAAGTATTTGATCACCACGACTAGAGCCCTGGGGTAGTGGTATTAGAATATTAGGCTTGCGAAGGGCTAATAATTCGCAGATAGCGTTGGCTCCAGCTCTTGAAATAACTAAATCTGCAGCAGCGAATAAATCCTTTAATTCATCATTAATATATTCAAACTGGACATAACCGGAAAGTCCTTTAAGCTTTTTATCTAAGTTGTTCTTACCACAAAGATGTATAATCTGGTAATCCCTAAGTAGTGTGGGAAGCATACCACGTATAACTTCATTAATAGCTCTAGAGCCTGTACTTCCTCCAATAACTAGGATGACAGGCTTATTTGCTGTGAAATTACAGAAATCAAGGCCACGAATCTTATTTCCAGTAAAAAGTTCTTTTCTAATAGGTGTGCCAGTTAGTAAAGCCTTATCTTTAGGCAGGTAGGATAGGGTCTCAGGAAAATTAGCACAAACCTTCTGGGCAGCAGGTATTGCGATTTTATTAGCAAGACCAGGTGTCATATCTGATTCATGGATTATAACAGGTATTTTATATTTCTTTGCGGCTAAAACAACGGGAACACTTACGAAACCACCTTTAGAAAAAACAATATCAGGCTTTAATTTCTTCATAAGCCCCCGAGCCTCATAGTACCCTTTTATTACACGAAAAGGATCAGAAAAATTCTTTATATCTAAATATCTCCTTAGCTTGCCGGAAGAGATTCCGTGATAAGGAATATTATATTCTTCAATTAGTGTACGTTCAATTCCTTTGTATGAGCCAATGTATTGGATGTCGTAACCGACCTCTTTAAGTCTAGGCAACAGAGCAATACAAGGGGTTACATGACCGGCTGTTCCGCCACCTGTTAATACAATACGCTTCATTATAGATCCTCCATTTCTTTAATACTTTTAATTCTTTTAAATCCCATAAGGGATGAAAATTATGTATGTCTGTAAATTAACATAGCAATCGAATAAATTGTATATCAGATAACCAATTTTAGCAAATTAATTTTTATTAAGATTGCAGAAGGTGAATTAGTAGTATTTAATGATAGTGGTTGAACAAATCATAGTTTATCATATATAATCAGCTTAAGATGATATTATTAGAAAGAATATTCACTATACGGAGGTTTATGAATGAGAACAATTGGAATTATTGGTGCAATGGATGAAGAAGTAAAGCTTTTAAAGGATAGTATGGACGGGGTTGAGGTAAGAAATATTGCCTCCATGGATTTTTATAAAGGACATTTCAAGGGCAAATCAGTTGTTATCGTGCGAAGTGGAATAGGAAAGGTTAATGCCGCTATCTGTACCCAGATTCTTGTAGATAATTATGGTATTGATGCAGTGATTAATACTGGAGTTGCAGGATCTCTAAGAAATGAGATTAATATAGGAGATATCGTTCTTTCTACAGATGCACTGCAGCATGACATGGATGCCACAGGATTTGGCTATGAAATGGGTGTAATACCAAGAATGGAAAGCTCAATTTTTGAAGCAGATAAAGAAATGATAGAGAAAGCCTCTATGATATGTGCTCGTGAAATACCTGAAGTTGGAGTATATAAGGGCAGAGTTGTTAGTGGAGACCAATTTGTATCCCATATGGACAAGAAGGAATGGCTAGTCCAAACATTTAAGGGGTATTGTACCGAGATGGAGGGAGCTGCTATTGCACAGACCGCATATCTAAATAATATTCCATTCCTAATTATTCGTGCTATTTCAGATAAAGCTGACCAAAGTGCAGAGATGACTTACTCTGAGTTTGAGCATATGGCTATTAATAATACAGTTAAATTATTAAATGGCTTGGTTCCAGAGCTTTAAGAAAAAACAGGTCATTCTAGGGATATAACTTCTGTGCCAATATAGTAACGGCTTAGGATATCTGTATATAGAGATCCTTCTCTAGCCATGGCATTACTTCCGTATTGACTTAAGCCGATTCCATGACCAACTCCTTTACAGACCACACGGACATTGCCATTATACTGTTCGATTGTAAAGTTATAAGAATTTAAACCTAATGCCTTGGCGAATTCCTCACCTGTAATAGTGAGGTTCCCAAGGCTTATTGTTTTTATATAACCTATACTATCTCGTTCAGTTACTTTAACCTCATCAAAAAACAAATCATCGGAAAGAATAGCTTCTGGGAAATGATTGTTTAGTAGATTTATTAAATCTGGTATGTAATATTCACTGATCTTAAGATAATTAATAGAGGTAATATCCTGGCTACTTTCTACACTTGTTAGATATGGTATATCCACATTCAACGCCTCTATAGAGTTTCTTGTATAACCGGTACCTGTTTCAAAAAACAAGGGAAGAGCCAGTTCACCTTTATATACTAATACCTGGCCTTTGGTTTCCTGAACTGCATTTTCTATTTTACTATAGTAAGTTGTGTAATCTGTGGCTCCCCAATAGGGCTTCATGTCTGTAATGTCAATATAGGGAATACCTAGCTCCCAAGTAGTAAAAGTTTCATCCGAATGGCCTTCCTCGGTTAAAAGTGCCATGTTATATAGAGCGTAGGTTCTTGCAATAACCGCTTGAGCCTTAAGGGCCTCCACATGATAACCAGCAGGCATATTAGCAGCAACCACACCCATTATGTATGTATCTAGATCAAGGTCTTCTATACGGCCATTTCTTTCATAGCTTATGTTGAAATTCATAGCTTCAATAGATTTTTGACTAATCTTGTTGCTGGATAAAAATAAAGTTAGTATATAGGGTAAAAGTAAAACAACTATACAAACAACTAATGTCTTTAATAAAACTTGCTTCATAATTGTATCAATTCCTCTCCAGTAATAGGTAATTACATATAGGATGGTAATTAATACATTATATTAAAGATAGGCTTGTTTATGTGTTATTTAATTTATGGGAAGTGAATTGGATTACTATGTTTGGTCTTAAATAAGAAAATAATTTTTGCCAGAACGATACTGGAGTGGGGTAATATTAAAGTGCTTCTTAAAATGTTTATTAAAAGATGGGGTATCCCTAAAACCACAGGAATAAGCAATTTCAGTTACACTTAAATCCGTTTCTTTCAAGAGCTTTTGTGCAATTTTTAATCGGTAGGTTATTAAGTATTGCTGTGGTGAAGTATTTTTCTGAACCATAAATAGCTTATAGAGATATGTTCGATCAATGGATAGGTATTTAGCAACATCTGCAATCTTTATATCATAGGTATAATTATGATGTATATAATCCACTGCTTTTTTGACATAGGCCTCCCCGATTATTTTGCTGGAATTATCGGTTTTGATGTGGATATGGGAAAAGAATAGATAAAGCTGTCCCATATAGGTGAGTTCATTCCCAACACCTTCTGTAAAATTATCAATTAAATTAATTAGATCTCCCTTTAAGGCTCCATTACTAATATCCGTGAATATTGGGTCTGCCTGGGATAAACCACAGCTTTGTAATATTGAATTAACTTGGTATCCGTCAAATCCTATCCAACAATATTCCCATGGATCATTCTTATCCGCACAGTAAAGAGTTGTTACTCCAGGAGTAATAAGAAAGCCATCTCCCTTCTTTAAATGATAAGATGTTTCATTTACAAAAAAGGTTCCTTGTCCATCAAGAATATAGTGAATTAAATAGTGAGGTCGGATTGCTGGCCCGAAGGAGTGAGAAGGCTTACATTGTTCGTGACCACAATGATAAAGAGTAAGAGGATTACTTAGGGGAATATAGTTTTCTAAGGTATCTCTTGTTTTCATCGAAATGTTCATGCCTTTCTTAATAATCTGCAATAAAAATCTAACTTTTAAAAGAGTTTAACAAAAATATAATTGTATTCAACATAATGACAATTTAATGAAACATAATACATAGCTTATTATCTGCCATCATTATATAATGATAGCAAATAAAACACAAGGGAGTAAGGAGGTAATGTAATGGTTAAGATTACATTTATGGGAGCTGGAAGTACTGTATTTGCAAGAAATGTGTTAGGTGATTGCATGTGTACACCTTCTCTTCGTGACGCAGAGATAGCTCTGTATGATATTGATGCTAAGAGGTTGGAAGATTCAGAGATTATCCTTAAGGCAATCAACAAAAATGTGAATAATTCCAGAGCAGTTATTAAGACTTATTTAGGAGTGGAAAATAGAAAAGAAGCTCTTAGGTCTGCAAATTTTGTAGTTAATGCAATTCAAGTTGGGTTTTATGATCCATGTACGATTATTGACTTTGAAGTACCTAAAAAATATGGTTTAAGACAAACCATAGCAGATACTCTTGGAATTGGTGGTATTATGCGTGGCCTTAGGACGATTCCTGTACTTGAGGATTTTGCAAGGGATATGGAGGAGGTCTGTCCAAATGCTCTATTCTTGAATTACACCAATCCTATGGCAATACTCACGGGCTATATGCAGAGATATACCAAAATTAAAACCATAGGTTTATGCCATAGTGTACAGATTTGTTCTGAACATTTATTAAAGGACTTGGGAATGGAAGATAAATTAGAGGGCAGGAGTGAATTAATTGCAGGAATTAATCATATGGGATGGCTTCTAGAGTTAAAGGACAAGGATGGAAATGATTTATATCCGGAGATTAAAAAGCGAGCAGCTAAGAAAAATGCAAGTGAAAAACATAAAGATATGGTACGCTATGAGTACATAAAGCATTTGGGTTATTATTGCACGGAATCCAGTGAACATAATGCAGAGTATAATCCTTTCTTTATTAAATCCAACTATCCTGAGTTAATTGAAAAATTCAATATTCCATTGGATGAGTATCCTAGAAGATGTGTGAAACAGATTAAAGGTTGGGAAGAAGAGAAGAGCAACATCTTAAAGGATGGAATGATTACTCACGAGCGATCCAATGAGTACGCTTCCTATATAATGGAAGCAGTTGTTACAAATACACCGATAAAAATTGGTGGAAATGTTCTAAATACCGGTCTAATTGATAATCTACCAGCTGATGCCTGTGTTGAGGTACCCTGTATGGTAGATGCCCTTGGAATTAATCCATGTCATGTGGGAAGGCTACCGGTTCAGCTAGCGGCCATGAATATGACTAATGTTAATGCACAGCTTATGACAATTGAGGCTGCAAGGAGTAGGAAGAGGGAAAACATATATCAGGCTGCCATGCTTGATCCACATACCGCTGCTGAACTGTCTATAGATGACATTGTTAAAATGTGCGATGAATTAATTGAGGCCCATGGGGAATATATGAGTATGTATAATTAAATAATAAAAAATGTAAGCTCTTAAGATTAAGTAAGGTTCTTTAAAAAAGTGATAAAACGATTATAAACCAAATATCGTTTTATCACTTTCTTTTTATTTATGACAAGTGAATTGGCTTGTCAATTCATTTTGTATTAAGCTCATTAACCGGTGCCTGGCAGCTGCGATTTTCGCAGATATAGTAGGTTACTTTATCTTTTACCATAGTATAATCCTTAGTAAAGGGGGCAATCTTCTCTAGTTCATCTTCGTTTTTCTGAGTTTTTAGGATTACAATTGTATTAGGCTGAAAATTACTAGCAAGATAATTTTTTAGTTCTGTAATGTTAATCTTAGCATCGGTATTCTGGCTAACACCTGTTTCACCAGTATCTTCTCTAGCTACACAAACTATTTCCTTGGCAGGATAAATAGCAGCTATGAATGCCATTAAGGAGAAGCTGTGTCCAGCTGGGTAATCCTTAACCTGTCCAGCTAAGAAGCTTAGCTGCTTGTCGGCATATTCTCTTATACGGGTGCATCCTGTGATATGTGATAGCCTTTGGAGGACATATCCAGCTACAGAATTACCAGAAGGAATAGCTCCGTCATATACTTCCTTTGGACGATATATAAGCTGTTCTGCATCCTTGGCATTAAGGAAGAAGCCACTGCCTTTATCATCCCAGAATTTATCAAGCATTTTTTCTGTTAAATCTAGGGCTTGCCTTAGGTAACCTGGCTCGAAGGTAGAATCATACATTTCTATAAGTGCCATGGAGTAGAATGCATAGTCATCAAGAAGTCCAGGGTAGTCGGCGCTACCGTCTCTATAGCGTACATAGAGGTCAACCTTGTCCTTGGTTAAAGTACGATTAATAAATTCCACAGCATTACGGGCTATATCAAGATATTCCTCATTTTGTAGTACTTTTGCCGCCCTAGCAAATGCAACAATCGTCAAAGCATTCCAAGAAGTTAGTATCTTGTCGTCCTTATGGAGGTTGTTACAGTCCTGTCTAAATTGATAGATTTTCTCACAGCAATGAATGAGTCTTTCGTTACTGGATTTAATCTCTGGAGCTTTAATTAGATTGGGAATGGATGCTCCCTCAAAATTCCCTTCCTTAGTTATACCAAAATAATCGCAGAAGAAGGAAGCATCTTTGGCTTCTAGAACCTTGTTGATTTCATCTGGGGTAAATACATAATATTTCCCTTCTACACCTTCACTATCAGCATCCTGGGCACAGTAGAAGCCACCTTCCGGTGACATCATCTCTCTGCAAAGATACTTTAGAACCTGCTCAGCTACCATACGATACATTGGGTTTTTAGTATATTGATAGGCTTCCAGATAAGTAGTAGCAAGCAGAGCATTGTCATAGAGCATTTTCTCAAAATGAGGAACTAGCCACTTGGCATCTGTGGAATATCTGGAGAAGCCATAGCCAATATGATCAAATATACCACCACGATACATATGCTTTAGAGTATTCTCTACCATGAACAAAGCCTGTTCATCCTTCTCAAGGCATGCATAACGAAGGAGGAACATAAGATTATGAGGTGATGGGAATTTGGGTTCATTACCAAAGCCTCCATAATCATGGTCAAAGTTTTGCTGGAATTGTGTTACGGCCAAGCTTATAAGATCCTTGGAAAGTTCACCAGTAGAGCTTTTATCTTCAAAATGCTCCTTCAAAATCATTGCTAATTGATTGCCACTTAGAACCAAATCTTCTTGATTATCATCCCATTGAATAGCCACTTGTGAAAGCAAATCCATTAATCCAATGATACCATTGCGGGATTCTTTAGGAATATAGGTTGCAGCATAGAAAGGCTTCTGGTCCGGTGTCATAAGTATTGTTAATGGCCATCCACCATGTCCAGTTGCTACCTGGCATACTGTCATATATACTGTATCAACATCAGGACGCTCCTCTTTATCTACTTTGACCGGAATAAAGGATTCATTTAGCAGAGATGCAACCTCCTCATCTTCAAAGCATTCATGAGCCATGACATGGCACCAATGACATGTAGAATAACCAATGCTTAAGAAAATGGGTTTGTTCTCCGCCTTAGCTTTTGCAAAAGCCTCTTCACCCCAAGGATACCAGTTTACTGGATTGAAAGCGTGTTGCAAGAGATAGGGGGATTTTTCATTAATTAATCGATTGGGAATTCGGGTCTTTGCTAGACCATTATTTGTTACGGGTTCAGCAGTTATATTCATATTTAACACTCCTTGTTGACATAATAATTAAAGAAAAAACTTATTTAATTATTATGCCTATAAGGAGTGGATATTATTAGATGGGATTCATTAAGATAGTTGGCAGTAGTAAAAGAGAATGAGAAGCTATAATATCATAAGTCCAGTTATATAAACTGTCAGTATAGCTCCTATGGCAACAACAACCAGACTTTTCTCCTTATAGGAAAGTATAAGAGCCACTATGGTTCCACAGATAGCAGTGATTAGATTACCAGTGGAATAAAATATGTCTGGGAAGGTCAAGGCTCCAAGAACTGCATAGGGTACATATTGAAGGAAGGATTTAATATACTTTGATTTAATTTCTTTACGAAATATAGCAAGAGGCATAACTCTTGGGATATAGGTAACCAAAGCCATAATTATTATGGCGACAAATGCCTTCTGTAGACTCATATTGTTTCTCCTTCCTTAATATTCTCTTCCTTTGAGTTTTCTTCAATAGGAAATAATATAGCTCCAATACCTGCTCCTAATATAGTAGCTATTATTACTCTGAATCCAGCAGAAATAATGCTAAAAAGTGGAATGTATTTTAATATACATGCAATTGCTACGGATATAAGAATAACATAGGCAAGAGGTTTTGACTTCTTAGCAGGAGGTATGATAATAGCGATAAACATACCATATAAAGCGATGCCCATGGCGCCACTTAAACTGACCGGTAATGCAGAAGATATAAGGGCTCCTAGTAAGGTGCCAGTGCTCCAGCCAACTATGGGTCCCAATATAAGACCTAGCAGGTAGGAATAAGTTAGGATACCTGCTTCCATAGATGATACAGCGAAAGTTTCATCTGTTATACCGAAGGCAGCAATTAATCTTTCTCCTAAAGTCATTGACTTATCAATTCGCTGGGATAGGGACAAAGACATAAGCATGTACCTGATATTTATAATAAAGGTTGTTAAGGTAATCTCTAGAAAACCTGCCCCAGCAATTATCAGGTTGGTTCCTGCAAATTGTCCAGCAGAGGTTAAATTAGTCAAGGAAATAAAAACAGCCATCCAAACTGGTAGACCACCAGATACAGCCATTAATCCAAAGGTAAAGGACACAGGAATATATCCTATAGCAATTGGCATACCTCCCTTTAAACCATGTACAAATTCTTTTTTATCAAATCTCTTTCTCATCGTAAGTCTTTTCCCCTTTATGTAATAACCTTAAGCTATTAGTAGCTCAAATGCTGCGCATTTTCCGCGTATCTGCTTGCAGATACGCTGCACGTATGCACTTATCCAAAAAATCGAAGTCATTTATTCAAGCAAGCTTGTGTCTGAATGAAATTCAGACTATGCCCATCTATTTCTTGGACTAATTCTTAGCAGATTAGGAGCTCAAATGCTTCGCATTTTCGCTCAAGTTGCACTTATCCAAAAAATCCATGTCATTTATTCAAGCAAGCTTGATAAATGCCCTGTCTTTCTTGGACTAATCTGCTTATCTTGTATATTATAGCTTAATTGTATAAATATGCAAGAATAGGATTGTGATAAAATTATCTCTGTTGCTATTTATTTACACAATTGGTAAAATAATAGTAAATAAATAGATTGGTGAAAGAGAATGAATTATGGGACGGATAAAAAATCAATGCGAAAAACAATTTCTTAAAAATAATAAAGTCAATTATATCATGACAATCATAGCATTAATGCTTTCATCTGCTATGAGTATAGCCTTAGCATTTATGCTACAATTTTTCGTTGAATCTGTGGAATATGATAGCCATGCCATACTTAAAAAGGGTTATATAATAGGAACAACCTATTTAATAATATATGGAATGTTTAGTTTCCTACAAAGAAATTATAAGAATACCTATTTGCGAAAGGCAATGGCACAATTTAAAGATTATATTTTTGAACGGATATTAGAAAAGTCTATTGCTGGGTTTGGTGATGGAGCTTCAGCCAGATTAATATCAGCCTTTTCTAATGATCTGGCTTCAATTGAAACAAATTATCTAGCAGGTACATTGAGCCTTATATACACGGCTATAATATTTGTTGCTTCAACTATTGCAGCCTTATACATTCAGTGGCAATTAGCAATACCAGTTCTTGCATTCTCTATTATTAGTATTCTAATTTCTTTAAAGTATGGAGAAAAACTGGTGGTAAAAGAGAAAGAAACCTCTGATGAAAACATGGGTTTTGTTGCACAGGTGAAGGACTTGCTTAATGGCTTCATAGTTATTAAAAGCTTTAAAGCTGAGAAGGAAGTACTTGATATTTTTCGCAAGAAGAATATTAAGCTTGAGGAGACAAAAGAAGGAAGACGTGTAACCTCAGATACGGTTTCTATCTTTAGTGATATTTCATCTATTATAGTAAGTATATTTATACTTGCCCTAGGATTTTATATGGCATTTATAGATATCATGTCTATAGGTAAGGTCCTTGCATTTATTCAGCTGTCAAACTACATACTTCATCCTGTCCGCAATCTTGCTCCACAGTTAAGTAATAGACGAGCAGCTATAGAATTAATTGAACGGATCTCAGATGTGGTTGAAAAAGAGGATGAAAAAAAAGAGGGCGCAGTAATAGAGAATTTTGAACGAGATATTGTGCTTAGGAATTTAAACTTCGCTTATGGGGAGGATCAGATAATATTAAAGGATATTAATCTCCGTTTTGAAAAGGGAAAGAGCTATGCTATCGTAGGTGGAAGTGGAAGTGGTAAATCTACATTACTTAAATTGCTACTAGGATATAATAGGTGTTATGAGGGAGATCTACTTATAGATGGCATCCAGATTAAAGAGATTGATTTGGATAGTTTATATGATAATATCTCAATCATTCAACAGGATGTATTTTTATTTGATAGTTCCATTAAGGATAATATTACAATGTTTCGGCCATTTGATAATGCAAATGTAAGAAATGCTATCGAGCAATCAGGCCTTGTGACCTTAATAGAAGAGAAGGGAGATGATTATTCCTGTGGAGAGGGCGGTAAGAACCTATCTGGTGGTGAAAAACAAAGAGTTTCAATAGCACGATGCTTAGTACGTGAAACTCAGATTCTTCTTATGGATGAGGCCACAGCAGCTCTTGATAATAATATTGCACAGATGGTAGAGAGTAAAATATTAAGTATTGATAATCTAACAAGAATAATCGTAACACATCGATTTAATGAAACTATAATGGAAAAGTATGATAAGATATTCGTTATGAATAGAGGGTCTGTGATTGAAGAAGGAACCTTTGATGCCTTGATGGAAAAGAGGGGATACTTTTATTCCTTATATAATGTATCTCAGACTGAATAATTACTACACATATATAAATTATGTATAATAAAAGAAGGACATTTCATGGAGCTATTATTTAAGCTAGCATGAACTACATCCTTCTTTTATTAATCCTATGATTTTTTATCTACTCTTATATTTCTCTACTACCTTCAATCGTGTATTTGCACGTATTAGCTTGTTTTTTGCAACTTCTTTTTTATGCTCGCTGGCACTATCGGATGATAGAATATCCTCTGCCTGGGTTTGAGCAACTTTCGCTCGGTCATAATCGATATTTTCAGCCCATTCAAAGGTTGTTGCTGCAATAAGGACTTGCTCCTTCGTTACTGTCAGTAATCCACCAATGCAAGCTGCTCGTCGTATTTGATCACTATCTTCCACATAAACCCGACACTCTCCTGCACCGATTGCTGTAACATAAGGTATATGACCTGCAAGTATGGATACTTCTCCGTCAATCGACCGTAGAGAAACCTGCCTTGCTTCTCCATCGAAAAACAATCCATCCAAAGATACTATTTTAAGATGAAAACTGCTCATAGCTATTCCTTTCTTGCTTTCTCAATCGCCTCATCAATGGTACCGACAAATAGGAATGCCGACTCAGGCAAATCGTCATGTTTGCCTTCTATAATCTCTTTAAAACCACGAATGGTTTCTTTTAACGGTACATACTTACCCTGCATTCCTGTAAATTGTTCTGCTACTGAGAAAGGTTGACTTAAGAAACGCTGGATCTTTCTTGCTCTAGATACAATCAACTTATCCTCTTCACTTAATTCATCCATACCCATGATTGCAATAATATCTTGTAATTCCTTATATCTTTGTAAAACGCTTTGTACGTTTCTAGCGGTGTCATAATGTTCTTTACCTACAACATCCGGAGAAAGGATACGGCTGGAAGAATCTAATGGGTCAACTGCAGGATAGATACCAAGAGAAGCTATACTTCTACTTAATACAGTAGTGGCATCTAAGTGGGCAAATGTAGTTGCTGGAGCGGGGTCAGTAAGATCATCCGCTGGTACATACACTGCTTGTACAGAAGTAATAGATCCTTGCTTTGTTGAAGTTATACGTTCCTGTAATGCTCCCATCTCTGTAGCAAGGGTTGGCTGATATCCAACAGCAGAAGGCATACGCCCAAGAAGCGCTGACACCTCACTACCTGCCTGGGTAAAACGGAAAATATTATCGATAAATAAAAGAACATCCTGACCTTCCCGATCACGGAAATATTCTGCCATAGTTAGGCCTGATAATCCAACCCGCATACGGGCTCCAGGTGGCTCATTCATCTGTCCATAGACAAGAGCTGTCTTATTAAGAACACCGGATTCCTTCATCTCGTTATATAAATCATTACCCTCACGAGTTCTTTCACCAACACCGGTGAATACAGAGAGTCCTCCATGTTCTTTTGCGATGTTGTTAATAAGCTCCATAATTAGAACTGTTTTACCAACACCTGCACCTCCAAAAAGTCCAATCTTACCACCCTTTGAGTAAGGACAGATTAGATCTACAACTTTAATACCTGTTTCAAAAATTTCTGTAGTGGATTCCTGTTCATCATATGCAGGAGCCGGTCTATGGATTGGCCAATGCTCCTCCACATCTGGATTAGGGATATTGTCAATAGCCTCTCCTAAAAGGTTAAACACTCTACCTAAGGTTTCTTTACCGACTGGAACACTAATTGGAGCTCCTGTATCAACAGCCTCAATTCCTCTAGGTAATCCATCGGTACTACTCATAGCAATACAACGAACTACATTATCGCCTATGTGCTGTGCTACCTCAAGGACAATTTTTTTATCGTTATAATTGATTTCAATCGCATTTAAAAGTTCAGGAAGTTGTCCATCATTAAATTTTATATCTAATACAGGGCCAATAACCTGTGTTACAATACCTATGTTCTTCTCCACCTTTATCACTCCTTTCCTATTATTGTTTTACAATCCACTTCCTGCAACAATCTCGGTAATTTCTTGTGTAATGGAGCCCTGACGAGCACGATTATATTTCAGGCTTAAGTCATCAATCATTTCTTCTGCATTTTTTGTTGCCGACTCCATTGCAGTTCGACGGGCACCGAATTCACTTGTTAAACTTTCATTTACAGCGCCCCATAGCATACCAGCAACAAAGCTTGGAACTATTGCATGAAAGACAGTATTACTATTTGGTTCGAATAAAACATATTCCTTTTTTTCTTCTATCTGTTCATTACAAATAGTACGATCAAGTGGGAGCAATTTCTTAATTGTAGGCTCCTGACTTAAGGCAGATATAAACTCCGTATACACAATAAAGACTTCATCAAATTCTTTCTTTAAGAAGCATTCTGAAATTAAATTAGCAATTTCATGGCAATTGCCAATGTCAATATTCTCCACGTAGACAAAATCATCGCTTAAAATTTCGTAATCTTTTCGTCGACAAAAGTCTAATGCACGTTTACCAATGGGAAGAATAGTTATCTCTTTTTCACTTATGTTCTCCAATGCATATTTAAACACATTGCTATTATATCCTCCAGCAAGGCCTCGGTCTCCTGCGATGATAATATAGCAACTTTTTTTAATTTCTCGAGTTTCAAGATAAGCTGATCTTGTCTCTATATCTCGTGCTAAAATATCGCACATTGCAGATTGGAGTGCCAGATGATAAAGTCGACTTCTTTTAATTTTATCTTTCGCCTTTGTCAATTTAGAGGTGGCTACTAGCTCCATAGCTTTCGTAATCTGCTTAGTGCTTTTTATACTTTTAATTCTTAAGTTGATATCTTTCATGGACGATCCTGCCAAGACATTCGCCCCCCTTTACTTTTTAGCGATTTTCAATAAACTTCTTAGTGAAATCTCTTATGACATTATCTAGTTCCTGCTTATGTTCATCATCCAAGCTATTACCAGTTCGAATGTATTCTAGCAAACCTTCGTGATAGGAGGTGAGCTCAAAAAATAGATCTTTCTCATATTCCTTAATATCACTAACCTTTACTTCAGCCAGATAATTATTAACTACAGCATAAATAATCGCCACCTGTAGCTCAACTGGTACAGGGGAATTTCTATCTTGCTTTAAGACCTCAACAATTCTTTCTCCTTGATCAAGACGGGACTTGGTGTCTTTATCAAGATCTGACCCAAATTGAGCAAAACTCTGTAGTTCTCTATACTGGGAGTATAGTAGCTTCAAGGTTCCAGATACCTGTTTCATTCCTTTAATCTGTGCGGAACCACCAACACGGCTTACTGAAATACCTGGGTTTACTGCAGGCATAATACCCGCATTAAAAAGCTCGCTCTCTAAGAAAATCTGTCCATCTGTAATCGAGATAACATTAGTAGGAATATAAGCAGATACGTCACCTTCCTGGGTTTCAATAATTGGTAACGCGGTAAGGGATCCTCCTCCATATTCTGGAGCAAGACGAGCAGCACGCTCTAAGAGACGGCTATGCAAATAGAAGACATCTCCTGGATATGCTTCACGACCCGGTGGACGACGTATTAATAATGACAGAGTTCGATATGCAACTGCATGCTTAGATAAATCATCATATATGATTAATACATCCTTACCTTGGTTCATAAAATATTCGCCCATGGTACAACCAGAATAAGGAGCGATATACTGTAATGGTGCAAGATCACTAGCTGTTGAACTTACAACGATTGTATAATCCATAGCACCTGCACGGGTAAGTGTTTCTACCAACTGGGATACGGTAGAGTTCTTCTGTCCAATTGCTACATAGATGCAGATTACATCCTTACCCTTTTGGTTAATAATCGTATCCGTTGCAATCACAGTCTTACCTGTTTGTCGGTCGCCTATGATAAGCTCACGCTGACCTCTACCAATGGGTATCATACTATCAATCGCCTTAATTCCTGTCTGAAGAGGAACGCTTACTGATTTTCTCTCGATAATTCCAGGTGCTTGTGTTTCAATTGGTCGTAGATTATCTGTATCTATTGGTCCTTTGCCATCAACAGGTTGTCCAAGGGCATTAACCACTCGTCCTATCATTGCATCACCAACAGGAACAGATACAACTTTACCAGTACGTTTTACTAGATCGCCTTCCTTAATACCCATGTCGCTTCCGAGGAGAACGATGGAAACAAAGTCATCCTCAAGATTAAGTGCCATTCCGTAGATACCATTTGGAAATTCAATTAGTTCATTGGATACACAGTTGTCTAATCCGTGGGCTCTGGCAATACCATCACCTACGGTTACTATGGTACCCGTTTCATATTGTTCAATTTTATGTTCATAGTTTTTTATTTGCGCCTTAATTAGGCTGCTTATTTCTTCAATATTCATGAATCAGACCTCCGCTACGCCATAGTCTGCATTTTTTAAATCAAGCTGCAGTTTTTTAAATCTGTTCTTAATACTTGCGTCAATCATACGCCCTTGATATTCTATACGAATACCGCCGATGCAGGATTTATCAATTTTATTTTCCAATATGACCGATTTATTCATTGACTTTTCTAATTTATCTATGATTCGCTTTCTCTGGTTCTCATTTAATGCAACTGCGCTGATAGCTGTAACAACCATGATGTTTTTGTCATTGAAATATCTATTCTTATATTCCTTAAAAATAAGCGGAATATAGGATGTTTGTCTCTTTTCAATCAATATTTTTAATAAAGAAAGTAGGTAGGATTGTATTCTGTTTTTTAATACATTATCTATTAACTCTATACGTTCTGAAATTGGAATTCTTGGGTTAGATAAAAGCCTAAAAAAATCTTGATTGCTTTCAAAAATCTGAACAACCTGATTAAAATCCCTATCGATTTCCTTTTCAAGTCCTTCCTCAGATGCCAATTCATATAATGCATATCCGTAATCTACCGCTTTACTCATACGCGCTCACCTAACTTATTAATTGCATCATCAATCAGAGATTCATGATCTTTTTCAGCAATCTCTTTTTCAACAACTTGCTGTGCTAGATCAATGACCATATCAACAATATTTTCTTTGATATTGTCAACTGCTTTCTTTTTCGCAAGCTTGATATCTGTTTCTGCCTTTATTTTTCGATTTTCTGCTTCCACAGCTGCTTCTTTAAGGATTTCTTCCTTGCGATTTTCTGCACGTTCTGTAACTGATTTGATCATTAAATCCGTTTCTGCTTTAACGTTCTTTAATTTCTCCTCATAGATATCCTTGTTCATCTTAGCCTCTGTACGCATATCTTCCGCATCGGAATAAATACTATCTACTTCCTTCGCTCTTTTGTCCAGGATATCATTTACTGGCTTAAACAAGAATTTTTTAACAATCAGAAAAAGAATCAATAAATTTCCAATAGCCATTAGTGGAGACCAAAAATTTAAAGATAAAAATTCTAATGATTCAGGCATTCTATTTTCCTCTTTTCTTAATGTTAATAACTATACTAAAAAGACCAGACATTGCCTAGGTTCTTTTTCTTTATTATAGCCTGCCAATAAAAAGACCAGGTGCTACGAAAATAAGAAGCATCGCAATGATCAAACTGTAAAGACCTGTGGTCTCTGCAACAGCACAACCCATTAACATAGTTGATGTTACGTCACCTTTCGTCTCTGGTTGGCGACCAATTGCTTCACAAGCCTTACCTACTGCGTAACCCTCACCGATACCAGGACCAATACCACCGAACATTGAGATACCTGCTCCAATTGCACATGCTGCCATAATTATTGCTCTTTCCATAATATATACCTCCGTTAATTAAATAATAATATATTTTTAATCTCCTTTAGATGCCTGAGCTATATAAAGAACTGTTAGCATACAGAAAATAAAGGATTGCAAAGCACCACTAAACAAATCAAAATAAATCGATAAAATTGCTGGAACACCGAGTTGCAAAACTGGTATACCCGAAAGTACACCTGGCAGCCATTGAAGTGCCAAGGAACTAAGCCATGCTAGGGCTGCATAGACCAGTGTAGAAATAACCACACCAGTTGAGATATTACCAAACATACGAATTGCCATAGAAATCGGTGTTGAAAATTCTCCTAAAACGTTAAATGGAGCTAGTACCGGTATTGGTTCCATAAATCCTTTCAAATATCCTCCAAGGCCATTGGCTTTAATCTTGTAATATACTATCATTACAAATGTCACCGTAGCCCACCCTATGGTTGTATTCAAATCCGCTGTAGGTGGATACATCCCCAACAAACCGCTGAGACTGCAAAGTAAGGAAAATGCAAATAAAGTTCCTATAAAGGGTGAGAAATTCTTAAACCGATCACCCATATTCGATGTCACAAACTTATTGGACATATTGACCAAATACTCTGCTACAACTTGCCTTTTACCTTCAGGCTTAACTTTTAGATTATGAGTCAACCATTTGCACAATATGGCAATTGCTAGCATTATAATCCACATGTTGACTTGGGTTTCTGTAATCAATATACCGAAGGGTAAGCGTAAAAATATCTTAGCACCAGTTATCTCTACATTCATGAATTATCACCTCGCTTTTCTCGCCATTCTTTTCGAAAAATTCCTCCAAAAGCAATAATAAGCCTTGGATAGATGATAGCAAGTAAAATTGGTAGCCAATGAAAAATCTCATAATTAACTGCAATATACATGCCGACTCCAACTAGGAGCAAAAGAAGCAGTTGACGCATGGAATAGGATGCCTGCATTTTTCTTTTCGCGGCATTTGGATCCTCTATATCTGCTACTTTCTGAACAGCAAGTCCCATAAGAAAGAAATTGAGTAAAGCTATTGCTCCTCCGTATATGGAACCAAGTAATACTGCTAAACTATATTGACCGAAAATTAGGAAACCAATCTGAGTAATACCACTACAAATAAGAATTCCAAGCCCAATGTTTATTGTTTCTTTTACTATAATTTTATCAACTTTCATGTATTTATCCTTTCACACATAAAGTTAGTTTATTCCACTTCAAAACAAACATTACTAAGAACAACTTCTTATTTACTTGTTAAAGTATTAACCTTCTAACAAAAAAAGGGAAGAAAAAATTCAATTAAGAAGCTCTCCCTCCACCCTTTAAATACTATGATACAGTTGAGTGCAACTGTTCAATATTACGTTAGCAAACTGGAATAAATATAACATATAATTGAAACAAAGTCAACGACAGGGAGCGCTAATAAGCAACAAAGTAGGAAGAATTGGCAAGCCCATTCACTGATAATTAAAAATTAAATAAGAGGGGTTTATAAACCCCTCTTATTAGAGTAAGCAAGCCCATAACCAATTGATTATGATATGCTAAATCTTTAATAACACATATTCTCCAAACGTAATAGTCTCAGATAGTGATTAGCCTCTCTTAGTACATGATCAGCTAGTAGAGGAAGGAATATAGATTGGATTTCACAAGCATCGGATCCCTTTGTAGCAGCGGCTTTAAAATCTCGCAGTTCGGTTGTTTTTCTAATTGTTCTATCGGTTACGCTGCGAATAGTTTCATCTGTCATACATTTGGCATCTTCTAGCAAATCTTCGAAGTCCTTGGCAAACTCATGAGAAGTATGGATTAATTCATTCTCAGATGGATCTAATAGCCCCCTTATGAAAAGAGCGTGCTCCATCATTATCTGATTCCAAAACAGTTCCACATCACGGATGTCCTTATAAAACATAGGACGACCACTTTCTAGGCAGGAGATATAAGAACGATACAGCTTGGCTTCTCGTAAAATGTGTTTGATCAACAAGGGGTAATTGGCTGTAAACAGCTCACAACATAAAACTCTCCTTAGAATTTCTTCTTTTAGATCGATAAGGCCATTTAATAAGCGAATAGCTTCTCTGTTAATCCTACGAACCCTCATTACTATGGAACGGTTGATTTGTATAGTTCTAGCGGATCTAAGCTTTTCTTCCAGCATAGTGATTTTAGTGTTAATTGGAATCCCACTTAACTTTTCTGTATGCTTTTCTGAGCTTAAGGTGTATTCAGTTACGATTTCACCAGAGCTTAGAACAGTGGGGCTTACTAAGCCATCACTTATGTTAACAACTTCTAATAGAAGATTTTCAAAAAACTTCATAAATTCATTAGCACGTTTTGCAAATTCATCATCTTTAGGTAAGAAACCTGCCTGAAGGAATAAGGAGTGTTCTTTCATTATTCTCGCGAAAAACAGATGTAATTCTAGTGAGAGAGTCACATATCTTTGCATAATAACCATACCTTTCATCATGGTTGCAAACTTTGGGCCGAAGGGCACAAAGTTAATGTGTGAAAATATATTTTCACACTTACCTCTAAGCTTTTTATTATAATATATGATGTGCTACGTAACATGTGTATAAAAAGAAGGATTTGAAGTATGTCTGTATGATCAACTATAGTTAAATAAATAAAAAGTCTGGTCAGCATCAATTGATGGTCTTAAGACAACTATTAGAATTAGAGTCCTTCGTCATTAAGCTTCTTGGTGACTAACTTACATTCAGGTACGTAATAATGTATACCCTTTGCATATGATACTGTATAAATAGTTTGGAGGTATTCATATGAGTGACTTAACATCTGCATCCTACGAGAAGGGTTATTGCGATAATAAGGGGACTGGAAACAACTCAATGCTAATGATATTCTTATTACTTTTCTTATGCACAGGTGATGGCGGATTTCTTGGAGGCGGCGACAAATCCTGTGGCTGTGGTAGCAGCGGATTAGACGGTATTCTTCCATTGATATTAATTATGTGTTTATGCGGTGGTTCTTTCTAAAGGATAAATATGCTGCTATTTATCTCATGATTTAGTTCTGTCTATAGAACACATAAAGGAAAAAGGAGTATGTAATAAAAAATAGCCGGTGAATAGACCGGCTATTTTGTTATTGAATAGATGGAGAATATAATAGAAAAAAATCGTATTATGGAATATAATATAATTTAAATATATATTCACATATATAGAAAAAGGGGGGGATATACAATTGAAGCTTGAGTTAAAGAATAATTCCAATCTACGATCCTTGTTTCCAATAGTAGAAGGACCTGACTATTCAGAGGATAGAGTTGACTACTATGACGTGAAAAAACTAATGGAGTGGGAAGAAAGATATAAAGAACTACTAAATCTACTAGAGGATCGGGAAAATCAAGAAGTTACGGAACTCCTTTTTGAATTGGCAGAAGAGGGTTACCCTGAAGCACGGTGGCTTCTTAGTGATATGTATCTAAAGGGGGAGAGATTACCGGAAAGCTTTGAAAAAGCTGTAGAATGGGACCGAAGGGCCAAGTACGCTGAGGGTTTACTACATGATAAAGGATTAAATAAGTAGGATTGTATTAAAATAAGTAAATAAAACAAAAGAAGGGTGGATAAAAATATGGGGGAACTGATATTAATAGAGAAAGAGCCTAATATTCTAGAAGATGCTATCATTGGTTGGGATACTCCTTCGCTTAGAAAATTATTATTAGATCATAACTTATTATATAGCCTAGGGTATACTTTATCCGAAATAGATCATATGCAGAAAATGATTTTTGGTATAAAAATTCCTAATCCTGACCAAATGTCTTATTTTGAAAAGGCAGTGTATCTTAATGATAAGAAGACCGTGGAAAACTACTATAAATATATGAATAAAGATAAGAGTGCTATGGAGAGCTATGGCTACACTGAAGATGATTTGAAGAATATTCGCTTTGTCCATATTGAGGATAATAAAAGGTTTATTACTAGCGTAACAGATAGCTATGAGATAGCCACAAGATTAGATATACTGCAGAAGAATAAAAATAAAATTGCAGAAATGTTTTATGTCAAATATTTGACAGAGACATCAGACCTATTACATAAAGAAGAAGCTATTAATAGCCTAGTAACCATATATCGGCAGGAGGAATATCTACCTGAGCGAATGGCTGATTTTGAAAGATTGGTATCTAAATTTCCTGAGATGCTGGAATACTCACAATTAAACCGTTCCTTCCATATAGAGCTATTATATAGAGACAAAAGTAATGAGAACCGTTATGGGCAAATTTGTCAATTAGGGGATGAATATGAAAAGCAATTAAAGCTTTTATCAGAAAAGTTCGAGGCTGGTACTATTTCTGAAGAAGAATGGAAAGAAGAAAGAAAAAAGTATGCATTAGAGGAAAGGGCCAAATATATATATGCAATTTCTAGGTCTAAAACTAATGATACATGGGAGTACTTTAGAGATAACAAATTATATGAACAAACAAATGTGGCTTTTATGAAGGCTTTTTTAGAAACATCAAAGGATTATCTGAAAATATACTTAAAAATGCCCAAAGAAGAGGATAAGATTAGCTACTCTGATATTCTTCATACTATGGCGAAAAAGGCAAGAGAGAGAAAGGGAAATGCTAATTATGGCTTCCTCTTATATCTTAATCGTGAATTTGGTCCAGACTTTGGTATTGACTGGGATGG
>DUNS01000242.1 GCA_012839235.1 Clostridiales bacterium
ATAGTGAACTACGAAGTCCAACTAATCTAGTGGAACGATATCGAAGCTGGGCTAGCTCAACCTGAATTTTACCTTCTTTAGTAGAAGCTCGACCTGCAAAAATATCTAATATAAGGATGGTACGATCCAATACCTTAGTCTGTAGGGCATCCTCTAAGTTTTTTAGTTGTGCAGGTGATAGCTCATCATCACACACTACCCCTGTAGCATTAGTTTCTTCCACAAGCTCTCTTACTTCATCAATCTTACCTTTACCAATATATGTGCCAGGGTGTATACTCTCCCTGCTTTGAACAACCATTCCCACAGTCTCAGCACCAGCAGTACTTGCTAATTCCTTTAGCTCGTTTAAGGAACCCTCAGTATCCTCCTTATCAGAGACAGCTACTGCAACAAGAACAAACTTCTCTTGAATTTCTTTAATTTCGAATAATTCCGACATATTCACCTCAGATTATATAATATTATTTTCTCAGTTATCTAAATTTCTAGTTTCTAAGAATAGCTTCTCTCTTTGTCCTTCCTCATCCCCTGGATAGAGATTAAGATATTCCTTAATTTTATCCAAGGCTGTGTCAAACTCTCCCATTCCTTCATATGCAACTATCTCATTCTTAAGAAGTATTCTTCTTGTTCCAATTTGACCCATATTAAGTCCTTCTTCTATATATTTAATAGCATTAGAAAAATCACCTAACTTTATTAATGAATAAGCCAATTGATTAAAAACTCCTAGATTTTTAGCATTACCCTCCTGGATATATGCTTCGTAGTAGTATACAGCCTTCACATAATCCTTTCTCTCCCTATATATTTCACCAATATAGTAATATGCTTCCTTAAAACCTTTTGCATAGCTATCTTCTAATTGAATCAAAGCAGCATCAAGATTACCCTGATAATAATATATTAGCCCTTGATTAAATCTATCTTCATCCTTATCTCCTCCAAGTTCAGAGGCAATAGTTAGAAGCTCATCGGCTTCTACTTTCAGACCCTGTTCCACCATAAGAGCATATTTGCCAAGATATCCATCATATCTCTTAGGCTCTAAATCAATTGCTGCATTATAATCCTCTAAGCTACTCTCATAATCCCCAAGTGCTGCATAACAATAGGCTCTTTCAAGTAAAGGCTTTGCGCTTTTATTATCAAGCTCTATCAGCTCTGTGTAAGCATCAATTGCCATAGCATAATTCCCAACCTTAAGGGCAGAATCTCCTTTATAATATAATATATCCATATCTAGTTTAGGTAATTCTTGGATCTCCAAAGCTAGATTCAGCTGTTCTATCGCCTTGTCATATTCCTTATTGTGGTAATAAGCAATAGCTTTTCCCCTATGAATTTTCTTATTATTTTGCTTTATAACTACCATATTTTTGTTCTGATAGACTTCATCAAACTGAGCTATGGCTTCCTCATATCTTCCCAGTGTAATAAGAGTCATTCCATAGTCTATGTAATAATCTGTTCTGTTAGGATTAAGTTCAATTGCCTTTAAAAAGCTTGTAGCTGCCTCCTCATACTTCCCTTCCTTGAATAGCTTTCTTCCTTCATTCTTATAGCTACCGGCTGTGGAACACCCAGTAAATGAAAGGAATATAAGGGATATTATAATTATAGAAAGTATCTTGTTTTTCATCTTAATCCTCCGTAAATTAATGACAAACTCATATGTGTTGCTTAATATACTTGAAATAATAGAAACCTATGTCTTGGTAACCGTTCCCACTAGGTAAATTATAGCATACTTAAAAATATCATTAAAGTGTAAACTAACATAATTAACTTATCCAGAGAATCTTTTTAAAATTCTAAATTCGATAACAAAAAAGGATTATGATTTTATTTTACTAAAATCATAATCCTTGTTTTATTGTATATTAGAGATTACTAATAAAATGTAAACCATTTTTAGCTCATCTGCTTATCCTTAATGTCTTAACCAAATAATGAGAATGCTAAGAATATGGTAGATGTTAATGAAGCAACAAGTGAAACAACTGTTATCTGAGTATTAATAGATGGGCCAGCTGTATCCTTAAATGGATCACCAACTGTATCACCAATAACACCATTCTTGTGAGCATCTGAACCCTTACCACCATTATTGCCAGCTTCGATGTACTTCTTAGTATTATCCCAAAGTCCACCAGAGTTAGACATAAACAGAGCAAAGATCAAACCACTAACGATATTACCAGTTATAAATCCACCAACTGCCTGAACACCACCAACAAACCCAACTAAAAGAGTTGCAAGGATAGCCATTAAACCAGCAGGAATTAACTCTTTAATAGCTCCTTCAGTAGCAATTTCGATACACTTATCATACTCAGGAACTACACCTTCTTTACCCTCTTTAAGTCCTACTATCTCTTTAAATTGACGATGGATTTCTTTGATCATACGCTGTGCATTACGATCAACACCTAACATCAACATAGCTGAGAATACTGGAGGAATAGCTGCTCCTACTATAAGTCCAAAGAATACTAAAGGATTAGTTACATCAAAGCCTGTAAGATAAGCTTCACCCTTGCCCATCTCAAGAGCCGCAACATTAACTTCGCTTATAAATGCGCCAAGCAATGCAATAACTGTCAGACCAGCAGCGGCGATAGAGAAGCCTTTAGTAACAGCCTTAACAGTATTACCTGCACTATCAAGGGAGTCAGTGATTTCAAGAGCCTTATCACCTAAGTCACCCATCTCAACAAGGCCACGAGCGTTATCCACAATAGGACCATAAGCATCATTAGATATAATCATACCAACTATGGAAAGCATACCAACTGCTGCCATAGAGATACCAAACATTCCATAACCAGCACCCATATAGTTCTCTGCAACAACATAAGAACCAAGGGCTGCAACACCAATACCAATCATAGCAGGAAGAACACTCATAAGACCATATGATATACCAGAAAGAATGGTAAATGCAGGGCCAACCTCACAGGATTCTGCAACCATATGAACTGGTTTCTTCTCATCATTAGTAAAGTAATCACTAGCAATACCAATTACAGTACCGCATAGAAGACCGATTGTACTTGCAAACCAGATAGGCCATGGCAAATCAAATACAAAGGTTGCTAAAGCCGTTAATATACCATATATGGCTGTTGTAATGTATGTATTATTATTAAGTGCTCTAGTAGGATTGCCATCTTCTTTCATATTAGCAGTAAATACACCAATTATTGAAGATAGTAAACCGATAGCCGCATAACAAAATACAGTAGCTGTATTAACACTTCCACCATGGATCCTATCAAGTCCAGCACCCATAGTAATAGCCGCAGCCATAGAAGCTACGTTGGAGTCAAATAAGTCAGCCCCCATACCTGCACAGTCACCAACATTATCACCTACGTTATCTGCGATAACTGCAGGGTTTCTAGGATCATCTTCAGGTATCTCTAACTCAACCTTACCAACAAGGTCAGCGCTTATATCTGCGGTTTTAGTAAATATACCACCACCGGCCTTAGCAAATAGAGCAAGTGAGCTAGCACCAAAGCTGAAGCCAAGAAGTGCGGTTGTATTATTTGTTACCATAAGAACAAGAACAACACCTAATAAGCTTCCACCAACAACTGCCATACCCATAACAGCTCCACCGCGGTAGCCTGACATAAAGGAAGGCTTAATTCCTCTTGTAGCAGCTTCAGCAGCCTTAACATTGGCAATAGTTGCTATACTCATACCAACTATACCAGCAATACCTGAAAATACTGCACCTAGCAGATAAGATAATGCCATGATTATGTTTTCCAATGGATTTCCCTGCCAGATTGGACCAGGAAGGAATAACAAAATCAATACTGCAACACATGTGCAGAAAACTGCTAGTGTCTTATACTCTTTCTTAAGAAAGGTATTAGCACCGTCTTTAATTAACTTACCTACTTCTGCCACCCGTTTATTAGAGGATGGTTGCTTTTCTACCCATTTATATAGCCAGAATGCAGTCCCAAATGCAAGAACGGCTACAACAATGGATGCAATTTGAAAAAATCCTAAGTCAAAACTCAAAATGCTCATCTCCTTATATAATATTTGTAACAAGAAATAGGCTTTCCCACCCCTTGCTAAGCTAGAATACGCTTTGGTTCAAATGTTATCACGTTTATCTAATTTGTGCAACCAAAAAATTTATTTGCGTATTTTATAGTCATTTTGCATAATAATTTTGTAATATTAATTTATTATTTTGCAATTATTGTATATTATGAGTGTTATTACCAGATTATCATAATGTTTAGATTATATAAATGCGTCATTGACATGATCAGTTAATATGAGCTAAAATGAAAGTAATTTTTATATTTACTATTTTTATGTAGCAAACATGCTAAGGAGGACTATTTTATGGAATTTTTATTGTCAGGTTTAATGTCAGTAACTTGGCAGCAATGGGTTATGTATGCAGTTGGTGCATTGCTTATCTATCTAGCAATCGTTAAAGAGATGGAGCCATCACTGCTACTACCTATGGGCTTAGGGTCTATTCTTGTTAATATCCCTAACTCAGGAGTTTTAGGTGAACACGGTATTATCGAATGGCTGTTTAAGGTAGGGATTGAAGAATCAGAGGCATTACCAATTCTATTATTTATCGGTATTGGTGCCATGATAGATTTCGGGCCACTCTTATCCAACCCAAAGATGTTCTTGTTTGGAGCAGCAGCTCAATTTGGTATCTTTGTAGCAATCGTACTTGCTGTATTGCTTGGTTTTGAATTAAAGGATGCAGCCTCTATAGGTATAATTGGTGCCGCTGATGGACCAACAGCAATATTAGTTTCTAATATACTTAAATCTGATTACATGGGACCTATCGCCGTCGCCGCCTATTCTTATATGGCCTTAGTTCCTATCGTACAGCCAGCAGCTATTAAGTTAGTTACAACTAAGAAGGAACGATTGATCCGCATGGAGTACAATCCAAAATCAGTTACAAAAACAACTAGGATCTTGTTCCCAATTATCGTTACTTTCATATCTGGACTAGTAGCTCCAGATTCTGTAGCACTAGTAGGATTTTTAATGTTTGGTAATATTATAAGAGAATGTGGAGTATTAAATTCACTTTCAGAAACTGCTCAGAATGCACTACCTAACCTAATCACTATTCTTCTAGGAATAACTATTTCCTTTAAGATGACTGCTGCAGATTTTGTTAACTGGCAGACCTTAATGATTATGGGTATTGGTCTTATCGCTTTCGTATTCGATACTATCGGTGGTGTTGTATTTGCTAAGTTCCTTAACCTATTCTTAAAGCCAGGCAAAAAGATTAATCCAATGGTTGGCGCTGCTGGTATTTCAGCATTCCCAATGTCCGCCCGTGTTGTTCAGAAGATGGGCCTTAAGGAAGATCCTAATAACCATTTGCTAATGCATGCAATCAGTGCTAATGTATCTGGTCAGATTGGTTCCGTTGTAGCTGGTGGTGTAATCATTAGTTTGGTAGTTAAGATGCTTGGAATTGGCTAAGTCTTTGAGAAAGGAATGGATATAAATATGAGTGAAGATTTAGGATTTGCATTTGAAATAATGGGAAAAGGTATGTTTAGTATCTTTGTTGTAATAATTTTATTAATGGCAATCGTAACCTTTATACCATTTATTACAAATAAATTCGAGAAAAGAAAAAATGAGAAAGCAGAATAAATAGTATTGTCTAATTTATCCTGTTTGTATAAATAATAAAAGATATTGTTATTGCAACACATCTACTGTTGCTTATAACAATATCTTTTTTAATGTACTAGTAATAGGAGCCCTCTAAT
>DUNS01000243.1 GCA_012839235.1 Clostridiales bacterium
AAGCTTAAAAAGATATCATAGGATAAATCGAATAATATTTATTGCTTATTACTGGGGGTTAAAATATGCTCCCAGTTTCTTTTTTTATAAAACACGTATTATGTATACGTGGGATTGTTCTTTGGATACCTGATAGAAAATAACATAATTCTATTGGACACCATCTGATCTTTTGTTCTTCATATTTTGGCTCGGAAATCATGTTATTTCATTCTGGATATTCCTCTAGGGATTCAACCTTAGATCTAATTTTAGAAAGCAAACAATTTACTGGATCTGGCTCTCGCAGTTCAAAAGCGATATAGTCAAAGATGTCAAGCGAGTCAAGCGGTGTGACTTCTGTAATCACAACATTATAGCTTGACATCTTTGTACCTTCCTTCTAATGAATCAAAGAATTCATCTGCATTTTTATAGTTCTTCTCTTCTACATCTTCTAGACCTTGGTCAAGAAATACACTTAATTCAAAACGCTCTACAAGTTTTTCATAAGTATTAATATCCATGATAACAAGATCTACTTTCCCATTCTTTGTAATGTAAACAGGCTCGTTGCATGTGTGGCAGTATTCGGATATTTGTTTGTAGGAATTACGTAGATCTGAACTTGGTCTGATTGTTGGTATGTGACTTCACCTCCTCATATCGATATTATATCAGAATGCTGATAGGTATTGAAAAAACCATATAAGAATTTAAGCATTTGATTATTTGTTGTTGATTTATGTAAAATTATGGTAATATAGTTAATTATAAGCTTATATTATGAGAACTATACATTGATTCGAGAATAATAGAAATAATGCTAAAGTGGTATTTAAATCGTAAAAAGTAATTATGGAGAGGAAGTCTTTATGTATATTCATTCGATATCGTTAAAGAATTATAAATCTATTGGTGAGAAGAAATCTTCAATCATATTGGAACCGAGAGTAACTACAATAATTGGCAAAAACGAAAGTGGTAAAAGTAATGTACTTGAAGGAATATCCCATATATCACTTTTAAGCGGTATGCAAACAGCTTTTAATACTGAAAACATTAATAGAAATAATGGCATAAATGCAAATATAGAATACACTATCACCTTAAAACCGACATCAGAAGACCAAAAGACCTTTAATATTTTTGGAGATACTAAAATTATACTTGATAAAGATAGTTATATAGCTACTGGAAGTGTTTTGACTTATTACAACGAGCATATCCGAGAAAGTGTAGATACGCTTGTATCGATAATGGGACAAAATCCTTTTCAACTTAGGGATCAGGATTTCACGAATTTTCGAACCTATATCTCTGATTTTCAGCAAACAGATTCATTAAATCTTCTTAGAATTAATTTAGCCTTCACTTTTATTGAAACACAAAATTCAAGGCTGAATAAAGAAAACCGGGATGCAGTGTCAGAAGCTTTGTCTGAGTCTAAGTCAAAATGGGGAGTTATTACTTCTGTATTACCTGTAGTATTCTACCGAAATGCAGATAAAATACTTAAGACACAATACAAATTAGAAGAAGTTCAAAAGGAATTAGCAAGTCCTAAGTCATTTCAAAATAGTCTGTTGGCTGACTTTGTGCATTTAATTCAAGTTTCGGATGATGAATTTATTAAAGCAGTATCATCAGGAACAACGGGCACAAAAACTTCAATAAGGAAAAAAATCAATAGAAATGTAGAGACAATGATTAATAAAAGTTTTCAGGATTTTTATACAGAGGAAAGTATTTCATTAAATGTAGATTTTGATTCTAGTACTGTTAGTTTTTCTGTACAATCAGGTGACGGAGAAACAATGTTGCTATCTGAACGTAGTAATGGGCTTCGATGGTATCTTAATATGTTTATTGATGCTCTTGCACACGGATTGTATAAGAATAATGTTGTATACTTATTCGATGAGCCAGGAACTTCATTGCATGTAAATGCTCAAAAAGAACTTATCAACTTGTTTCATGCCTTAGCTAATAAAGGTAATCAAGTAGTCTATACAACCCATTCTCCATATATGTTGGATATGAAGGAAGATGGTATCCATCGCATTCGTGCTGTTGAAAAAGACTCGGAGGGATATTCATATATTTATAAAACAGCCTATGATTCTCAGTTATCCCCTGACAGTCAAGAAGATACATTGGCTCCTATTGTAAATGCCATCGGAATGAATTTAGGTGACAGATTCGGTCCATCTGTAGATAAATTGAATATTGTTGTTGAAGGTATAAGCGACTATATTTATTTACATACTATGGCCAAGCAATTAGGCTATGATTTGAACGAATATGCGTTTATTCCTTCTGTTGGAGCAACGAACTGTATAAACATATGTACCATTCTATATGGATGGGGCTGCCCTTTCTTTGCTGTTTTCGATTATGATAAAGAAGGTGTTACTAAAGGTGGTGAGATACTTAGAAAAGATTTTTTATATGAGTATGAAAAGCATTATTGCTACATAAAAACGGTGACACAAGATGATGTGGATAATAAAACTTTTATTAAAGCACCTTGTGTTATTGAAGATATAGTGACAAAGAATGAATTGGATAAATTCTCAAAAGAAAAAGGAATTGCTGAAAATATAAGTAAACCATTATTAGCTAAATTGTTCAGTAATTCTGTGGAAGATGGTTCACATAATATTGGTGAACAATGTAAGAATAACTTTGCTGATCTTCTTACAAGGATTAACAAAATATATAAAACAGGAAAACCTAAATGAGTGATTTTTAGATGCTTTTTAGATATAGCAAATATATGCGATTATTATGTAATAACCAGATAAGCTATTTATTACAAATACAAAGAATTATATTTAGGAGAGGACCATATGGATAAACCAACTATTTTCTTTAGTCACTCAAGTAAAGATAGTTCTATTATTCTGCCTATAAAAAATAAAATAACTGCAACAACTGCAAAAGTATTGGATATCTTTATGTCTAGCGATGGTCAAAGTATTCCATTTGGGCACAACTGGGTACATAAAATTGAGGAGGGACTTAATAATGCAAAAATAATGTTTGTGTTCGTAACTCCCACATCGATTAATTCTGCATGGATATATTTCGAAGCAGGATTTGCATATTCTAAAAACATTGAGGTTATACCAGTCGGTATAGGTGTAAATATTGACCAGCTTAAAGCGCCACTCAGCTTATTGCAAGGATTTAATATTACTTCGGCTGACAGCCTAAATAACTTTATTACTATTTTAAATAGAAAATTCGACCTAAACTTTAGCGAAACGTTTACAGAATTGGACTATAAAGCAATTTTTAATTCTGTTACTGAAATAGGATTGACTTTAAAATTAAGTGATATTTTTACCTATGCTAGATTTGAAATGTGTTCTCAATATTATGATTCAAGTGATGATAAAAAAATCATTCGGTATGATATTGATAAGTATTTTTCTGAAATCAAAGAATACCTTGATTATCAGGAAATACAATATGCTTCTTATCAGAAAAAAATTCTTGTTGGAGGCATACAAATAATAATAGATGGTGAAGAAAAAGAACCTCGTGATGGACATCTAGATCAAAAGCATCGATTAATAATAAAAGTATCTATGCAGAATTTTTCGAAATCATTTAGTTTATTAAAAGAATTAGTTATAAAAGCGGGTATACGTGGTGATGATTGGATGACTTTGGAGTTTTATTTTAATAGTACATATGATTGCTTACATGATGAAGCTGCGATTTCTTCTGTAATTTCAGACAATCATGAAAAATTCAAATATATAAAAGGGTCTATGGGTACCTATTATTATAATGATAACTATCGCTTGTGGATAAGAGATATAAACAAATGGGAATCACGTAAAGAAGCTTTATATGTAATTGGCATTTCATTTAAGGTTGCAGAAGTTAAATTGGATGGTATTCTAGACTTAATAGAAGAAATGAAACAGTCTCATCTGATTTTTAAGCCAAAGTAAATATAACCATTTAGTGGATATATTTATACTTAACTTTACTTTTATATTATAATAGATTTTTGTGTAAAAATTAACCCTGTGAGACCATCATCCTCACAGGGTCTTATACCTTCCAAACAATCTCAATCTCATCATCAAAAACCATAATCCTATCAATAAACTGACTTACTACAAGTTTTTTCTCTTCAAAACTTAGCCTATGAAAGACAACATCTTTAAACCTATTAGGATTCTCTTGCCTAGGGAAGCTTATATTTTTCAAAAGCTCATTACGCTTTTTATCTAGCTTTTCAATCTCCTTATTTATGTAAGTCATGGTTATTTCCGATGCCTCAGTTAGAGAAGCAATAAACTTCTCTATTTTTTCATCTATCTTGGTAAGCTCTATTTTCTGCTGATTCTCTGAAGGTTTGGGAATACAGTGGTTTTTATCTACTGTACATTCAGCTATTACGCTTTCAAGTTCCTTTTGGACAGCAGCCTCAATTTCATTTATGCTGATATTATAGCTACTGACATCGCATAAATGAAGATTTGTCCTCCCACTACAGTTTAAATATAGTTTCTCCTTATATCTCCTAACAGAGAGGGCATAACCACATTTTCCACACTTGATATATCCAGAAAGCCATGTATATTTACCTTTACCAGTATTTTTAATTTGCTTATTATTATCAAGCTTATGCTGGCATTTGAGCCATACATCAGATGGTATAACACCAGGAAAGTTTGTTAGGGATATAACATGGTTGTCAAGCTTAGTATATTTTCTATCTGAGGCCGATCTTCTTCCAACAATATGAGCAGATGTTTCCCCGGTATAGAAGGTAACTTTGTTTGAGAAAGAAATCCCTTTTTCACGATAATAGTTATATACATCGGCTGTAGCCTCAACATATACTGGGTTATGTAGTATTCTTGATATGGCGACATTGTCCCATACCTTTCGTTGCTTACCAGATACTCCTTCCTTAGTTAATCCCTTGGCTATCATACCAAGAGATACATTATCTTCTGAATATTCGAAGAATATCCTTTTTATTATATCTATATCCTTATTGGGAGTTAGGGTCGGAACCTTCTTTCCTTCATCATTAACCACTTTAGCATTATCAAAACCAAGAGGAGCAGGTCCACCAGGCCAATTACCATGCTTAATCCGAGAATAGTAATTATCCCTAACTCGTTCTGCTATAGTTTCTCTTTCTAGCTGAGCAAAAACCATGATAATATGGAGCATTGCTCTTCCCATAGGAGTTGTTGTATCAAACTTTTCATTGATAGATACAAACTCAACATTTCTTTCCTTAAATCTTTCCCATGCCTGACCAAAGTCTGCGATAGAGCGGCTAAAGCGATCAAGGCGATATACTATGACCTTGCTTACTAATCCAGCTTTTACATCCCTCATTAGTTCTTCAAACTTTGGGCGGTTTGTATTTTTGCCACTAAAGCCCTTGTCTGCATAGACCTTTATATTGGCGACCCCAGTTCCACATTCATTTTTACACATGTCAATCTGAGTCTCTATTGATATACTATCTTTTTTGTCTACTGATTGCCTAGCGTAAATTGCAATTACCTGTGTCACTGGACCTCCTCCTTCTACTAGCTTTTTATAGGTGGATTACTAGATACTTTATTTGCATTAGTACTCTCTTTTTTATCAACCCTGTTAATGGCCTGGAATACTATGGTGTAAGCATGATTAATCTTCCTTATTCTATCTGAGCTATTTATATAATTAGGATGCTTGTTTATTACCTTCACGATCTCAACCTCCTACTTATCTTATAGATATAATATGCTCACAGGATATAGCATTATTACTATGATTTCGACAGTTTGTCCATGTCCTTAAGTACACCTATAGAAAGCAAGGGTGGGAACCAATCCTAGTTCCCACCCTTGCTTTCTATAGGTATTCCTTTTATTATTCTAAGGCTTTTTAGGTGCTTTACCCAAGGGTAGCAAAAGCCTCATGATAAACACCCCTCCCTCTGTTTCAAAGGAAAATAATCCCCCATGATCTTCAACGATATTGACCATACTCTTGATTCCGAAGCCATGTCCGGCTTCTTTTTTATTTGATTTAGGCAAGTCTCCCTCCATATCAATATTTCCCACATAGGCATTTTCTGTGGAAATGACTAGCTTGTCGCCGCTTATATTGGCTTGAATATAAACCTTGCGAAGCTTCTCATCCTCTATAAGATCCACTGCGGAAATTGCGTTTTCAAGAGCGTTGGACAGCAGGGCACAAAGTTCGGTGTCCTTCAAGTCAAGTTTTTCTGGAAGCCTGACATCTGTCTGTAAGGTGACCTGTCTCTTTCTTGCTTTATGTTCAAAACTAGATAATATCAGATTGACAGTTTCATTTTCACAATATCGTATTGGGGTCAGTGCATCAATAGTAGTTTCTGTACTGTCAAGATAGTCTTTGATTTTCTTAAGGTCACCCTCAGCTGCAAAGCCAGCAATCAGCGACAGATGATGTCGCATATCGTGGCGATATACCATTGTGTTATTTTGCATCTTACGCATAGCATCAAGCTCTACCTTGGCATGCTGGAATTGGGATGCTAAAATATCCCTCTCTCGCTGGGCTTTGGTCTGCTTTTGGGTTTCATTGTAGTATAGGAGAACAAATATTAAGTAAAACGTACTTATTATAAATGGAGTAAATTGTACAGCTTCAGGGGAGCCAGAATATAGTAAATTCGTATAGATAGTAGTAGTATAATCAAACAAATAGTAGAGAAGTGGGACTGCGCCAAAAAGCAGACAGGAGCCCTTTGATCGCTCCATCAGTTGTCTTACTGAGTCAGCAACATACTTATTGATAAAATAGTAGACAAGACACATAGCTACAAAGTAGCCAATATGATCGGCATAGGGATTGCCAAGAAGGGCTGCTACCACCAAGCCAATCCAACGAGGTATTTGGCAGCAAAGATAGGCTGTAAGTACACTGCTGATGGAAATCAGCCAGGGTCGCTTGTAATATAAGACGAGTAATGTAATAAGTGGCATATGGGTAATAAAGGGGTACAGCTTCATTGTGATTTCTAGCCCCAAGAACCGCCAGCAAAGTAATTGAATCAAGAGTATACATGAATAAAAAATAGGAAGGGCCAATTTTTTAGCACCTGCGGGATGGACACCAGCAAAAAGAATGGACACTGCAATACCGAAGACCAAAACAATACCTGAGCGAATTAGCATTATAATGATATCTATCAAAGGATATCCCTCCGTTCATTTGGTGACAGTAGATGTTTCATATATACAGCTTTTGCTTTCGAAAAGGCATCTCTTGCCACGGGCACTGTTTTGCCTAATATGGTAGAGAAACCCTTCTTATTAAGTTCGGTAACCCAGGGTAGGTTAACTACATAAGAACGGTGAGGCTTATAAAAACAAGAATCCGATAGTAAGTCACTCTCATAATCGGCAAGGTAGCCATAGGCTTCTCGCACCTCACCGTTTGCTAGATTAAATTGCACAGAGCGATTAATAACTTCCACATATACAATTTGGGAAAAGGGAAGCTTAAGGATGCTGCTTCCTGCCTTCAGAGTCAGATAGGCTTCTCCCTGAGCATACCTTGTAAGCTGCTTGTCAAGAATCGGGAAAATCTCATCCTTGCATGCCGGCTTAATAATATAGTCCTCTGCGTTTACACGATAGCTCTCCACACCATATTCCCGGGAAGAGGTGAGGAAAATAATCTGGATTTCACTACCCAAACTACGAATTTCCTTAGCAGCTTCCATTCCAGTTATACCCGGCATAAGGATATCAAAAAGCAGCAAATCAAACTGTCTTGTTTTCATCGCTTCCAAAAGCTCAATAGCACTGCCAAAGGCTTCATAGGTAATCGAGCTATCCCGCTCACTACAGTAATCCTCCAGCAAAGAGACAATACGAGAAAGCTCGTCAATATTATCATCACAAACTGCAATGTGCATGTTTGTTTCCTCCATTTATGTAAAATTATAAATAATATTGTAGCATAAAGCAATTTAAGCTTCAATAAATTGAATTACGATTCGTGCGTTAGAAGATACGATTCATGCGGTAAACGGTTTTTAAGGATAGGATCTGATATTATTATATCGAGCTATAGGGATAGAAATTTTATAAGACTTGAAGGAGAACAGCTCGAAAGTCTATATGTTTGCTGACTATAGAGAAAGGAGTGGTTGTTATAATGCTTAATTTAGAAGAGATTTATAATCAGGCAATAAGAATATCGAACAATATTGTAGAGGATATCAGGTTTGGTCGACAATTGTACTTTAATCCTGTTGATACCTATTCAATTCAAATTTGTAAATATTTAGATGACAGTACAGATATATTAGCCTTCCTACACAGTGCCCAAGATAAATACCCTTATATGTATTCTCATCCAGTTAATGTAGCTTTCATATCTTTTGTAATTGGCAAATGGTTGAATTTGAATTATTCAAAACTAGTGAACCTAGTTCGAACAGGGCTTTTACATGATATTGGGAAAGCAAAGATTAAAGATAGTCTATTAAATAAAGCTGATGCATTAACATTTGAAGATATAGAAAAATTAAGGTCTCATCCCGTAATAGGTTATAAAATATTAGAAAAGGTTGACATATTCGATGCCGAAGTGTTACAAGGGGTTCTATTCCATCATGAAAGAATGGATGGATCAGGTTATCCCCTAGGACTAAAGAAAGAAAAAATCAATTTAATAAGTAAAATAATTGCAATAGCTGATACATTTGACGCAATCACTACTACCAAAACATACCGCAAAAAGTATTCCCCCTTAAGGGCTATTGAAGAAATACAAGCAGATAGCTATAATCAGCTAGATTCATATATTTGCAATATTTTTGTAAATAATATAATTGATTACTACAGCGGTAGAGAGATCCGATTAAGTAATGAACAAGTTGGTAATATAGTTAAAATAAATCCCATAGAAATAACGAAACCAATAGTTCAATGGGAGAATGAATACCATGATTTGTCCATAGAAAGAGATATTGAAGTAGTTGAGATACTTTAGTGAAGCCCATGGATTATTGTTTGCGTGAATAGTTATAGCAATATTACAAGAAAAGAAGGTGATGTCCTATGATAGCCACCCTAGGCTGGTTTATTGCAGGAATCTGTATGGCAGCTTTTGTTACATTGTGGTTTGCTGTCAGTTTTAAGGAACTATCCTCAAAGCAGAAGAGCCTTAATACCGTCAGGGAGCAAGTTCAAATGCACCGCAGATTGTATATGCAGGAACGTGGTGGTGACAATGACGCAGCTGCAAAGAAGATCTTAGAGAATAAGCTAATGGTTTATAGGGAGCTAGAAAAGAGTTATCAGGCAATGTTAAAAATGCCGATGAACCGTATACCTGCATATATTTTGGGGTTTCACTCTGCAGGAAAGGATCGGGGTAATAATTTATACTGATATATTAATCCAGAAATGGGGCTTGATTCAAAGGAATCATGCCCCATTATTTATTAAGCTTTTATATTAATATTAAACTGTAAACTTTTGAACCTCATTAACTAGCTGCTCTGAATTGCTATTTAGATTCAGGGCTGATTTATTGAGATTTTCTACAGAATCAACCTGATTGGCAGCAGTCTGATTAATATTATTGGAGGAAGCCGCTATTTCTTCCAGTACTGCTGATATATTCTCGATTGCGCCCAAGGTACTGATACGTGCTTCTTCAATATTAACTACATTGTCCGTAATAGAGCTTAGGGATACCATTAGCTTCTCTACACTTTCATTAATATTAGCATAGGAAACGGTGGTATTCTTAACTGCGCTTTCTTGTAGTTTTAATACCTCCTCTGCCTTACGGGCTGTCTCTACTGCTGTTGCTGTATCCTCCTGGATACTGCCGATAATTTTCTTAATGTCATCTACAGAGGTTTTGGATTGCTCCGCAAGTGTTCTTATTTCACTAGCAACAACTGCAAAGCCTCTTCCATGCTCTCCTGCTCTTGCTGCTTCAATGGAAGCATTCAAGGATAATAAATTAGTCTGATTAGCAATTTCGTTAATTACATTAATAATTTTATTAATAGAAGAGGATTTCTCGGATAGCTTCTCAATATCCTTGATAATATCTGTGGTAATCTCAATGGTTGACTGGGTCTGCTGGTTTAGTTCTTCAGAAACAACAGTACCATCCTGAACACTCATCTTGGTACTATCAGCAATCTGACCAATCTCCTTAGTATTCATACTTACAACCTCGATCTTCTGTGACAGGCTATCCATCTGTACTAGGCATTCCTCAGCGTCCCTTGCCTGTTGGTTAATACCTTGTTCTATCTCATTCATTGCTGAGGATATATCCTCAGAGGATCTAAGGAATAATTCAGAGGTAGTCGATACATTGGATGCAGATTCCGATACCTCACTACTTAATTCCTTCACCTGTAGAATCAGATCCTTCATATTAGCAAATGTAGTCTGTATCTCATCAATTAATATACGGAATTCATCCCTACGCTTTGCATCAAATTGAACAGTTAAATCACCTTTTGCAGCCAGCTTCAGCTTACTGATGATACCTTTTATCACCTTGTCAATTCCGGTAGATAACCAGGCAGCAATAACTACAGCTGCAAGGCAGGCTATAATAACAATAATAAAGGTCACATTCTTAATTGCATCGGCTTGGCTGGTTATGGTAGCTTTAGGCATTAAT
The DNA here is from genome assembly GCA_012839235.1 of Clostridiales bacterium. GTDB lineage: Bacteria > Bacillota > Clostridia > Lachnospirales > Lachnospiraceae > Mobilitalea. The sequence continues at coordinate 10,663 of DUNS01000243.1, forward strand.
GCACATAGAGTAGCACCTGTCTCACCAATTTTAGAATACATGAATAAATATGTATCACCCTTATATTCTACGTACTTAGATCCACTATTCTCATCAGCATCCATTGCTTCCTGATAGAAGGGCTCATTAAAAAACACCTTCTCTGCCTTTAAGGCTTCAATATCGACACTTGAATCCTGAGCCTTTAATGAATAGTCGATAATCTCTCTTCCATCTCCAGTTACCAGCCCTAAGAAACCAGATTTATCAAATTCCAAATCGGCTAATATATCCTCTACAACATCTATCTTTGTATCAATAATTACTATTGCATCACTATTAATCATGTTTCTGATAAGACGCATAGAATAGTCATGGCTGTCCGTCCCCAATTTCTCGTCCAGAAAGGCATCTTCACCATCCCACAGATTTTCATTTTTACGTTTGTCCAAATATGTACCAATCTCTGTCTCTCTAAAATCAGTCAAAAAGTTTGCATCTATGGATACGCTTGAGGTTGTTATAGGGCTTATATCATCAGATATTAAATACACATTCTCAATAAACTCATCCGTAACCTGCTTGGCCATGAGTGAAGTTGAAATCTTCCTTCTGTTAGTGTTAGCCGCAAATTTATCATCAATATTAAAAAAATATCTACCAATCGCTTCGTCACTTGCATACTGTATAGCAGTTGCCTTAACTGATTCAAAACCAAAACGCAAAAATTCACCTGCCATATTAATAGTATCTACAGTGGCCTTCTCATAATTGCTTTGAATACCTACCGAGGCCTTCGAGAAGGATACGATACCTAAAGTGATAATAAATATAACAGGAACCAAGAAAGAGGCAAACATCTTAAACCTTAATGTTGAAAACAAATTCACCTTCGAGGATCCCTCTAATAAACCTGATCTCTCTTGTCTTATTTTTTTCTTAATATTTTTAAGCTTATCTCCATTATTTCCTGACTCAGCTTCTTCAGATGATATATTGTCGTTGATTTGCTTTTCTTTCTTTCGAATCTTCATAATTGTCATTAGCTTTTCTGCAATACCTTCACTTTTTTTCTCCATTTTCATCCTCCAGTAAGTAATTTTTGTCTGCTATAAATTGAACAATCATTAACTGAGTTTGTTTCAATAGTTGTATTATAGCATCACATCATAAATAATTCCAGCTTTTTAGACATAATATGCCACAAATCGGGCAACATAAATCTCGGATCTAATCATTGATCAAAAAGCCTAGGTTTACTAATATACCAATAAAGCTGTTAGCTAGCTTTTCAAGTTGTTTCGTACGCTGATTCCCTTGATTGGAAAGACTATGGAGCAGATAATATTGTTAAGAAATGTACAACTCATAAGAACCTAGGAAATGGATCTATTATCCTTATGCACAATGGAGCTAAATATACCCCAGAGGCTTTGGAAAAAGTAATTACCGGATTAAAAGATCAAGGATATGAACTGGTGCCCATATCAAAATTAATATATACAGATGAATTTACAATTGATCATACCGGAAAGCAACATAAAAAGTAGCCCCTAATTTACAGATTATGAAGAAAGGTCTGATTCTCAAGATGGATTTTACACAGAGTAATACATATATTAATTTAATTAATGCATTAGATGACTGCTATAGAAATAGTGGTAAGCATTATCTATTTAGCCAAAAGGCTCATCAGGATGATTTGATTCAAATAAGCTTTTTATTTGCTACCACTTCAAGAAACAATGAATTCATGGCAGAGCGACTACGTAGAGAATTATATGGAGGAAATACTAGCACCCTTGATAATCTTGTTGAAGCAAGTAATGATAGCTTGGAGGAAAGTAATGAATATAGAGAATATTCAAGAATCGCTATGGAAGAAGGGTATGATCGATTGGCCTCTTTATTCAACGGTATAGCTAATATCAGATTAAATCACAACTCAGATTTTTCTACACTTGTCAGCCAACTGCGAAGCAATGAGCTACTGTGTAAGCCAAATGAAGCACTGTGGATATGCTTAGGCTGTGGAAATATACTTAGCGGAATGTGTGCCCCAGAAAGATGTCCAATATGTGGCTACCCTCAGGGCTACTATGAATTGCTAAGCTATCTCTGATAGCTTAGCAATTTTTATAATATCATTAATTCAAAAGTTTTTTATAGTGGACTAAAATATAAATAAATGTTAATCTCATAGTATTGATAAAATACTTTTGATAAAGAGTTCGGAGGTAGTATATGAATTTGGCTGTAATATCCCTAAGACA
>DUNS01000244.1 GCA_012839235.1 Clostridiales bacterium
AGTATTTAAGGAAGCCCTTATAAGACTGGTGCCTGAGGATTATGAAATGCCAAGCATTACCTCCAATCTTGTAAATGATGGTGATATTGTTATGCTTGTTATGCCACAAGATATTCAAGCCCCAAAAGGCAGGTTGATTTTACCTCAGGTGCAGACAATACGAGATTTGCTCGATAATAAATCTATTGTTATATCTACAACAACTGATAAGCTTGATCAGGCACTGGCCGCATTGTCAAAGCCTCCAAGGCTTATTATTACTGATTCACAGGTGTTTAAGATTGTTTATGATAAGAAGCCAGCTGAAAGCTTGCTTACTTCATTTTCAGTATTATTTGCAGCATACAAGGGTGATTTATCCTACTATATAAAGGGTGCAGCAGTAATTGATACATTAACTGAGAGGTCAAGGGTATTAATTGCGGAATGCTGTAGCCATGCACCCCTAACTGAGGACATTGGCAGAGTCAAACTACCTAATGCCCTTAAAAAACGTATCGGTGAAGGCTTAACTGTTGATATAGTAAGTGGGACTGATTTTCCAAAGGATTTGACAAATTACGATTTGATAATTCAATGTGGTGCCTGTATGTTTAATAGAAAATATGTATTAAGTAGAATAGACAGAGCAAAAAAACAAGAGATTCCCATGTCAAACTATGGTGTAGTGTTGGCTTATTTAAGTGGTATACTTGATAAAATATCATATAGTTAAGTGAAATAGATAATCATTGATTTGTATTGAAAAATTGTAATTTATATGATACTATTTATTTTGTTGGGAATGAAGTTCTCCCATGGTTATATAACCTAAACCGCTATAATGCTGATGACTTCTGCGAAAAAACACGCAGAAATTATCGGCTTTTTTATTAGCAGGAAAGTAAAGCAAGTTTTATAAGGAGAATTTTATGCTTACAAGTTTAGCACTAATTTTTTTATTGGGACTTATGCTGGGTAGTATATTCAACAAGCTGAAATTACCGAGTATATTAGGTATGATTATTACAGGTATGATTTTAAGCCCCTATGCTCTTAATTTGTTAGATCCATCTATTTTGGGAATATCTGCTGATTTAAGGCAGCTGGCTTTAATTATTATTTTAACTAGGGCAGGATTGTCACTAGATATTGAGGATTTGAAAAAAGTCGGTAGACCTGCTATATTGATGTGCTTTCTACCAGCATGTTTTGAAATTGTAGCTGTTATATTAATTGCACCAAGAGTATTAGGTATCTCTATCTTAGAGGCTGCAATTATGGGAAGTGTTTTAGCGGCAGTATCACCAGCTGTTGTTGTACCAAGAATGCTTAAAATTATGGAAGAGGGTTATGGAAAAGAAAGGAGCATACCACAATTAATCTTAGCCGGAGCATCCGTAGATGATGTATTTGTAATTGTATTATTTACAGCATTTACTTCCTTGGCAAGCGGTGGAGAAATTTCTGCAACAAGCTTTCTGCAAATTCCCATTTCCATTATATTGGGCATTATAATTGGTGCTTTATTAGGCATTGGATTATGTATGTTTTTTAAGAGATTTCATATGCGAGATTCGATCAAGATACTTATTATTCTTAGTCTGTCATTTTTGCTAATGGAAATCCAGTATAGATTAGAGGGAATAATGCCCGTTTCCGGATTACTCGCAATAATGAGTATGGGAATTGCTATTTACCAAAAATATAATATATTAGCGAAAAGACTTTCGATTAAATATAACAAGCTATGGGTGGCTGCTGAAGTGCTATTATTCGTCCTAGTAGGTGCTACAGTAGATTTAAATTATGCGGTGAAAGCAGGAGTGTATTCAGTTGCTATTGTTCTAGGAGCATTAGTGTTTAGAATTATAGGTGTCTATGTATGTCTTTTAAAAACTCAGTTAACAAAAAACGAAAGATTGTTTTGTATGCTGGCATATACTCCTAAGGCTACTGTGCAGGCAGCAATAGGGGCAATCCCCCTTTCAATGGGGGTGGCTTCTGGTCATCAAGTTTTAATAGTAGCAGTATTATCAATCTTAATCACTGCACCTTTTGGGGCTATATGTATAGACCGTTTATATCCTAAACTCCTAGAAAGATAAAGCTACTATTACAGTTGATATATAATCTCTTTATATTTACATGTTATACTATAAGGTTTGTTCTTAAGAGAATACCGAATTTGGTGCCTACCACTGAGTAGTATGAAAATACTACCATAAAATAGGAAAGGTAGAATATCTTTTTAGGCTATCAGCATGTATACTTTAACCATCAGAAGAAAATAAGTATGAAAGGATATATGAAATATGAGAGGAATGAAAGTGGGAACGATAATGTTGATTGAAATAGTTTGCCTAGTGATGGCAGTATTGTGGATGACAGGATTAATGGGTGAAACAGGAGTTCTTATCTATATGCTAGATTTACCGACATTACTAATTCTATTGGTTCTGGCGCTACCGGCACTTTTTGCCAATGGACTTGCAGGTGGCTGAAGAACTCTATATATCAGTAACAACAGTGAAAAAGCATGCCACCCATATATATGAAAAGCTCGAAATTATCGGTCGAAAAGAACTAAAGGAAATTAACCTATTGGAGTAATCATATCTTACTTACAGAGTTAAGATAAAATAAAAAAGATGGACACGGTGCATTATTCTTAGCACCATGTCCATCTTTTTTATTACAAGTAGTGTATCTATATTATACTTATGAA
>DUNS01000245.1 GCA_012839235.1 Clostridiales bacterium
AGTAGTAAGCTTAGATGTTTCAACTGTTACCGTTCCAGAGAGGGTACCTGAAGATAATCCTGTAACAGTTACAGTATATTCACCTGCTGCCATATCTGTATTAAATTCTATAGTTGCAGATTTTTTATCATTAGCAAATGTAATAGATTTCACAGCGGGTTTTATTGTTCCGCGTCTTACCTCAATACTTGCTCTAGTAGTGTCAACTATATTGCTAAAATTAACTTGAAGCTTTCTCACACCTATGGCTTGTACTGAAAGGGTCAAGACCTCTTCTTCGATAAAACCTGCATCGATGGCATTTTGTTTATTTACAAAGCCTGATTCAATGAGAGAATCAATAAGTTTCTTTCCGTTGGCATTAATGCCATTCATAGCCGCACTATATAGTATACCGGCAGCATCATCACGGATTAGTGCAGGCTTATTCTGATATTTTGCTGCCTGAGAAGGATTAATAACCTTAGCTTCAATTATTGCCCTGTCTATAATATCAGCAGTTGTGACATCGTCATATCCCATACCGGACTTCATGAGGAAAACCAAAAAAGATGTCCCGCTTATAGGATCCATAGGACCAAACCTGACTTTCGGCAGGATAGTGCTATCTGTACCTAAGGTAAATTTATGTTTTACAGCGTAAGCAACATACTTGTGAGCATAACCATAAGCCCAGTTCGGAATATCGCCTCTGTCAACAACGTTGGCAAGGATAGAATTAACCTCACTGTCGCTCATTGCAAGGGCTTCAGCTTCCTTACCGGCGGCTCTTATTGCGAAAGTCAGCCCCTGAATCCTGTTTAGTCCTTCATCTAAGTTAAGATCATTTGCTCCTCCTGCCATAAGTCCTATAGCTTGAAGCTTCAGTGCTTTTTCAGCATTCTCAATATTATCCGCAAAAGCTGGAAGTACCATTGACATGAGTAATGCCATAGTAAGAATAATAGCTAATAACTTCCTGGTTGTTTTCATACCGATATCCTCCTCGTTAATAAAGAAGCAAAAGGTACCTCTGCTTCCAATAGATACTTTTCATTTGTATAAATTATATCACCATGTATTTACAAGAGCAATCAGGGCAATACAACTGCAACAGAAGAGTAATTTACGTAAAAAAGGAATACTAATCTCTTAGATGTTCCATATATCAATGATTACACTAAAAAAATTAACAATAAAATTACAATTATTAAAAGAAATGCTTTTGGAATGAAGAAATTTGATAGACTTTGTAGTCGAATACTACATGCAATGGCTTAATCATCTTATTAAATGAATCTGGCAGACAATCTAAATGACCATCTGCCAGAAACATATTGCTATTTCATTTTACTTTGTTCTACCCCAACAATTGAAGTTGAACCCAAATTACTCAACAATAATCTTCAATGACTGATAAATACCATTAATAAATACGTTGAGCTGGAATTCGTCTTTTGATTCAACACCACTAATCTTACGTTCTGGATCTATAGTTACACCTTCAGGAGCATTTGTTAAGATATAGGTGTAATCTGCACTATCAGCAATTTCCACACCGTACTGAT
>DUNS01000028.1 GCA_012839235.1 Clostridiales bacterium
CTATTGGAGTAATCATATCTTACTTACAGAGTTAAGATAAAATAAAAAAGATGGACACGGTGCATTATTCTTAGCACCATGTCCATCTTTTTTATTACAAGTAGTGTATCTATATTATACTTATGAAATATAAGTCATCTTATACTGGAGCTAAACTTAGTAATCTTCCAAGTTTGCTCTGAAAATGAAAATCCTGGTGGTAATAGGTCGAAATAAATAATATAATAAGAAATATGGATATGAAATAATAATCATGAATAGGTGAAGATATGAGTGAATTAGTATATAAAATCGGAAATTATAAATGTTCATCAAAAGAAGAATACGATGCAATGAAATCTGATCTAAAAGAGATAAAAGAAATAAGAATAGTTTTCGATGAAAATAGCCTAGAGGGCATAGAAAAGATATTGAAATATATTACTGGTAACAAAGAAGTGCTTACTACTAAATTAGGAGAGCAGTATAAGAAGAGTTTGTTGAGCAAATATAAATCTTACAATGCTGAGAGAAGCAAGCTTATAGATAAACCAATTAATAAGAAGACAGTTGTAAAAGGAAGAGAGTCTAGAGATGAAGAAATAGAGAAAAACAAATCTAGGGATGAAGTAGTAGGAAAAAGTCATGAGGCGGTGATAAAGAATAATACTACTAGTAACATGATACCAACTGAAGTGACTAATGACACAAAATATGTACCTCTACCTATTGATATCAAGTTGCCTAAGGAAAAAAACTTACTATATATATTATTTGCTTTTGTTATAACATGTTTATCCTCATTTCTTATATTAATAGATAGGATTGAAAGCTACAATTTTTTTGGGAATGGTATAGGGAACCATATAGATGATGGTGGTGAAATAGCTATAATATGGATTACGATAATGTTTACGATTACTACTGTTATTGGAATTTCTGAATATGTGCGTATCCAAGGAGTATATAAAGCTATATCTGAGGCAGAGGAAAAATTATTTAATGATAAAAATGCTAAAAAGGATGAAAAAGATGGATATGGATGTTTAGCTGCTATATTGGGGATTATTGCAATATTAATACCCCCTATTCTTATTATACTAATGATTATTGCGGCTATATTTATATCTATGCCAAAATTTCGTTGGTTGAAGATGAATGTAAAAGCCATTATTGCATTTATTGTATATTTTTTTGGCAATATGATAGTTGGGTCGGGTATGATACTTGTTTTTGATGTACTATATATAAGAGGAATAGGGAGTTTAAGGACTAATGGAATTATAATATCTTTATGTGTAGGGTTAATCTGTGTTGGTTTTATATATCGAGTAGCTAAATCTCAGAGGAAACCAATAAACTATGGTTTTAGAGCAATGTGTGCGGTTCCAATTATGATATTTATGGCCTTATTACCTTTTGCAGGAATTGCAGCATATTCCTATATGTTATATGGAGAGAAGTCAAGTACTAGTGGATATGTAGCTCCGGGAGTACATACTGTTGCTGGACATGAAAGACATTTGCAAAATGGAAGCGTAGTCTGGATAAATCCATATCCTCGTACTAATCCAGATGGTATACTATGGAATAATTTTAGCTATAAGGGCTAATAAAGCACTAAATGCATTATATTTAACAGACAGTGCAACGATTTCTATAATAATGATAGTATAATATACAGGAATAAGCAGATTAGTCCAAAGACATGGACATAGTCTGAATTTCATTCAGACACAAGTAAGCTACCTTGTTCCTAATCTGTATTTTATGATAATACTTAAATAGTGCTATAGGAGGAGAATTTATGTATCTTGATCATATGTTAGAAGGTTTAGATTATATATGTCTAAAAGGAGAAATTCACAGTAATATCACAGAATTGGTTTATGATTCAAGAAAGGTGGTTCCGGGATCCGTATTTGTTTGTATCAGTGGTGCTGTTTCTGACGGACACAGTTACATTCCACAGGTAGTAGAAAAGGGAGCTGCAGCTATTATTATTGAGAAGGATGTGGAGCTAGCAGATGACATTATTTTAATAAAAACGGATAATACCCGTAAGGCTTTAGCCTATATGTCAGCTGCATACTTTGGCCATCCAGCTAGAAAGCTTAAAACCATCGGTATTACAGGTACAAAAGGGAAAACTACTGCAGCCTATATGATTAGATCTATACTTGAGAAGAATGGTAGAAAGACAGGACTCATTGGAACTATTGAAACTATTATCGGTGAGAGGTCTATCCCAGCCAATAACACAACCCCTGAGTCTTATGTGCTACAGCAGACATTTGCCACGATGGTGGAAGAGGGTTGTGACAGTGTAGTTATGGAGGTTTCGTCTCAGGGTCTTATGCTTAATAGAGTGGATGGGTTTATGTTCGATTATGGAATATTTACTAATCTTGAGCCTGATCATATAGGTGAGCATGAGCACAAAGATTTTGATGATTACCTATCTAATAAAAGAAAGCTTTTTAGTCAATGTAGAGTTGGCTTAATTAATATAGACGATTCCCATGCTGAGGAGATTATGGAGGGGCATACTTGTGAGATTGAGACCTATGGCTTCTCAGAGAAAGCTGATCTCATTGCATCTGATGTACAACTGGTAAGAAGACCTGGATTTTTAGGGGTGTCTTATAAAGTTAAGGGATTGATGAACCTTGATGTTGAGATTGATATCCCAGGTAAGTTTTCAGTGTACAACTCCCTATGTGCTATAGCTCTTTGTAGACATTTTGGGGTGGAGCTAAGGGATATTAAAAAGTCCTTAGAGGAGGTTAAGGTCCGAGGTAGAGTTGAGATAATTCCTATATCTGATAAATTCACTCTTATGATAGATTACGCCCATAATGCTATGAGTCTTGAGAGCTTACTAACAACCATGAAGGAGTATGATCCTAAGAGGCTTGTATGTATGTTTGGTTGTGGTGGCAATAGGGCTAAAGGCAGAAGATATGAGATGGGAGAAATATCCTCTAAGCTAGCGGATCTAACTGTTATAACATCTGATAATCCAAGATTTGAAGATCCACAGGACATAATAGATGATATAATCATTGGTGTAAAGAAAGGTCCAGGCAAATATGTGGAGATAATAAATCGTAAGGATGCTATTAAATACTGTATAGATAATGCCATGGAGGGAGATGTGATTGTTCTTGCGGGTAAAGGCCATGAGGACTATCAAGAAATTAAAGGAGTAAAGCACCATATGGATGAAAGGGAGCTAATCCAAGACATCCTAGAAGGTAAATAAAACCAACATAGATAAGTGGGTAATGACACTACTTAAATTATTATATGATCAGGGTGTTAAAACCCTCTTTATGTTATGGCAATGGCAATTTACACTAAGCTAAAAGACTCATGCTTCGATTTCAATGCATAAGATATTCTAATTATAAGATAAAAGAATATCTAATACATTTTCATAGGCCCATTCGTTCTTTTACTTAGTGTAAATCGCCCCTGGGCATTATCAAGAAGGGATTTTGACGCCCTAATCATATATAATTATGATAAGATAGATGTATCGCACTACCTATAACATAGAGATAAAAGAAGGAGGTCCCATGTCTTTTCATAAGTACGCAGACATTATAATTGATATATCCCATGAGAATTTAGATAAGACATATCAGTATTTGATTCCTGAGGAGTATAGCGCTCAGGCTACAATTGGAGCTCCTGTAAAAGTGTCTTTTGGTAAAGGTAATAGAATTATTAATGGATATATTGTTGGTCTTTCCCATGAACCGAAGATAGATAAGAATAAAATCAAACCTATCACAGAGGTGGTGGAAGATGCAACTGTTATCGAAAGCCATCTGATTTATCTGGCCCACTGGATTAAGGACGCCTTTGGTGGAACTATGAATGAAGCTCTTAAGACAGTGATACCTGTTAAAAAGGTTGTAAGGGCTGTTGAGGAAAAAAGGCTTATACTCAATGTGGATATAGATAAAGCTAATACTTTATATGATGAATATGTAAGTAAAAGCTATAAAGCAAGAGTTCGCCTCCTTGAGGCCCTTATCAAAGAACATACCTTAGACTACAGATTTGCAATTAACAAGCTTAGTATTCCAAGAACCACTATTAATGATATGGTTAAGCTAGAAGTAATAAAGCTAGAAACTAAGGAAGTTTATCGTAATCCTATTAATGTAGTTAAGGAAGCCTATAAGGAAGTTGTGTTAAATGAGGAGCAGCAATATATAGCTGATAATATTATTAAGGATTACATGGATGGGATCCGATCAACATATCTGATTCATGGAATAACTGGCAGTGGAAAAACTGAAGTTTATATGGAGGTTATCGCCCATGTAATAGCTCAGGGGAAGCAGGTGATCCTACTGATACCAGAGATAGCCCTTACCTATCAGACGGTCCAACGTTTTCATAGAAGATTCGGAGACAGGGTTAGTATTATAAATTCCCGTATGTCTGGGGGGGAACGTTATGATCAAAGCCTAAGGGCTAAAAATAAGGAAATTGATTTAGTCATTGGTCCCCGGTCAGCTTTATTTACACCATTTTCTGACTTGGGGTTAATTATTATTGATGAGGAACATGAAACTAGCTATAAGAGCGAGACTACTCCTAAGTATCATAGTGTGGACGTGGCAAGGATGAGAGCACAGCTTACTAACTCCTCAGTTATTCTAGGTTCTGCAACACCTTCACTAGAGTCCTACTCTAGGGCAATGAATGGGGAATATAGGCTATTTACCATCAGCAAGAGAGCCAAGGAAGCGGTTCTTCCGAAGGTATGGATAGTTGATCTTCGAGAAGAATTGAAAAATAAAAACAAATCAATATTCAGCGAAAAGCTCAAAGCTTTAATAGCTGACCGACTTGCTAAAAATGAGCAGATAATGCTATTTCTTAACCGGAGAGGATATGCTGGCTTTGTATCCTGTAGAAGCTGTGGTCATGTTATGAAATGTCCTCATTGTGATATTTCACTGACCTCCCATTATAATGGAAGATTAGTTTGCCATTATTGTGGTTATGATGAAAATATGCCTAAGATATGTCCCACTTGTGGATCTAAATATATAGCAGCCTTTGGCACTGGTACTCAGAAGGTAGAAGAGCTGGTAAAAAGGGAATTCCTTCAGGCTAGGGTTCTACGTATGGATGCTGATACCACAAGGAAGAAAGGTAGCTACAGCACCATACTCTCTCAATTTGCAGCTCATAAGGCAGATATCTTAGTTGGAACCCAGATGATTGTTAAGGGGCATGATTTCCCTATGGTTACTTTGGTGGGAATTATCGCAGCTGATCTATCTCTTCATGTGGGAGATTTTAGGGCAAGTGAAAGAACATTTCAACTTCTCTGCCAGGCAGCAGGTAGGGCAGGGAGGGATGTACTTAAGGGTGAAGTAGTCATTCAAACTTATAATCCGGACCATTATTCTATTGTTACTGCAGCAGAGGGGGATTATGAAGGCTTTTTTAGACAGGAAATGCTTTATAGAGAGATGATGGATTATCCTCCTGCAGCCCATATGCTTTTGGTTCTAATATCCTCAAAGGATGAAAAAAAAGCAGAGGATGGTTCCAGTTTATTAGGTGAAGCTGTTAAAGAGATGTTTATAAATGAAAAAATCCAAGGTCAACTGATAGGACCTGCAACAGCAGTCCTGTCAAAGGTAAAGGATTATTATAGAAGAGTTATTTACATTAAACATAAAGATTACAGGACACTTATCCATATTAAGAACTATTTAGAGGGATATATTAACTATACTGGTCAATTAGCTGATTGTAGTCTACAATTTGACTTTGACCCCGTCAACACTTATTAGCAATTCGCACTCATTAACTAATGGTAGTCCTCTTGAGCAAATTGTTAATTTGTTAAGTATTTCTAACAATTTAATAAATTTGTTGAATATAGGCTTGGGTATGTGTTAAAATTTCATGATACTAGTTTAGAGTTTGAGTATCATTAAGGATATAGTATATTATATAGATGTATTTAAGGAGAGGAAGATATATATGGCGATTAGAAATATTCGTGAAATAGGAGATAGTGTGTTAAATAAGGTTAGCAAAGAGGTTAAGGAAGTCAATAAAAAGCTTCTAATTCTAATTGATGATATGCTTGATACCATGTACGATGCGGCGGGGGTTGGGCTTGCTGCCCCTCAAGTGGGAATACTTAAGAGAGTAGTAGTTATTGATGTGTCCGAAGAGGGGAATGAGCCCTTAGTTTTGATTAACCCTGTTATTATTGAGACTAGTGGAGAACAGACAGGTGATGAGGGTTGTCTAAGTGTTCCAGGTAAGGTTGGTACGGTAACTAGACCCAACTATGTCAAGGTTAAAGCATATGATGTAGATATGCAGGAATTTACTATAGAAGGAACTGAACTTTTAGCTAGGGCTCTCACCCACGAGATAGATCATCTTGATGGTGAGCTTTATGTAGATAAGGTTATCGATGGACTTCGTACAGTTGGAGCTCCAGAGGAATAATGAAGGATAAAAAAGTGAATTGTTCAAAATTCACTTTGCAGATATTACGGACTAGTTAACATGAAATCGGAAATTTTCATGTAGAAAGTTTGCACGTTATGAAGAAAGGTATGGTTATTAGTATGAAAATACTTTATATGGGTACCCCTGATTTTGCAGCAACTATTTTGCTTAAATTAATAGAAACAAACCATGAAATAATAGGTGTGGTTACTCAACCTGACAAACAAAAGGGGAGAGGTAAGGTAATAAGCTTTCCACCGGTTAAAGAGTTAGCCATAGAGCATAAACTTAATGTCTATCAACCTGTTAAGGTAAGGGAGCCTGAGTTTATAGACCTTGTTAGGGATATGGCACCAGATGCAATTGTTGTAGCTGCCTTTGGTCAGCTTCTTCCCAAGGAGCTACTTGACATACCTAAGTATGGTTGTATCAATGTTCATGGATCCCTTTTGCCCAAATACCGAGGAGCGGCCCCTATTCAATATTCTATAATTGATGGTGAAGAAGAGACCGGGATAACTATTATGCATATGGATGTAGGTCTAGATACCGGAGATATGATTCTTCAAGCAAGGACTCCCATAGACAAAGACGAAACCGGGGGCAGCTTACATGATAAACTGGCTATTCTTGGTGGAGACCTATTAGTGGAGGCTTTAGAAAAGATTAGTGATGGAACAGCTCCCCGTATTCCACAGGAGGATGCCAAAGCCACATATGTGAAAATCCTTAATAAGAATATGGGTATCATAGACTTTAATAAGCCAGCAATTGAGATTGAAAGATTAGTCCGTGGACTTAATCCATGGCCAAGTGCCTTCACATATTTAGGAAAGAAGACCTTGAAATTGTGGAAAGCTTCCGTTGAAGCAGTTAATATAGATGGAAAGCCGGGAGAAGTTATAGAAGTAAGAAAGGATGCTTTATTAGTATTGACAGGTAAAGACGCTCTTCTTATTCATGAGCTTCAACTGGAGGGTAAAAAAAGATTATTGGCAGAAGAGTTCTTAAGAGGCAACAGTATTGCCCTTGGAACAATTCTTGGTGATGAAACTGAAGCTAAATGATATTAATAAACTAGGTTGAAGAAACAATAAATTTATTAATAACTTAGTAATTGATATTATTGTCTTAATGTGTACTTGATTTACATGAAAGAGGGTATGTGTATGTTTCCGTTATTCTATGGAATTGATTCAACTTATATACTAGTTATTATTGGACTTGTTTTGACACTTGCAGCATCTGCTAAAGTAAAGTCCACATTTGCCAAGTATTCAAGAGTTAGAAGTATGTCTGGAATGACAGGTGCTGAGGCGGCTCAGAGGTTACTTCATTCATCTGGTATATATGATGTTCAGATAGAGCGTGTATCAGGTCAGCTTAGTGACCATTATGATCCTAGAAGAAAGATTCTTCGTCTCTCTGATTCTGTCTATGGACAAAATTCAGTTGCAGCTATTGGAGTTGCAGCCCATGAGGTTGGCCATGCTATTCAGCATAATAGGGCCTATATCCCTCTTAAGCTTAGAGCTGCTATAGTTCCACTTGTGAATTTTGGCTCAGCTGTTTCATGGCCTGTTATTCTTTTTGGGGCTTTTATTGCCAGATCTCAATTTCTCATCGATATCGGAATTATATTGTTCTCCTTGGCCGTCTTATTTCAACTTATAACTTTACCAGTAGAGTTTAATGCATCAAGAAGAGCAATCGCAAGATTAGATGAAACAGGGATCTTACAAGGTAATGAGCTAGGTCATACAAAAAAAGTTCTAGGGGCAGCAGCTTTAACCTATGTAGCAGGAGCAGCAGCTGCTATACTTTCTTTACTTAGAGTGTTAATACTCTTTGGCGGAGGAAGAAGACGTGACTAAGAATGGAAGTGCAAAGATTAATGAGAGAGAGATCGTTCTTGATATGCTTCTGGAGATTATTGAAGCTGGTAAGTTCAGCCATACCGTACTTAACCAAACGTTAAGCAGGTATCAGGATCTTAAAAAGCAGGAACGTTCATTTATTACTAGACTGGCTACTGGAACTGTTGAAAGGTATATCACCCTTGATTATAGGACTAATGAAGTGGCCTCTTTGCCTATCAACAAGATGAAGCCATTAATTCGAAATTTATTAAGATTAAGTGTGTATCAGCTGATATATATGGATAATATTCCGGATTCTGCAGTTTGCAATGAGGCTGTAAAGCTGGCTAAGAAAAGAAAATTTGTCAAATTATCTGGGTTCGTGAATGCAATTCTAAGAGAAATTATTAGAACTAAGGATAACTTTAAATTACCAGATAAGGACAAAAATCCAGTATCATACTTAAGGGTAGCTTACTCCACACCGGAGTGGCTTGTGAAGAGTTTACTGGATCAATATGATATGGACACGGTGGAAAAGATTCTATCTGCTTCATTGGAAATATCTAAAACCTCTATACGCTGTAATCTTGCTAAAGTATCTCCTTCTCAGCTTAAAAAGGAGCTTATTCATGAAGGGATATCCGTTTATGATAGTGAGTATCTAGATTATAGTTTTTATATCTCTGACTACGATCATCTTGAAGGAATTGATGCCTTTAGGCAAGGTCATTTTGTTGTTCAAGATATTAGCTCCCAACTAGTAAGTCATGTGGCAGGAATAAAAAATGATGATTATGTGGTTGATGTTTGTGCAGCACCAGGAGGAAAAGCCCTTCATGCTTCCCTATCAGCCAAGCATGTTCTAGCTAGAGACTTATCTGAATATAAGGTTGATTTAATCAATGATAATATTAAGCGACTAGATGTAACTAATGTGGAAACTCAAGTTTGGGATGCTACTGTTCTTGACAGCTCCCTAATGGGTAAAGCTGATCTAGTTATCGCCGACCTTCCCTGTAGTGGTATAGGGGTAATGGGTAAGAAAGTAGATATAAAATATAAAATGACACATTTTCAACAAATAGAATTGGTAGAATTACAGAGGAAGATATTAACAATAGTACAAAACTATGTAAAGCCAGGTGGTACACTTATATATAGTACCTGTACAATTAACAATGATGAAAATATTGCTAATATGGACTGGTTTTTACAGAATTTTAATTTTGAGGCTGTAAGTCTTGATTCTCACTTGCCAGAAGGTTTAAGAAATCAGGATACAAGTAGAGGATATATACAGCTATTACAGGGAGTTCATGGTACAGATGGCTTCTTTATTGGGAAGATGAAAAAACTTTAGATTAATTATTAGTAAATAAAGAATATTTGACATTATTAATAATATCATTATAATAGACAAGGTTAGATTGAAAAATCTAGATTTTTATAAGTGAATTATTATAATTCGCTATGCAAATATTATGCACTCCACAACATGAAAATCAGAGATTTTCATAAAGAAAGTTAGCAGGCCAGTGTGAACGAAGTTCACACCGATGAAAGGTTTGGTTGATATATTTTAATGAACACTATAGATATAAAATCCTTATCTCTTAATGAGTTGACTAAGGAGATGGAAACCATCGGACAACCAGGATTTAGGGCTAAGCAGATATATGAGTGGATACACCAAAAATTAGTTACAAGCTATGATGAGATGACTAATATCTCTAAGGATCTTCGAGGTGTTCTAGCTAAGGACTATCCCCTTACTACACTTCAAGTGGTGAATTCCCTTAAATCCTCTAATGATGAAACTATAAAGTATCTGTTTCGTCTAATGGATAATAGGGTTATAGAAAGTGTCCTAATGAAATATCATTATGGCAATAGCGTATGCATATCCTCTCAGGTTGGGTGTAAGATGGGATGTAAGTTCTGTGCCTCTACTATAGGAGGAAAGGAAAGGGATTTGCTTCCTTCAGAAATGCTGGATCAGATATACCGAATTCAATCCTTGACTGGTGAAAGGGTGTCCAATGTAGTCATAATGGGAACAGGAGAGCCCTTTGATAATTATCATAATTTGATGAGGTTTTTAAGATTACTTTCTGATCCCTTAGGCCTTAATATAAGTGCTAGGAATATAACTGTATCTACCTGTGGTATTCCTGATAAGATAAGGGCATTTGCAGATGAGGAAATGCCTATTACCCTAGCCCTATCCCTACATGCCCCTAATGATGAGGTTCGCAAAAAACTGATGCCTGTAGCCTTTAAATATAGTTTAAATGAAGTTATGGAGGCTTTTAAATACTATTATGATAAAACTGGTAGGAGGTTAACCTTTGAATATAGTATGGTGGAAGGAATTAATGATGATCCAGACCATGCAAAGGAGCTTTCAGGATTAGTTAAGGGCTTAAATTGTCACATTAACTTGATTCCTGTAAACCCTATAAAAGAAAGGGATTTCAGACAAACGAAGAATGATAGGATTCTGAAATTTAAAAATATACTTGAAAAAAACAGAATAAATGTTACTATTAGAAGAGAAATGGGAGCAGATATTAATGCTGCCTGTGGACAACTTAGGAAAAGTTATATTGATGGGGATAAAATCTAAAGTTGTCTGATACTAGGAGGTGCAGACTTGGAAGCATTCTCAATAACTGATATTGGGGAGAAAAGAAAGATAAATGAGGATTTTGTTTTTTGTGAGACAAGTCCAGTTGGAAACCTTCCAAATTTATTTATCGTAGCAGATGGTATGGGTGGTCATAATGCTGGTGATTATGCATCGAAATTCTGCGTTGAATTTTTCACTCAAAGAATAGGTAGTAGTGATATTTCTTCGCCAATTGCCAATATTGAAGAAGCGATTAAAGCTACCAATGACAATCTGCTAACAAAAGCAAAAGAGAATATGGAACTACAGGGTATGGGAACCACCTTTGTAGTTGCTACTATAATTGATCACATGGTGTATATTGCTAACATAGGTGATAGTAGGTTATATGTAATTGGTAAGAATATGAAACAGATTACAGAGGATCATAGTCTGGTAGAAGCTATGGTAAAAACCGGTGAATTAGATAGAGATTCAGCTAGGATTCATCCAAATAAAAATATTATTACTAGAGCCTTAGGAGCTAATGAGAATGTTGAACCTGACTTCTTTGAAGTAAGTTTGGAAGATGGGGATATAATTCTTATGTGTTCTGATGGTT
Source organism: Clostridiales bacterium (assembly GCA_012839235.1). GTDB lineage: Bacteria > Bacillota > Clostridia > Lachnospirales > Lachnospiraceae > Mobilitalea. The sequence goes on from DUNS01000028.1 coordinate 11,576, forward strand.
TAACTAATATGTTGGATGATAAAATGATTGAGGGAATTGTCAGAGAGAATGAAAGTCTAGAAGACGCAGTAAATACTCTTGTAAAAGAAGCAAATATAAACGGCGGCAAAGACAATATTGCAATCATTATTATTAAAGTTTGAAGAAGAGGTGAGAAACATGTTGAAATCCGGTAAGATTATTGGCGAACGATATGAAATAATTGATATAGTTGGCTCAGGTGGTATGGCCGATGTATATAAAGCGAAAGACCAGAGACTTAGCCGGTTCGTTGCTATTAAAGTTCTAAAACCGGAGTACTCCAGTGATAGGAGCTTCGTGAATAAGTTTAGGGGAGAAGCTCAATCAGCAGCAGGTTTATCCCATCCCAATATTGTTAATGTCTATGATGTAGGTGAA
>DUNS01000246.1 GCA_012839235.1 Clostridiales bacterium
CCAGTTTTTTTCTTGTATAATTTTGCCATATACTCAGGTGTTAGGAAGAACTCTTCGGCTATTTTATTTCTATCAATATCTTCTTTATAATGGTTGTGAACATATTGATTTATCTTATCAATAATTGTTGCTGATTTTTTCACTTCGTTCTCATAGGCGAAGGTTTTCTCTAACAAATAATTCACCCAGCGTATCATATCAGTAGTCCCGTCAAGAGAACGATTTGACAATTGTATGGAGAATTCATCATGGAATAATTTTGTGGCTTGGATACCTTTTTGCATAAGATCAGCATATACAACCTGCATTATTTCCTGTTTTATCAAATACAAAGAATATAAATGCATCCGTTTTAAAATAGTCAATTCTTGAAAGGTTTGCTTTAGGTAATTTAAAATATGGGTTTTGTTCTTTTCCCTAATGAATGTAGACATCTTCTCCATATCCAGTATCTGAATCTCATTCTTATCCAAGATCTCAACTTCATGCTCGAAAAATACACGGTTATTGATGTTAACATTATAATAGAAGAGTTTTTCAAGCTTTTGCATAGAAAGAGACAGATCAACAAGCCTATTTGAATTACTTATACAGCAAGTTATGATAGAAGAAAACTGTTCTTTACAGCCATCAATAAGTTTTTCACATCTTTCCTTTATGACTTCCCTATGCTTATCTGTAATTATACTAACATAACTTAGGCTGTTATCAGTATGAAATTTTACCACACTATCGTTTTCAACCTTTTCGTTAATAGTTTCTGATATGGATTTTTCCAAGACGAATTCGTATACGCTCTTACCATATCGCTCTATGTCATCCTCGATATTACTTAATTTCGTATAAATTATGTAATATTGCTTATCAACGTCAATTTCTAGGTGTCTATCTGTTAATTCCTTAATAATTTCCTCATTGGATTGAAAATCTCCGTCTAATAGTTGTTTCCAAAAATCCAATTTCATAAAACGAATATTTTTTTCCATCCATTTTCCGTATTCACTATTCTTTTGCAAGCTTCTTTTTTCTAACAGCTTATTTATTATCTTTTGTAGATTCAGTTTCATAATCTCTATATCAAAGGGCTTCGTAAGATAGGCGGCTGCATCATAATGAATGGCATTGCTAGCATAGGTAAAGCTTTCATGATTAGTTAAAAGTAAGAATTCACAGACATACTTCTCCTCTCTTACCCATTTTAAAAGATCAAGACCTGATGCTTGTGGCATCTCGATATCACTTATAATTATATCGATATTATTATTTTTTATAATTTTTTTAGCACCTGCAACATTGTAGGCAGTATGTACATCATTAATACCCAAGCTTTCCCAGTCTAAAGAAACTCTAATCACCTCTACAGTTGCTAAGTCATCGTCAACAATTAAAACATTAATCATATTCAACCATCCACTCTGATTTTGTAAAATCTATTCGTCTATTTTATTCTTTGTGTTTTTGGGGATATAGATCTTGTTTAAGCATCCAAAGGGTTTGATGTTCTCTAAGATCATCAAATCATTTCTTTCATACATAAGCTCAATCATTCGCTTGATGCTCCATAAACCAACTCTATTTCCCTTATCACTTACTTTTTTGGTTTTTCCGTTCATATAATCGAGAACCTCTTCTGGATAGCCTTTACCATCATCCTCGATTTCAATCAAAAGCATTTCTTCGTTTTGATAAGTCTGCAAACTGACCTTAATCAATATGGTTAGTATTTTATCCATTGAAACTGCATATTTAAATTCATTTTCAATAAATGTATGTATAAGCATTTGGGGTATTACCCAGTGCTCTAATTCTTTGGGTAAATCTATCAAATAAAATATACAGCCTGGATATTTGAGCTCCTGCATCTCAAAGTAATTTTTCACATGGTTTATTTCTTCCTTAATTGAAATTGTATGTAAGCCTGCTCGGAACATATATCTTATGTTTTTGGATAAAGAAGTGATGTAATTGTTGATTTCTTCAAATTTTTTCTGGCTACTGAGGCTGGATATAGTTGTTAGGGCATTCAGAAAGAAATGTGGTTTGATTTGCAGCCTTATGCTCTTGAGCTCCATATCTTGCAATTCAATACGTTTTTCATAGGTCTGAATTTTCAGACCTACAATTTCATCTAACATCTGATTTGTAGCTTCTTGTAGCATTTGAAATTCTCTAGTTTTAAAATCACCGCTTACACGATTTTGGTATTCGCCATTTTTAATTCTTTCAATATCACCAACTATGCGATCCATAGGGTTTGCGATTTGTTTTTTTGTATATCTTAGTACAAAGATCATAAGCATCATAGTAGCAAATACTGCAGTGGCAACGATGATCATACCAGTATTGGTTTGCTGTAGAACACTACTTTTTCTAGTGAAACAATAAATGGAAAGCTGATCTTTAACAATCTCTTTCTCTATTTGATAGTAGTCTTCTAAATTAATATTATCAATATTTTTACCTCGATCAATATCCTTGGTTATGGCACCCCAAACCCCTCCAATTTCACCCTTATTATTGGCTAAAAAGATCGATCTATTTCCACTTTCATCTAATAGAATGTTATCTAGGATGTGGTTTGTTCTGATGTATATTGCAACGGCTCTACTATCAGTAAGTAACATTTTATAGAGATATGTCTCATCATCAACTTCTAAGAAGTTCCATTCAAAGCTATTAATCTGATCGTTTAGAATAGCATTACTGGTGAAGTCCTTTAGCATATTTTTCTTTTTAAAATCAAATCCAGTCTTTATTGCATCTAGGCTGATGTCATAATTATCATCATATAGAGTCAGAACATCTACCGTATCTCGATCAAGCATTATATCCTGCATATAGTTAGACATAGATATTGAGGCAAGGATACGTTCATTGTTATTATGACTTTTGATTTTAGCCAAGTCAACATTTCTTGAGGTTATACTCTTTAGTATACCGTTCATTTCGACTATTTTGTTATGGGTTTCATTGCTATAAATTTCAAGAAATGATTTAGAGGAATCCGAAATCTCTTTTTCGAGTATATGATATGAGGATACTAAAAACATTCCTAATATCGCCATCATTAGAGCAATTAGTATTAGCAAAAATCTCAATATTTCATTTACAAAAGACTTTTTTCTCTGCATTGGACTACTCCTGTTAATTTTACTTTATTATAGGATAGAAAGAGAAAAAAGTATATAAAAATCAGATGATATATCTTATAATTGAAATAATTAGCCTTAAATTTGAAAGAAACAAAACAATTCTACTGATATATTGAAGGTATAAAAAGATGGGGAGGTTATGAAAAATGAAAAACTTTAAAAAGTTATTACTGATTGCTTGTTCGGTATTAATGGTAATCGGATTAGTTGCCTGTAGCAAATCAGATTCTGTGGGGAATGACAAAGGGAAGGCATCATCTGATAAAGTTGAAAAGAAAAGCTATGACAAAGTAGTATATGCATATGCTACGTTTAACAACATACCTAATAGTGATGTATTAGAAACAGTTGCAGAAGAAATTAATGTAATTACAAGAGAAAAGATTAATGTAGAGGTTGAGCTATTACCTATAGCAATATTTGACTACTCTTCTAGCGTAAGCTTGACCTTACAAGGCGGTGGTCAAATTGATTTATTTGAATCTCTAGGTGATTTTAATAATAGTGTGTCTAGTGACATGGCATATGATCTAACAGATATGATTGATTCTTATGCAGCAGAGACAAAGGAGATTATAGGAGAAGACATCTTAAAATCAACAACAAAGGGTGGAAGGATTTACGGTATTCCTACTTACAAACCATATGCATTAACCCCTATGGTAATTTACAAACAAGAAATTGCAGACGAGTTAGGTATTGATATGACCCAGGTGAAGGATATTTTTGACTTGACTGATGTGCTTCGAACTGTTAAGGAAGCATATCCTGATATGACTCCTCTTGTTCCAGTTCAAACTGGTACCTCTGGTGTAAACATGACTATTCCTGAAGTGGATTATCTAACTGACGATTATTATAGCCCTAAGGGTATACTTAAGGGCAATGATATGACCGTTATTGACTATTATGGTACAGAGGAATTTGCAAGATTGGCTGATCTTACTAGAACCTGGTACAATGAAGGATTGATTTTGCAGGATGCGGCAACAACCACCAGTACAGCAACAGAGTTAATGTCTGCAGATAATAGCTTTTGCTATGTTGCCTCTTATAGCTATCCGACAGAGGATACAGCGGCATCTATTTCAGCTCAAACAGGAGGTATTCCCCTAGGTGCAGTTCAGATTGGGGAGGCTTATTTGGATACAACATCTATCAATGCTTTAACATGGATGGTTTCATCAACATCTAAAGTACCTGAGGCTGCATTAAAATTCTTAAATCTTACATTTACAGATCCTGACGTAATAAATCTTTTGATTTATGGTATTAAGGATAGGGATTATGTAATGGATGAAGAAGGATTTGTGTCTTATCCTGAAGGGCAAGATGCTGCCAGTGTTCCATATACAGCACAACTAAGTGTAGGAACATTAGGTAATTTCTTTAAGATGTATCCCCAAGAAGGTACTAAGAAGGAATCCTTAATATGGGAGGAAGAACAAAATCAATTAGCTAAAAAATCTCCAGCTATGGGCTTCACCTTTGATTCTAGCGAAGTTAAAACAGAGTACTCAGCTGTAATTAATGTTATCAATCAATATTTACCAGGGTTATTATGTGGTAGTGTTGATCCGGTAGAAATGATTCCTGAGTTTAGAAACAAGTTATCAGAGGCTGGTCTGGATACTATTATTAAAGCTAAACAAACTCAATTGGATGAATGGTTAAAAAACAACTAATTTGGAGAGCAGAATGAAGAAGGTTATTAAGAAAAAAAATAGGGGACTGACCAAAAGCGGTCCCCTTCTTTTAATAGCATTACCTGGTATCATATATCTCTTTATCAATAATTACATTCCTATGTTTGGTGTGTTTTTGGCATTTAAGGATTATAGTTATGTTAAGGGGATTTTTGGTAGTGACTGGAATGGATTGAATAATTTTAAATATTTATTTAAACAGGATGCGTTTTTAATTATAAGAAACACATTATTATATAATTTTACATTTATTATTCTAGGCACTATATTTGCAATAATAGTTGCAATTCTTATGTGTGAATTAGGTGAAAAGTTTAGGGTGAAAATATTTCAATCATCTCTATTGCTACCCAATCTATTATCCTGGGTTGTGATAGGATTTATTGGATATGCATTTTTAAATGCAGATACAGGCTTTATTAATAATACCCTTATTAAGCTGATGGGCAGTGGAAAAGAAGTAGCCTGGTATACAACACCTAAGTATTGGCCGTTTATTCTAACTATTGTATATCTGTGGAAGAATATCGGATATAGTAGCATCATATATATGGCAAGTATCTCAGGTATTGATAAAAGTATATTTGAAGCAGCTAAAATTGATGGAGCAAAAAAGCTTGAACAAATAAAACATATAACAATACCTATGCTTAAGCCTACAATTATTATACTTACTTTGATGGCAGTCGGTAGGATATTCTATTCGGATTTTGGATTGTTCTATCAGGTTCCAATGAATTCCGGAGCCTTATATAAAACAACACAGACAATTGATACCTATGTATATCATGGGTTGATGGAGCTCCAGGATATAGGCATGTCTGCAGCCGCAGCTTTATATCAGTCAGTAGTAGGATTTGTCCTTGTTATTACGGCTAATGCTGTAGTTAGAAAAGTCGATAATGACAACGCTTTGTTTTAGGAAGAAAATCTTCCCTTATAAACAATAGTTATTTCCAAAATTCAGGAGGATATGATGTTTAGATTGACAGACGAAAAAATGTTTAGGGGATTTGCCACGTTTTTACTTACGACCTTAACGGTAATCACCCTACTTCCCATTATATTGATTGTCATAGCTTCTTTTACAGATGAAACAGCCTTGATTTCCAATGGATATGCTTATTTTCCAAAAGCATGGAGCCTTAATGCATATTATTACCTGATAAATCAGGGCAAGTTAATATTTAGGGCCTATGGGGTGACAATTCTAGTAACCCTTGTTGGAACACTGGCCAGTGTTTTGTTTACAACTATGTTAGCTTATCCTATGTCAAGAAAAAACTTTAAATACAGAAGAATACTATCCTTTTTTGTGTTTTTCACTATGCTATTTAATGGTGGTATTGTATCTAGTTATATGATGTGGACTAATATATTTGGCATTAAAAACTCTATATGGGCATTGATATTACCAAATTATCTTGTTACAGCCTTTAATGTGTTCTTGGTCAGAAATTACTATGCAAATAATGTACATGAATCGATTATAGAATCAGCACAGATTGATGGCGCTACTGAACTTCGTATTTTTTGGAAGATAATAATGCCCTTATCTGTACCAGTAGTTGCCACGATCAGTTTATTTACCGCACTAATTTATTGGAACGATTGGCTTAATGGATTATATTATATTACAAAATCTGAGTACTTTGGTATACAGAACCTACTAATTAAAATAATGAATAACGTACAATTCCTGAAATCAGGCTCCTCCAATTTTCTGGGTGTAGGTAATATGAATTTACCCGGTACATCTGTAAGAATGGCCATGGCTGTAATTGGGATTCTGCCTATTATTCTTATATATCCCTTTTTACAAAAGTATTTTATTAAGGGAGTTATTGTTGGAGCAGTAAAAGGATGATGTGCTATTATTAATTAGAGCTATGGACTATAGTAAATATAGGGGGATAATATTATGAAATTAGAAGCTGAACATATCATGACTATACATGTTCAATGTAGTAGTAGTCTAGATGTTAAGGATGAAGGAACTGGTTATCTACGAGTTATTCCTATAATAGGTGGAACAGTTGAGGGGAAAATATCTGGTGAGGTAGTTCCTGGTGGAGCTGATTGGAACACTACATTAGATTTGAACTTAGCCCATGTATGTGCAAAGTATGTCTTAAGAACATCAGATGGGGAGTATATTGATGTTCAAAATGAAGGGGTTATCAAGGCTGATAATGATAATAGGATTAAGACAAGACCTTCCTTTAAAGCAGATATGAATGGGAAATATGCTTGGTTAAATTATGGCGTATATGTAGCATCTCTAGACCCAGGACATAAAGAGAACCAAGTTATTATCACAGTTTATAAGCTTGGTTAAAGGATATTAGCATAAAGTATAATAAAGAAAGGTGAGCATATGGAATGGAAAATGTCTTGGAGTTATTTGCAGGTAAATCATAATACTTGTATAGCTACAATTAAAAATACAACAGTAAGAGGTTTTTTTAAGAACAACTTAAGCGGGAATAAGATAAGAATAAAATTTTCAAATCTATATTCTCCTGACACTCTATTGCTAGATCATGTAACAATAGGTAAAAGAAAAAGAGACTCCTCTATCATAGAAGGGGTTCAGACGGTTCTTTGCAATGGGAATGAAGTTATTAAAGTAGAACCTGGAGAGGTTTTTTATAGTGATGAGATTGATTATCCTATTTCTTCAGTAGAGGATATAGTCTTGTCAATCTATATTAAAAATGAGACAAATATATATTCAGTATGTTCAACTTGGTCTGCAAAAAGCTGGTATACTACATATGGTATTGGTAAGGACTACACAATGGATAAAGATTTTCCGAAAACCAATAACTATGATATATACAAGGTTCTTCAGTATGATGAAAACAGGGCAAATCATATATATGGTATCAGTGGGATAGAAGTATTGACAGATAGCAATATAAAGACTATTGCACTGTTTGGGGATTCCATAACCCATATGTCTTATTATAGTGATGCATTAACGGATATAACAAGAGATAAATATCCAGGTAAGGTTACTATAGTAAATAGAGGGCTGGGAGGCAATAGACTGTTATATGATTATACCCCTTTGATAGAGATTCCAAGTGGAGGAACAATTTTTGGAAGACCAGGAATGGATAGGTTTAAGGAAGATATATATCAGTGGGATACACCTGATTATATAGTGGTATTGATTGGAATTAATGATTTTACTCACCCCTATTTCTTCAACCGTTCTAATGAAATAGTTTCATTAGAAGAGTACATAAAAGGTATTACGAAGCTAATAGAAACAGCTCATAGTAAAGAAAGTAAGATTATCATCGGAACAGTCCTACCTTTTAAGAAGGAAGAATTAGAATGGTTTGATAAAGTAGAAACTTTAAGACAAGAGGTTAATCATTGGATTAGAGAACAAAAGCTATCCGATGGTATAGTTGACTTTGATTTGGCCATAAGAGATAAAAATTCACCCAACAAAATGGATGATAGTTGTCATCTTGGAGATGGTATACACCCTAATGAAGAAGGTGGTAGAAGAATGGCAAGTGAATTTCCAATTATATGGTTGATGGAGGAGGAATAGATAATGACTGTTAAGGAAGTTATCGATGGTATACTAAAAAAAACCGGGGTAGAACCATTACCACATGATAAAACCTGTGATCAACTTATGACAGGGAGCTATGATATGGAGGTAAAAAAAATTGTCACCACCTTTATGGCAACTGTAGAGGTAATAAAAAAGGCAATTGATATAGGTGCTAATCTAATTATTACCCATGAACCAACATGGTTTACAGGTAAAGACACAACAGATTGGTTGAAGGATGATCCTGTCTATCGTAGAAAGAAGGAATTAATAGACCAGCATAACATATGCATATGGAGATTTCATGATCATATGCATATGGATAAAGAGGATGGAATATATAGAGGATTTGATATAGAGTTTGGCTGGGGTGATTATAAAATAGAAAACCCTGCTTCTATGAAGCGCTTTGGCGCTTGTTATCAACTGCCAGAAACCACTCTGGAGGAATTATGCTACTTCTTTAAAGAAAAACTGAACATGCAGGTCGTTCAAATTGTGGGAAATCCCAAGATGAGAGTGGAGCGAGTTAGTGTTCTTGTAGGTGGTGGAAGTCTAGGGCTTGGAACAGAAGAAATGCCAATGGTATTAATGAATGAAAACAATTTAGATTTATTAATCTGTGGTGAAATAACAGAATGGACAACTACTGCTTATGTAAGAGATGCAGCTGAGCTTGGTTTTAATAAAGGAATGCTGGTATTAGGTCATGAAAGAAGTGAAGAGCCAGGAATGAAGCATCTTGGACCATGGATGGAAGATATAGTTCAAGATATTGAGACACACTTCATAGATTCAAAAGAACCTTTCAAGTATATATTATAATTGTTGGTTATCACATATAAGTCATAAGATATATGCATATAAGGCATGTATCTTATGACTTTTTTACTGAAACAAGAATGTGGAAACAAATGAATGTTCCACATTCTTATTGCTTGTATCATAAAAAACCATTATAATAATATAAAATTGGTTGTTATGGAGGAATTATGTCGAGTATAAGAGAAGTGGCAAAACTAGCTGGTGTAGGTGTAGGCACAGTATCAAGAGCGCTAAGTGGCAAGGGCTATGTGGCAACGGAAACAAAGGAAAGGATTTTGGAAATAGCAGAAAGACTAGATTATAAGCCCAATGAGATTGCTAAGAACCTATCAAGTAAGCATACAGGAATTATAGGCATCGTTGTCCCAGATATTGAGAATCCATTCTGGGGTAGATTTCTAAAATATGTAGAGATCGAACTATATAACCATGACTATAAAGCTTTGATTTGTAATACAATCGGAGTTAGTAATAGAGAGCAAGACTTTATTGATTTAATGAAAAGGAAAGCAGTAGATGGCTTAATTGTAGGGTCCCATTCATTAAAGAATGAGGCATATATAGGATTAAAACAGCCAGTTATTAGCTTTGAACGAGATATGGGACCTGACATTCCTCAGGTTTGTTCTAATCATGCACAGGGAGGTAGAATTGCCGCCGAAACCCTTTTAAAGGCTGGTTGTAGACAAGTAATACAGCTAGGTGGTACCTTTAATGGGCACACACCCGCAGATGAACGTCATTATGAATTTCAAAGGGTTATGGAAGCTGCAGGAGCACAGGTAAAAACCATAGAAATGTCATGGGATATGGTTGGATATGACCATTACCGCAAAACCATGGAAACCTACATGGAGATGTTTAGCCAGGTGGATGGCATATTTACAGCAGATATAGGTGCATATTTTTGCTTATCTTTTGCAAAAAAGAAAGG
>DUNS01000247.1 GCA_012839235.1 Clostridiales bacterium
AGGGCAGAAGCAAAATCAAAAATTCTTTGAGAAGTCTGCTTAACCCCATAGTATCCATCCTCAGATATGTCTCTCTGGGCCTGGGCCTGGATCTCTGGGTCTACGGTATAATTCCCACTTGCAAGAAACTTCCATATATCAGAGCCTGCTGCCTTAGCATAGGTGGCTCTTTGCTGCCCCATCATTTCCTTAACTAATGAAATAAACTGCTCTTGTCTTGCTGCCTGCTCAGTTTTTAGCTGCTGTACCAAAGCTGCTCTATCCTCTTCACTCATCTTATTAATCTCATAGGTTGCTTTCTTAGGCTCCTGAGAAGATGGTTCATATACTGCAGCATCCCCTGCCTTCTCTGATAAGTCTACATTCTTGGGATTCTCATCTGCAGGTTTAGTAATATATTGATCACTATTATATATCTGTTGCCTGGTTACAGAATTAACATCCATAATATTATCCTCCTTGTATACAAGATAAACTGGGAAGCCAGTTCTCCTGTCATGAATATAAGTAACTCCATTTACTTAATATTTATATCGGTACATTATGGATATAAGATTAATCCTCTTTTTCATTTTTTTCTTCTTTTTCCTTTATTTTCATCTCTCTTAAATATTCAACTATATCTACAAACATATCTGCTTCTCCTGCCACAGGGAAGTTCCTAGCAGTTTTAAGAAAATCTTTGTACAATTTATCTTTGTCAGTTTCCTTCCACTTCTTAGGTCTTTTCTTCTTAATAAGAGTCATTATATCCCTCTTATCCTCTTCAGATAGATATGTTTCATAAATATACCTTACCCTTTGTATACTGATATTGGTTTTACTAACCTTAAGTGCCATACGATATCTTTCATATAGTACAGCTATTTCCTCTAAAGGCTTATGCTGAACTATATTTAAAAATAATCTTTCAAGCATAATCATATTCATGGTAGCTAATTTATAAGATGAAATATTTTCTTCCATCTTGTCAAGCCTTAGTTTAGCTTCATCAAGGTTATGAAAGGCTAGCTGTTGATAGTAACCATATAGATCTGCAAAGGCAGTCAGCATATTGGTATTATCTGCTCCCTCAGGCAGGTCAAATGTTTCAGGAGGATATTCTGTGATTTGCTTACCATCACTCATCTGTCCATTGACCTGAAGCTGAAGATAAAAAGCATCTACCATGGTTTTATCCTTTAGCATGCTCTTTAAATTCATTCCATCATTTTGGACAATAATAGTTAAGGGAATAAGATTGGATAGGGCTGTTAAAACCCCTATAAATATCCATGATCCACATAGAACTTGTACATTAAGGCTCTTGGCCCAGATAGTTGGAATTATAAATGGTACTGAGAAAATCAGGTTATTTAATCCCCCTCCAAGGTTATATAAAACATATGGATACCTACCATCTGCACTACGCTTAGGGGGATACATAAGACATTGTCCTGCTGTTCCTTTAACAGAATATTGTCTTCTTATAATCTTTCCATCCCTCTTATAGAAAATAGTTGAGAATATTCTAAAGGATAAAAACCTGTATCCAGTAGCAAGACCAAATATCAGATGTCCTGCTTCATGGATTATTATATGAAGTGGGTACATAATAAGTAAGATAACAACTAACCCTACTACTAATAAGATCATAAAATCATCAATAGGTAGTAGCCCCTTTATGTCAGCCATTATCCCATAGATAGCAAGAAATATTCCAATTATTCCTCCTAAAATCATAAATCTTATATTAGCCCTGAGATACTTTCTATCAAATTTTTTAAATAATTCCTGTCTTTCCTTTCTAAGCTCACTAAATTTTACCTGTAATTCCTCAGATATCATCTGGCCATCCCCCATTCCTGATAATCCAATATCAGTTTTCTTCCTAAAAGAATAGCATTTATATTTTTTTATGTCAATTATTAGTAAAATCGGAATGCAAAAAGGTATGATCTTTAACAATCATACCTTCTTTATGATAAATATTTTCTTGTATGGGGATACACTATTTATCATCATTTTTCACTTGTTCAATAAACTCGTTAAGAACCTTATCAAGCTCCTGACTTAAGGAGAGAATCTCACCCTTATCGAAACCTTCTAGATCCTTTACAAGCAGATCAAGTCTCTTTCGTAGCCCCTCAATCTGTTTTTCAATTTCTGTCATCTTCTGTTCTCCATTATAATATTTTACGCTCGAATTACTATAATACCACATTATAATAAAACTATTCAATGAAATATAATGGCTTTTTTTGCATATATTTGGATTTTTACACATTAATAAAAAAGCTGCCAAATAATATATATTTAGCAGCGGGTTTTAAATCATAATGTGTTTTTATGAAGAACTAGCTTGTTAAAGATCATTTTCTCCTTCTCTGACAGGCATCATATACATTACTAGTTGCCGGGTTAGATAGCAATCTTCCTCTATAATCAAAGCGGGAACCATGGCAAGGACAATCCCAGGACAATTCATTCTGATTCCATTCAAGGCTGCAGCCTAGGTGAGGACATTTAGTAAGAACAAAGAAGTAGTTATCCTGCTTATCCCTATATATCCCTACTCTTTGACCATGATGACTGATAACTCCTGCTTTACCCTGTTCTATATCCTTATAATTATCGTGAGGGATTTTTAACAACTCTTTAAGAATACTCTTTGATATGATCCCTGTGTCTTTAAGCAGTACCTTACTTCCAGAAAGCATAAGTCTTCGAGGATCATAAACATTCTGGTGCTCATTCTTCCTTCCCATAATCATATCCCTAAGAATCATTGCAGCTACCATGGATCCACTCATACCCCATTTATTAAAGCCCGTAGCAACAAACAAGTTCTTATAATTAACTGAGTATCTCCCAATATAGGGAATGGAATCTGGAGTCATACAATCTTGATTAGACCAGGTGTGGCTAATCTCGTAATCAGGAAACCACTTACTTGCAGCTTGTTCTAGCTTAGCATAGGAATCCATGGGATTGTACTGGCCAGTCCTATGGCTTCCCCCACCAAATATAAGATAATCCTTATAATTACGGAATGTGTAACCCTGTTGATCCCCATCTAGATACATTCCATCTAGTTTAATACTTTTATTGATATCCTTACATCTTAGGGCCACTAGATACTCTCGCTCCTGATGCATCCTTAGGAAATAGTATCCTGGGGCATTAATAAATGGATAATGGGTAGCAATAACTATCTTCTTTCCCTTAGCACTACCCTTATCAGTAAGTATTAATCCATCTGAACGTATCTCAGTAATCCTAGTATTTTCATATATAGTTAATTCCTTAGCTAATCTATCTAAGAATTTAAGGGGATGAAACTGAGCTTGACCATCGAAACGAATAGCTGACTTTACAGGGAAAGGAAGGGTTGTTTCCTTAGTATAGGTCCCGGGCAGGCCTAATTTATTAGCAGCCTCAACCTCTTGTTTAATCCTCAGATCATTATCAAGTGTATAAATATAGTTAGGCTTTATCTCATAGTCACAATCGATGTGAAGCCTACTTATGATTTCATCATACTTTTCAACTGCAATCTGATTGGACCAAGCATATTCCCTAGCTAATTCTTCACCCTTAAAGGTCATTAATTTCTTATAGATCAATCCATGCTGGGATGTAATCTTAGCAGTGGTGTTCTTAGTTATTCCACCTCCAGCAACATTAGATTCCAGTAATACAACAGACATTCCTCTTTCTTGAACCAGATATGCGGTTAGAACACCAGCAAGACCTGCACCAATAACCACTACTTCAGCACTTATATTACCCTCCAGTGAGGGCCTTGATTGTTGTTCCCCTCGATATTCTTTCTGTATCCATAGGGATTCACCAGGTTCTTCTCCTACCCCTGTGTAGGTTCCATTTGATTTCCATACAATTGCCATATAATTCACCTCAAGGGTATAATTACCTAAAATCATGGCAATTATTCAAGATTTTACTCCACCAAAATTCTATTCTTACCAGAAAGCTTTGCCTTGTACATAATCTTATCAGCAATCTGGAAAAAGTCATGGGCGCTGAAGCTATCTGCCGTATATGAAGCTATTCCACAGCTGAATGTAATAACTTGTCCTGGCATTGATTCAAATTGATAATTATATATATTTTGCTGAGCTGTTTCAACCATAGCTTTAGCCTCTTCTATAGTAACCTCTGGAAAAATAATAGTAAATTCCTCACCGCCATAGCGAAATACTGATCCTAGAGTAGTGCAGCCGCTTTGTAATTGGGCAGCTATGTATATAAGAACTTCATTGGCCTTATCATGACCCCATGTATCATTAACAATTTTAAAGTTATCTATATCAATAACTGCAATTGTAAGAGGTCTTACACCTTTATTAATCATTACCTCTAGCTTACTATAAAATGCTGCCATATTATGGAGTCCTGTCAGAGGATCACATTTGATAAGTTCCTCAAATTGTAATTGCTTAAAGGCACCGTCTTTTATTATTTCTTTTTTCTTAATCTCAATATCAATTAAGAGATTGGTGATAATATAACAGCCTAAAATCAAGGAGAAAGCAATAAACACCTCGATTAGATAGAGCAGATCCCGAGTCCGAGAACCCAACACAGCAACGTAGGAACTTATTAGCATATAAGCAAAAGAAATCATAGTTACTATATTAGTCATCATTTTATTGCTATACATTAGAGTTAGTATAATTGGAATTACAAATAGAGTTATTGTAAATGTAAAAACATTCCGGGCACAGGCTATAACAAAAAACTCAGTGGACAGAACTAAAATAGAAGAATAATTTTTAAAGGCATCAGAAAACCTGTCACTATCCTTGATATGCCCTCCGACTATTACTATTGAAAAGTTAAGGGCAGATGGTAAATATATGTACAATAATATGTAATAAGACGTTGGAAGCTCAATAGTCCCAGGAACATATTCTAAAAAACAAAATGTGATAATGATTTGTAAAAACAAAGTAAAACTTGCAACTAATAAGGATGCAAAGTATAAGTTATTTCTCCATCTTTGATAAAGATCATCATATTGCTCCATTTATAACTCCCCCATATTAATATACCAACTTAACAAAGTCACTGCTTATAATAATACCACATATAGTCAAATATGCCTATATATTTTTAAAAAACTAGAAGAACCCTCTGAGGAAGGGCATAGCCGTCATTATAACAATAGCTATCCTATCCCCTGAGGGTTTAAGAGAAATACTTTTCAATATTAAATTTCTTCTTCCTTCTACAGTCCTTCTACCGCTGCTCTTTCTATTGCTAATCCTTTTCTATAGCTCTTCATATACTCTTCAAAGCCTTCTACGTCTTTCTTGTCCGGCTCCATCCTAGTTCCGCTTTCGGTGGCAAATACACGATTAGACAGATACACATCTAGGGTTTCATCTTCCTTCTTACTTATATGATAGTTGGCCAGTATAGCAATACCCCATGCTCCACCCTCTCCTGCAGTATCCATAACTGTTACAGGAGCGTTCATAGCTGCTGCTAATATTCTCTGCCCAACACCCTTGGTCTTAAAAAATCCACCATGACCTGTGATCACATCAACCTCCACATGCTCATCCTTAAAAAGAATGTCAAGTCCAATCTTTAATGCCCCTAAAGCTGAGTACAGGTGCATACGTATAAAGTTAGCTAGGTTAAACCTTGCATCTGGCTTCCTTACAAACAGTGGTCTTCCTTCATCAAAATGAGTTATATGTTCTCCAGAATAATATCCATAGGAAAGAAGTCCACCACAATCTGGATCACCTTCTAAGGCCTTATTATAAAGGGTGCCATACAAGGTATTCATATCCAGATTGATACCCATTATTTCTGAATACTCTTTAAATATAGATACCCAGGCATTAAGATCTGAGGTGCAATTATTACAGTGTACCATAGCAACAGGATCACCTGCTGGTGTGGTTACTATATCTATTTCTTCATGTACCTTCTCAAAATCTCTTTCCAATACAACCATGGCGAATACACTGGTTCCAGCTGAGACATTACCAGTTCTTCTTGCCACACTATTGGTAGCTACCATACCAGTTCCTGCATCTCCCTCTGGTGGACAAAGTGGTATTCCCGGTTTTAGATTACCAGTAGGATCAAGAAGCTTGGCCCCTTCATCGCTTAATAAACCAGCTGAATCACCTGCCACTAAAACCTTGGGCATAATATCTCTAAGCTTCCAGGGAAGGTTTTCTGACTTAATAAGTTCATCGAACTGCTCTATCATTCTCTCATTATAGTCCTTCTTCCCACTATCTACAGGGAACATACCAGCGCAGTCACCTATTCCAAGTACCTTTTCACCGGTAAGCTTCCAATGTACATATCCCTCTAAAGTAATAAGATAGTCAATATCCTTCACATGGGGTTCCTTGTTAAGTATTGCTTGGTAGAGGTGTGCTATACTCCAGCGCTGAGGAATATTATGCTGGAAGAGCTCTGTAAGCTTCTTAGAAGCCTGGCCAGTTATGGTATTTCTCCAAGTACGGAATGGAACAAGTAGCTCCCCCTCCTTATCAAATGCCATATATCCATGCATCATAGCACTAAATCCCATGGCGCCAACTCTTGTCAGAGTAATGCCATAATTAGTCTTAACATCCTCAGCCATGCTACGATAGCTTTCCTGAACTCCCTTCCAGATATCCTCTAAGGTATAGGTCCATATATTATTAATGAAACGATTCTCCCAATCATGATTTCCTATAGCAATAGGAGTGTGATTGTCATCTATTAAGACTGCCTTAATTCTAGTGGACCCAAGCTCAATACCTAGGGCTGTTCTGCCCTCTTTTATTGCATTTATTCTATTTTGTATTATATTATTATCCACCGATAACCCTCCAATTTATTTCTATCCAATATAATTATATACCTATCTCAATGGTTAGAGATAGGTACATAAGTTTTATCATTTATCTATAGGCAATTGAATTCCAGCGTAATTCATTCTTAAGGTTACGAATATTGGTATCTTTATCAATAACAATAACTTCAATTCCCATGTAAGCTCCCCAATCAACCATCTGCTGGACAGTTAAATCATAGCTAAATGCTGTATGATGAGCTCCTCCAGCCAATATCCATGCCTCTGCTCCAGTTGCAAGATTAGGTTCTGGTCTCCAGAAGGCTGATGCCACAGGAAGATTAGGCATAGGTGTATTCTGAGCTAGACATTCTACTTCATTAACTATTAAGCGGAAGCGGTTGCCAAGATCAATAAGTGATGTTGCAACTCCCTTACCTTCCTTAGAAGTAAATACCAAGCGAGCAGGATCTTCACGGTTACCCATGGAAAGTGGGGATACACGAAGGCCAATAGAACCTTTGGCCACTGAAGGGCATACTTCCAACATATGGGCTTGTAGGATACCTTCCTTACCAGGAACCAGATTATATGTATAATC
Organism: Clostridiales bacterium; assembly: GCA_012839235.1. GTDB lineage: Bacteria > Bacillota > Clostridia > Lachnospirales > Lachnospiraceae > Mobilitalea. The sequence goes on from DUNS01000247.1 coordinate 7,413, forward strand.
CTCCATAAAGGAAGTACCTTTCTTATCCTTAATATCCTGTGTCATAATCTTCATCAATCGAACCATAGCTGCAGTCTTCCAGTCTCCCTCTCCACCAAAGCCATAGCCCTTATCCATTAATCTTTGAATTGCAAGACCTGGAAGCTGCTGTAATCCAGAAAGCATCTCAAAATTTGTTACAATAGCATGATAATCCTTCTCAAGCAAGAACTTCTCAAAGCCAAGCTCAATCTGGGCTTGAACTGCCACATGCTTCTTAAACTCATCAGGATTCCAGTCATCAAGAATAATATCATATTTGCTATAGTACTCTTCAACAAGGGTATCAACATCTCCCTTGGATACATCCTGTACATATTCAGCAATATCAGTAATATTATAAGCGTCAATCTCCCAGCCGAACTTAATCTGAGCTTCAACCTTATCACCCTCGGTTACGGCAACATTTCTCATATTATCCCCAACACGAAGTACACGGATATGACTACTTTCGATAACACCAATAGCTGTTCTCATCCAGGAAGCAATTCTCTCCTGAACATTCTTATCATCCCAGTAACCAACTATGATATTTCTTTCAATTCCCATACGGCTAACGATATGTCCGTACTCACGATCACCATGAGCTGATTGATTCAAGTTCATGAAGTCCATATCAATGCTGTCATATGGTATCTCCATATTAAACTGGGTATGTAGGTGAAGAAGAGGCTTTCTAAACTCCTGTAGTCCCAGTATCCAGGACTTAGCTGGGGAGAATGTATGCATCCAGGTAATTACACCAGCACATTCCTCATCAGCATTAGCATCATTAAATGTCTTACGTATAGATACATTATCAATTAATGTAGGCATCAAAACCACTTCAAATGGTAAGACACCGGACTTATTCAATCCATCTACCATAATTCTTCCGTGTTCAGCAACCTTACGAAGAGCCTCCTCACCGTATAAATCTTGCGAACCGATAGCAAACCAAAACTTGTAGTCTTTTCTTTTTAACATATCATTACCTCCATCGACTCATTATTATGCCTGTTTCTAATATTTATCCTAATCTACTTTAAATACAGCAACTGATTGCTCTAAATCATTGGCATCACTCTTTAGTTCCGTAGCTGCTTGTCTCAATACCTTAACAGCATCTAATTGCTGCTCTGCTGTTGTCTCTAATTGATTTGAGGCTGCAGCAGTTTCCTCTGATGTAGCTGAGATACTCTCAATTGCTCCTAATGTAGTATTTTTCGCCTTATCAATTCTATCAATCTCTTCTGATATATTATCTAAGCTTCTAGTTAAATTCTCAACATGTTGATTAATCTCGTTAAACACCTCAATTGTACTATTTAAGGCTGTCTCTTGAGAACCAACTATACCATTGGCCTTTTTAGCAGTTGCTACGGTTTTGATGATATATTCCTGCATGTTCTTAATGATATCACCTATCTGATTGGCCGCTTCGGCAGATTGCTCTGCAAGATTACGGATTTCAGTAGCAACTACTGCAAACCCCTTGCCTGCCTCTCCGGATCTAGCAGCCTCAATAGAAGCATTAAGAGATAAGAGATTGGTCTGCTTAGCTATTGTATTCATAGTTTCTACAATACTATTGATAGATGAAGAGCTTTCCTCAAGATGTTCAACATCCTCAATAATGTCCATGGTAATATCAACTGTATCCTTGGATTTAGAATTTAGTTCATCCACCATAATTGTTACATTACCAACTGCACTCTTAGTAACTGATGCAATCTCATTCATCTTGGAGGTATTTTGGTTAAGAGAATTAATCTGCTTTGATAGATCTTCCATCTGTATCAAGCACTGTTCAGCATCACCAGCTTGTTGTGTAATACCTTGGTTAATATCATTAACTGCGGATGAAATCTGTTCTGTTGCACTAAATAAAATATTGGTGCTATCAGTAACCTCTCCAGCGGACTTAGCAACAGCCCCACTTACATCAGTCATACCTAGTATCAATTTCTTCATGCTTTGAGTCATATTATTAATACTATTAGTTAATTTTAAGAACTCATCCTTCCTTCTGGTTTTAGCATTAACTGTCAGATTACCATTGGCAGCTTCAGCTAAGACAAGATTGGCTCCATTAATAGCTCCACTAAATCCAGAGGAAATAATTGTAGCAATAATAATTGCCACAATGCTGGCTATTACAACCATAATGACTGTCGCTATCTTAACAGTCTGAGCCTGACCGACAATCACTTCTTCTGGGAGCATGGTAAATAGGATTGCATTCCCACCTATTATCTTAGAGTAATTTAACAAATAGGATTGGCCCCCTATATTAACATAATTGCTTCCACTATCCTCTTGACTTTCAACAGATGTCTTAAGAAAGTCCTGTTCTTTAAATGTAAAGCCTTCAGGATATTCGCCACCGATGATTTCCCTACCATCTTCAGTTACTAGTCCTACAATACTTTTCTCTTCGAAGTTAACCTTCTCCAATGCATCAGTTATAAATTCCATTCGTATATCAAAAACGATATAGCCAATGTCATCATTGGCTGAATTATACAGGTTCCTATAAAGCACTAAACCATAATCAGTTTCTTTAATAGAAGAAAGCTCATCAAAAAACTTATGATAGCCACTCCAATATGAATCTACACCTAATTCAGATAACCTCTTACCTTCCTCCGAATCAAGAAAGGCTTGATAAGTTGATTTCTTTAGGGGACCAGTTGAGGAGATACCATCTCCATATTCACCAAAGACGAATACATTTCTTACTATCTTATCAGCTATAGCTGTCGAGTTAACCAGCCTTTGTGCATCTTTAAACCGTATCGCTTCTTCTAACTCATCATCCTGATAATAACCATTAAAATAATTTTTCACTGCATCATTAGTATTAATCTGCATAGCCTTAGCTGTAATGGATTCCAATGCTAAACCATAATAATCACTTAGCATATCAAGACTAGCTAGATTAGCACTTTCATAGCTATGAATAATTCCGTCTGCAGCTCTTCCATAGGATACAACACCAAGTAAAACAATTAATAAAACTGGTATAGCAAATGCTCCTATTAATTTCATACGTATATTATTAATTCTCATACCTTTAATTGGAACATTCTTTAAACTAAAATTAAATTTTAGCTTTCTTCTCATGTATACCACCCCTTATTCATAAAAGAAAACCTAACAATAGTTAATTACTTTCCTTTACTCCAGCAACTCTCTTAACGGAATTACGAATAGATAATGTAGGTGAAAAATCATGGTTCCCATCAAAACTGCTATCTTCTATTAATCGAAGTAAATTCTGAGCAGCCTTTTTACCCAACTTAGTTATAGGGTAGGCAACAGATGTCAAAGGTACTTCACAGTAGGCCGCCAGATCAGAGTCATCTATACTCACAATAGATAAATCATCAGGCACACTGATGTTATTTCTCTTACACATTTCAACAATAGGCACTGCCACCTCGTCATTGTAGCATACGCAGGCTGTACAACCCTTGATTCGGTTTAATATTCGCCCCTCATTATCTACCATATGATTAGTATCTTCCGTATCAATCCATATAATGTTATCATCATTAAAGGACAGCCCAGCATCAATCAGGCCTTTCATGAAACCAGAATATCTAAAGTGTCCCTGCCTATCATCAGCTTTAAATATACCTGCAATCTTGGTATGACCAGCTTCGATCAGATGATTTACAGCCATTAATCCTGCCTTTCTATCATCCATAGCTACATGAGGTAATGGTAAGTCTGGATAATAGCTATTAATAAAGAGCATAGGAATTCCGCGGTCCATAATTTCCTCATAAAGCTTAATATTAGGATTGGGCAAACCACTTTTAGTTGGTTCAATAATAATGCCATCTACATTATTACTCTCAAGAAACTTACTAAGTATAGTAGATTCTCGCACTAAGGTATTATAGGTAAAGGCAATTTGAGTAAAATACCCAGCATCGGAGATAACCTTCTCCATTTCTTTAATAACATTGGGGAAAATGTATCGGTCAACATAAGTGGTTACAACAGCAATATTCATGGTTTTTGCCTTAGGGGCTTTGGGTTTATTACATATATAGGTCCCGCTACCCTGTATTCTCTCTACTATCCCTTGCTGCTCTAATATACTTATTCCATGGCGTACCGTCTGTCTACTCATGGAGAACATTGAACTTAATTGGTTTTCAGAGTATAGTTTATCTCCTGATTTTAATTCTTTAGACTTTATTTTCTCTTTTACCCAATTAACTAGTTCCATATATTTTGGTACTTTATTAACCATCTGACATCCTCCCAATGTATCTAATTATTTACTTCTTACGTTTTGATAATAAATCTACGGTTACTGCTCCTAATAAAACGCAACCCTTAACTACCCTTTGCATATCAGTTGATAAGCCAATTAAGGACATACCATTATTTAAAATACCCATGATCAAGGCACCTACAACTGCACCAATTATTGTACCTACACCACCGGTAGTAGCAGCTCCACCAATATAACATGAAGCAATTGCATCCATCTCAAATCCATCACCTGCTTTAGGAGTAGCAGATGCATTTCTAGCTGAAAGGACAATACCTGCAATAGCACTTAAAAGACCCATATTGGTATATACCCAGAAGAATACTTTCTTGGTATTAACACCAGATAGCTTAGCGGCCTTAGCATTACCACCAAGAGCATATATATTACGTCCAGCAATAGTTTGACTAGTAATAAATTGATATATAGCAATTAGTGCTGCCATCAACAATAATACAATTGGCATTCCACGATAACTAGCTAATTTCAACATGAAGAACCATAGTATTGCTAATATAACAACCAACTTGGAAGCAGTTTGCCATACTGGATTTATTTCAAAACCATACTTTTTCTTAGTTCTGATTGATCTTAATTCAGATAATATAAGTATTACAGAAATCACTAATGCTACAATTATACTTAATAAATCTAGAGGAGCCTCAGCCGTTCCAATATTAATAGTTGGAAGGTAGCCTGCACCTATCATAGTATAGGCGGCTGGAAGTGGCCCTTTGGTTTGAGCCTTTAAAGCTACATATGTAAGTCCACGTCCCATTAACATAGTTGCAAGGGTTACGATAAAAGGCGGTATTTCAAGATAAGCTATAAAGAAACCAGCAAACATACCACATATTAATCCTACCACTATTACTATAAGAAATGCAATCGGAACTGGTACGCCATAGTCTACAACCATAATGGCACATATAGCACCTGTAAGAGCTACAATTGAACCAACACCTAGATCAACATTACCTGTTAGAACACACAGAAGCATACCTGTTGCTAAGATAACTACATAGCTATTCTGCATTACCAAGTTATTAATATTCATGGGAGTTGCATTCTTCCCGTCGGATAATATATTAAATAATAAGAAGATCGCAATCATGGCAAGAACCATACCATATTTCTTCATATCCAAATTAATCTTTTTACTTTCCATTACTTATTCTCCTTCCCATTGTGTGCTACAATATTCTTCATAATATTTTCTTGAGACAAATCTTCTTTACCCAATTCCCCTGCAATTTGTCCTTCATTGATAACATATACTCTGTCGCACATACCGATAATCTCTGGCATCTCAGACGAAATGATTATCACTGCTTTACCTGCCTTAGCCAAGTCATTAATTATAGAGTATATTTCATATTTAGCACCTACGTCGATACCCCTTGTCGGTTCATCCAAAATCAATATATCTGGCTCTGTAATCATCCATTTGGCTAAAACTACCTTCTGCTGATTACCACCCGAAAGAGATCCTACCTTTTGTTCAATGGAATTAGCTTTAATATTAATTAATTTCATATACTTTTTAGCAGTAAGGATTTCTTCATTTTTATTAATAACACCTTTTTTTGAAAAGAAATCTCGTAAAGCTGCCAAAGTCATATTGTTTTTTATATCATCGATAGCTATGAGACCTGCCGTTTTTCTATCCTCAGATACATAGGCAACCTTATTCTCTATAGCCTCTCTAGGACTTCTCATATTAACCTCAGTCCCTTTAATAAACACTTGGCCAGATATCTTCTGTCCGTATGATTTTCCAAACAAACTCATAGCCAGCTCTGTTCTACCTGCACCCATAAGTCCAGCAAGTCCTACAACCTCACCTGCACGAACCTGAAGGGATATATCCTTTATTACTTGTCTATGTTCATCATTAGGATGATATACATTCCAATTCTTAACCTCAAAGACCAGATCTCCCACATTACTTTCACGGGGAGGATATCTATTAGTTATCTCACGACCAACCATGCCTTTGATAATTCTATCCTCTGTAAATTTATCTTCTTTATCCAATGTCTCAATTGTCTTACCATCACGAATAATAGTAATTGAATCCGCCACATAGCTCAATTCATTAAGCTTATGGGAAATGATAATACAGGTTATTCCTCGTTCTTTAAGCTGTAACATAATATCTAGAAGCTGCCTACTCTCCTCATCATTTAAAGCTGCTGTAGGCTCGTCTAGTATCAGTAAATCAACTTTTTTACCTAATGCTTTAACTATCTCGATTAATTGTTGCTTACCAACACCTAGGGAATTCACAGGTGCATTAATATTCTCTTTTTCCAATCCCACCATGGCAAGCATCTCTTTTGCCTTCTGAGCTGTCTTTGTCCAATTGATAACCCCTGCCGAGGAAGCAACTTCATTCCCAAGGAATATATTCTCTGCAATAGATAGGTAGGGACTTAAAGCAAGCTCCTGATGGATAATAACTATACCCTTGCTTTCACTATCCTTTATATTGTGAAACTGACACTTCTGTCCATTATATACAACATCGCCTGAGTATGAACCATAGGGATACACCCCTGATAATATATTCATCAGAGTAGATTTACCTGCCCCATTCTCTCCACATAATGCATGGATTTCACCACGTTTTACCTGAAAATTCATGTCATCTAAAGCCTTGACACCTGAAAATTCTTTCGTGATATGGTTCATTTTCAAAATTATGTCAGACATTCCTTCAACTCCTTTTCATAATTTCGCATAAACATTCCAATTTTCTTACTTAAAAAGGTGACAACTTAGTTGCCACCTTTAATAGCTAGTACAAGTTGATTATTTTAATTCGTCCGCTGTATAATATCCAGAATCGATTAGAACTTCACTGTAATTATCAATGTCAACAGCTACTGGTGTACATAAGTAAGAAGGAACTGTCTTCACATTGTTGTTATAGGTAGTTGTGTCATTAATCTCAGGTTCCTTGCCTTCAAGAACTGCCTGTACCATAGTAACAGCTTTTTCTGCTAATACTCTAGTATCTTTAAAAATTGACATGGATTGTGATCCAGAGATGATATTCTTAGCTGCCATAAGCTCAGCATCCTGACCTGTTATAAGTGGCCAACCATCTCCAGGAGTATAACCTGCACCTACTAATGCTGCAGAAATACCATAGCTTAATCCGTCAAAAGCACTAGCTGCAATATCTAGATGCTCACCATCACCATAAAATCCTGATAAGATATCCTCGCAACGCTTCTGAGCTGTTTCTTGACTCCAACGAAGTGTATTGGTCTTATCAAATGTTGTCTGTCCTGACTGACACACTAAAACTCCACTATCTAAGTATTTATCTAATACTTTATGTATACCATTGTCTAGGAATACAGCATTATTATCATCAGGGGATCCCATAAAGAATTCAATATTATAGGTTCTTCCATCAGCTGCTGCAGTTGCAAGTTCCATCTTCTCTTCAATGTAGGTACCAATAGCAACACCAACGCCTTCATTATCAAATGTTGCATAATAGGAAACCGCATCAGTATCCATCAATAAACGATCGTATGCAATAACGGGAATATTGTTATTCTTAGCTTCTCCTAATACGTTAACCAATGCTGAGGAGTCAACCGCTGCAACAACCAAGCAATCTGCTCCATTATTGATTAAGTTCTCAATCTGTGATACTTGTGCCTGTACATCATCCTCTGCGTACTGTAAGTCAACTTGGTATCCAAGTGCTTCTAGTTCTTTCTTAATATTGTCACCATCTTGTATCCATCTCTGTGAAGATTGTGTTGGCATGGCAACACCAACCTTCTTAACTGTCTTCTCCTCGCTAGTCTTATCCTCAGTGGTACTTGTGTCCTTTGTACCTGTGTCTGTGGTTTTAGCAGGTTCCTTGCTACTACATGCAGCCAAGCTAAATACCATGGCCATTACCAGCATAACACCTAATAACTTACTGATCATTTTCTTCATTGCATATCCTCCCTTTTTGTACTATAGAAATACTTTTGTTAAAATGTTATATTACAACCCATGCACGAAGCATGTACTTGTACAAACTTTATAAATCCACTTTGTAATACATCGGGTCCATATACGATTAGCACAATTTAATGTCAGGTTTTATCTATTACATCTATAATATATTCCATTTTTGTTAAGTTGTCAACACATTTTTTAATATTATACAGACATATTTCTCTTTTAATGTACATACATTATGTAATTATGACTACAATAGGCCGATATATCCCACTTTCTTAGTAATTATTTTTGTTTATAAAAGTTGTACGCATCTTCTTGTATGTACATGTTCACAAAATGTACACAAATGTACATAAGAGTGATATCAGCAACTGAATATCCCATTTCTTTTAACCATCCTAATATCTTCTAAAACTATGGTAAAATATCCAACATATATAATAAAACAATTATTTTAAGGCATACTAAGAAAAATGAGGTATTGGATGAATACCAAGGAGGTTAGAATATGCCAAAGGATAGTCAACCAGACAATAAACAAGATAGAATTAAGAAGGCAAAAGGGCAGACCCCTATAACACAAGAAAATCAGAACAAGAATAAGAATGCTAAGAAAAAATCAATACCTAATAACGATGTTTAATACTCATACTTGTCCCCTATATCAATAAGACGAATTGAAAATCTAATTCAACTGTCATGAATCAAATAAAACATGACTTCCATTAGTGGCATCTTATGGAAGTCATGTTTTATTTATATTTCAATAACACTTATTCAATTTAATCAGAATTAAAGCCTTAACTCAAGTTCTCAACAAATTGTATCTTCATACCATTAGGATCTGTTATAAAAAAGAACTTAGTGGAAGGATTTGGTTGAAAGGGTCCACTAGTAATCTCAACACCTTTTTCTTTCACTAAAGCCATCTGCTTCTCCACTGAATCAACATAAAATCCCCATAATATATCTTGGCCAATATTAATTTCCTTTTTGTCCTTGTTACAGATTAATTCAATCTTGGTTTCTGCATCATTTAAAAATGCAATCTCTGTATCTTTTCCAGACTGATATCTTTTAACAAGCTCCAGACCAACAATCTCCTTGTAAAACTTGATAGATTCATCCATGTTCTTAACTGCTAATGTACTCCAACAAAACCTCACAGCTTGCTCCTCCTTGGTATTAAATATAATTTATTTAAGTCCTGACAAGTGAATATTCTATCCCCCTCACTTGTTGGTACGATAACTTACAAATGCAAATCTCTTGCTATCAGGTGACCAAGAATTCACATTAATAGTTCCTTGGCCTCCAAAAAGCTCTACAATTGTTGTTGGTTTACCACCCTCGGTTGACATTAAGCGAAGTTCCACATGCTTGTTGGGTAGATGTTCATCAGGTTTCAAATCACCTTTTCTATATGCAATCATGGATATTAGCTTTCCATCAGGTGATACATGAGGGAACCATGTATTCCAGTTCTCATCAAATGTCATCTGAGTTTGCTCTGAGCCATCAGATTTCATTCTATAAACCTGCATAAGACCAGATCTCACAGAATTAAACCATATATATTCACCAGTAGGATCATATTCCGGGCCGTCATTAAGTCCAGGTGCATCTGTTAGCCTTGTCTCCTCTCCACCAAGAGCAGGAATAGTATATATATCATATTCTCCATCCCTCTCAGCACAATAGGAGAGAGTCTTACCATCAGGTGACCATCCGTGAAGATAACTGGGACCTAGTGGAGTAATCAGACGGGGAATTCCTCCCTCAATTGGCAGAGTATATATTCTGGACTTACCATCCTCTTTGGTGCCATGGCTTATGGCAATACTTCTCCCATCAGCTGACAGAACGTGATCATTATTACAAGCTATAGCATAATCTGTATATATTTCTTTAATCTCATTAGAACATAAATCATATGAATAAATTCTACCATTGCTATTATAGACAAGATACTTCCCATCCATTGACCAGTTAGGAGCTTCAATAAGATAGGGAAACTCATATATAGTCTCACGGCTACCAGTCTCAATATTATAAATCTCCAATACAGATTCCATATATTACCTCACTTCCCATTATGATCTTTCAATAGACATCATATAAAATTAAAATGGATAAATCAAGAACTTACATAAAAAACTTCAATATTTACAAACTATCATTAACCTTGAATTCGTTAATCAAGGTATTTAAATCATTGACCATATCATTGAGCTCTAGGATACTTTCGGTAATCTCCACAATCGTCATGGACTGTTCTTCTGCAGTTGCAGATACCTCTTCAATTGCAGCGGAATTTTCCTGTGCTCCATCAGATACACTGCCTAGCATAGTCAGTATTTCATCTTTCTTGTGGTTGATTTCCTGATTATGATTAACAATAATATTGATGCCACTGATCAGCTCCTGAAGTCCATCAGCAACCTTATTAATAATATCCTCTGTCCTATTAACAGTCTGGTTGATTTTCTCAACCCCTGACTGATTTTTGTCCACAAAATTCACTGCTTCCTGAGACTGTTCCTGCATCATATTAATTCTGTCTTTGATATTATCTGTTGCTAAAGCTGTCTCGTTGGCAAGCTTACGAATTTCTTCAGCCACCACAGTAAAACCTAGTCCGTGCTCCCCAGCTCTAGAGGCTTCGATACTTGCATTCAAGGCTAGAAGGTTGGTCTGATTGGCAACATTAGATATAATATTCATAATCTCGCTTATATCCATTGACTGCTCATTAATCCTGAATACCAGGTCTCTGATAAGCTCTGAATTTTCATTATTCTCTTTATTGGCATTCTTCAAATCATTGACTGAAGATAATCCCAATATTACCACATTACAGCAGATATCTCAATATCAAAACTGATAACTATTACTATATTATATCAAAAAATAACACATTTCATAAAACTTTAATAGATTTATAAAAAAAGAATATGTTATTCAAGTTGACACATACTAATGGTATAATTACTATGTATTCAAAAAAGGAGAATAATATGGCGAAAGCAGGTATGAGAAGACCAGATCCAAGAGCACCCCATGGAACTGAAGAAAATCCTGGGATTAAGATCCCAAAAAACAAGGTTGAACCAGTACCAGAGATACAGGGAAAGGCAAAAACCGGCAATAAGAAAGTAGCCAACCTACTAAAGAAATGATGACTATGATTAAAGAAAATAATATAAAACAATTTAATGAAATTACAAGCCATTTAATTAATGATGCTTCCCCTTCTCAGTATCTAGTAGAATTATCAAAAAGGCCTGAGTTTAGGGAATATCCTTTAAAAATGTTATATGATCTTAAGAAAACAGAGCAATCTCCAAAGTACCATCCTGAGGGCAATGTGTGGAACCATACATTGCTTGTAGTAGATGAGGCAGCCAAGCTAAGGCAGGAAAGCAATGACAAAAAATCCTTTATGTGGGCTGCTCTCCTCCATGATATCGGAAAGCCAGATACCACTAGAATGAGAAAAGGAAGGATAACCTCCTACGACCATGATAAGGTAGGGGGTAAGTTAAGCATAGACTTTCTAGATTTCTATACTGATGATATGGAATTTAAGGTAAAGGTAGGAGCTCTTGTCAGATATCATATGCATATGCTTTATGTCCTTAAGAAGCTTCCATTTGCCGATATGAAAAATCTACTTAAAGAAGTAGATATATATGATATGGCACTACTTAGCAAATGCGATAGGCTAGGTCGCACAGGGGCTAACAAGGATGAAGAAGAAGCAAGCTACGGGGAGTATCTAGAGCAACTAAAATCTGCTAAAGAAAAAGCTCTTTCCCAATGAGTAAATCTATTGATTATACCTCAATGGCAAAGAGCTTATATTTTTACTGAAACATCATATAAGGACAGGACTGGCAACAGCTTGTATTTACTATCTAGTAGTAAAGGGGTGCTTCGTAGCATTTGGTATGCTAGAAACACCCCTAACTTTTATTATGCTATTATTTTGGGTTTATTAATAATACAATTCTACCTAAAACTAGTAATAGAGAAGCTAGTATTAATCCAATTGTATATAACCAAACCAAGCTCCAACCCTGTAGGATGGAAGTGACTATAAAGGCAGCAATAAAGAGAAAGGTCACTCTATACAACCTACGACGGAATAATTCTTCTTCCTCTGGCTCTACTTTCCTATTCTCATTGGATACAGCTGGTAGAGATATTAATACAACTAGATTGATCAGAGCGATTATAATCATGGCTAATGGGCTAATATTATAATCCACAGCTAACAAGGATATAAATACCGCTAAACAAGAAAAGATATAGCATCCAATTCTCGTCTTTGCATGATAACCACCAACGTTACACCTAAACCCATAATACACTGATATAATAATCACACCTTCAAATACTCTCTTCATCCATAGGCTGATTAAAAAGTAGGAAGTATAATGAATTATCTTTAATAATGTAACTTCAATACCAAACTTATATACTTCGGTATCTGCTGAGTTAATAGCATGTACTTTGACTAATCTATCAAGACTCTTAGTTACAATGTTATCAACAAGATTGTCCACTACTTCTTCTCTCTTTGAAACTTCTCTTTTGCTGAAGCAGGCATATAAGGCTGATAACCAAAACATATACACCTGCTATTGACTTCTGTACGGATGTTCTTGTCTACCACTTTTTTAACAGCATTCATTAATTTGTTATTCATATGAAACCTCCTCCTTATATAATTGATTTCCTATGAGCAAAACCAGTAAATGTTTTGCCTATTAATAGTTACCTGTTTCATGCAAAAAAGCTTTTATGCAATTTTTAGTTTACTCTATTTCCATATTTTGTTCAATGATTTATCCCAATGTACAGATTTTTGTCACCATGTACAAGTTAATCTCCTCTGTTAAGAATAATATTGCAGCATATCACATTTTTCTTAATTTTATATATTAGGCTACCATCATATTTATCTATGGTCCGCCTAATGTTAGATAAGCCAATTCCACGTTGATTTCTATGTATTAACTTACCATCCCTTACTAAAATATCATCATTAAAGCTATTCTCTATGGTTAGTGAAACCATATCATGAAAGCTATTAGCATAAAGCTGTATATATGGATTATCATGACATTTTGTACATGCAACTACTGCATTATCAATTAAGTTGCCAAAAAGGACTGTTATATCCATCTCATCCATGAAATTAATATCAATCATTGATATGTCA
>DUNS01000248.1 GCA_012839235.1 Clostridiales bacterium
GCAGGAAGTTAATAAGCCTGACATAACTATAGATAGAATTGAGTCTTTTGAAAAGAGAGAAATATCCGACTGGTTAGATGAAGAGAATGTGATTGTTTCTAGGGAAAATGAAACCTTAAATAAAATGAGACTTGAAGAATTATCGGATTATTATCCAAGGAGTTTATATCAGTATAGTCTTAAAACTGGAGAATACAGATTACTAGTAGAGGATCAAGAACAGAATCTAGGTGGAGGAGTACTTTCCCCTGATAAAAAGTATCTATTGTATTATGGCTACACTCTTGGGGATCCATCATTCTATATTCTTGATCTTGAAACATTAGAAAGTGTTAATATTAAGGGAGAAACAATTGGTAATGTAGGTGGTGCCAAGTGGGCTGACAATTATACTGTTATTGGACCTGGCTATATGAATGGAGCTTATGTCTCTGATGTCTTTGGTAATACCTATGATATTAAGGAATTACTTGAAGAGGCTATATATAATATTGTAAAGATAAATGATACTATTTATTTCACAACAACTTATGATGCAACTCTTATGTCACTTAATATATCAACACAAGAAAAACTAAATCTAGGCTTCAATCATGTGCTTAGGATAATTCCTTCTCCTGATAGGATGCAAATGGTTCTAGTTCAAAGTGATGGAGCTAAACAAACCATATCTCTTGTTGATATTGATGGAAGTAATAAGGAAGTAATTGCAGAGGGGACAGAGATAGGTGGAGTATCATGGTCTCCTGATCAGAGAATGTTCGCATATAGTATAAAGGGAGAGGGAACAAGCCCTGGAGCTAGCAGCTTATACATTTATGATATGTTAACATCAAAGTCTGTGCAAATCGCTGTAGATGTTGAAAATATTACCACTAGCTTCAGTCCTGATAGTAAAGCATTGGCTTTCTCCAATTGGAATGGAACTGAATATAACAGTAGTATAGTATATTTCAAGATAAATCAGTAATACGCAACCGATTCAAGTGCTTCGAGAAACTACATTGTTTATCACATCATAATATAAATAACAGGATGTGATTATTATTCATAAAGAGGTCGTTTGTCGCCATCGGTACTTAGGTTGTGGCAGATATACTTATCTGTCACAAGCTTATGTACCACTATGAGCGGCAACCGAGCGAGAGCGTACCTCTGTTGAATAATAATCACACCCTGTTTTTGTTAACCTAAAATGTGATAAACACCATTATTTCAAAGTTGTCCACTTGGAGCAATCCCATACATCTGTAGCAAGACCATCATAGAACTCTGGTTCATGGCAGACCATAAGAATACTTCCCCTATATGCCATTAAAGCCCTTTTAAGCTCTTCTTTAGCATCAACATCCAGATGGTTAGTAGGCTCATCCAGAAGTAGGATATTGGTTTCCTGGTTAATGAGCTTGCAGAGTCTAACCTTTGCCTGCTCACCACCACTTAGAACCCTTACCTGACTTTCAATATGCTTTGTGGTAAGGCCACATTTGGCTAGCGCCAGACGAACTTCAAATTGTGTAAAGCCGGGAAACTCGGTCCATATATCTTCAATACAGCTTATGTTACTGTTTCCATTAATTTCTTGTTCGAAGTAGCCTATACTAAGATAATCTCCAAGAGTTACACTACCTTCTAGGGAAGGAATTAGGCCTAAGATACTTTTAAGTAGGGTAGTTTTTCCTATACCGTTAGAGCCTATAAGGGCTATCTTTTGGCCCCTTTCCATAGTAAGGTTAAGAGGGGAGGAGAGAGGAGTATCATATCCTATAACAAGATCCTTGGTCTCAAATATATATTTACTAGCAGCTCTAGCTTCCTTAAAATTAAATTCCGGTTTAGGTTTTTCTTTAGACAGCTCGATAATATTCATCTTGTCTAACTTTTTCTGTCTTGACATTGCCATATTTCTTGTTGATACCCTAGCTTTGTTTCTAGCAACAAAGTCTTCTAGTTCTTCAATTTCTTTCTGCTGTCTCTTGTATGCAGCTTCTAGCTGGGCTTTATTCATCTCATATACTTCCATGAATTTATCATAGTCTCCAACGTATCTAGTCAATTCCTGATTTTCTACATGATATATGATATTTACAACACTATTAAGAAATGGTATGTCGTGGGAGATTAGTATAAATGCATTTTCATATTCCTGAAGATAGCGCTTTAACCACTCTATGTGCTCAGCATCAAGATAGTTGGTAGGCTCATCTAGAAGGAGAATATCTGGTTTTTCTAATAATAGCTTACCAAGAAGTAGCTTTGTTCTTTGACCACCACTTAGATCTGTTACATCACTATCTAAACCAAGCTGGTCAAGTCCAAGTGCTCTAGCTATTTCATCAACCTTACTATCAATTATATAAAAGTCGTGCATGGTTAGTAGATCTTGAATAACTCCAAGTTCCTCTAACATTTCATCAAGCTGATCCCCTTCTGCTTCACCCATAGTATCACATATATGATTCATCTTTTCTTCCAGTTCAAATAAGTGGGAGAAGGCAGATTGAAGTACAGATCGGAGGGTCATTCCTTTTTCTAGAACAGCATGCTGATCAAGATATCCGGCTCTTACATGCTTTGCCCATTCTACTTTTCCTTCATCGGGCATCAATCTGTCAGTTACAACATTCATAAAGGTGGATTTACCTTCCCCATTGGCTCCTATTAAGCCTATGTGCTCACCCTTTAATAGGCGAAAGGATACATCCTTAAATATAGCTCGGTCTCCAAAGCCGTGGCTTAAGTTTGTTACAGTTAATATACTCATATAATATACATGCCTTTCTTATGCTTTTATAGCCCATCGTAGCTTGGCAGAACGAGCACGGCTGTTGGCGTTACATTCTTCTGCTGAAGGACGAATAGCAGTAGGGGATATCTCTGAATAGATTCCCTCTCTGTAATATCTTTGAAATGATTTCTTAACTAAGCGATCTTCACCAGAGTGGAATGAAAGTATTGCAACCCGTCCACCCTTAGCTAGTGAAGTAGGAAGCTTCTCTAAAAACTCATAGAGAACTTCAAATTCACTATTCACATCAATACGAAGTGCCTGAAAGGTTCTCATGGAAGACTTCTTAATCTCCTCATCTCTTGTATCAGCTGGTAAAGATCGAAGAGCATAGGCAATTACATCACGAAGCTCTGTTGTTGTGTCTATAGTTTTTCCTTTTTTAATTTCATTAACTATAGTTCTTGATATTACATTAGCATGGGGTTCATCCGAATTTTCCCATAGCATACCTTCTAATTCATCCTTAGTAATATTTTTAATTCTCTCAGCCGCAGATATACCCTTATTAGGATTAAGTCGCAGATCCAAGGGACCCTCATTCTTATAGGAAAAGCCTCTATCAGGATTGTCTATCTGCATGGATGAGACACCTAAGTCTGCCAATACGAAATCAAGAGGGCCTGCCTCTGACACAATCTGATCTATCTTGGAAAAGTTCATATGCTTAATAGTTAGAATATCAGAACCATAGCCAAGCTTCTCTAAACGCTCCTTAGTCCGTGGTAATTCTATAGGATCTACATCAGTTGCATATAGATGACCTTTAAAATCCAAGCATTTTAATAATTCCTGAGTGTGACCACCATAACCAAGAGTCCCATCTAGACCAATTTGCCCAGGAGTAACCTTTAAGAAATCCAATATTTCATCAACACATATAGATCGATGCATACCAGCAGGTGTATTACCCTTTTGCATAACTCTTTCTACTGTATCAGCATATTTATCAGGATTTAATTCTTTATATTTTTCTTTGAAAGTTCTAGGGTGAGTCCCCTTGTATCGAACCCTACGTTTATGGGTAGTTTCTTTATTGTTTTTTTGATTATTCATACTAAAACCATGCTTTCTTTTAATTGTTCGATAGCTGTCATCGAGCTCCTAATCTGTGAACTTATAATATAATAGCAAAAACCTATATCAAATGCAAAGGATATAAGTAAAAATGGTCCTACGTAATATTTACATAGGACCATATATTATTAATTAATTTATTATGATTTTCAAGTATAATCTGGTGTAGTAAAGGATTTTTATGCCCAGATTAACCATATTAAAATATAACCAGTTATAACAGCTGTAAGAGTAAAAGGTACACTTATCTTCATAAAATCCTTAGCACTTAACTCATGGCCTTCCTTACGAAGGATACCAAGACCAGCTATGTTAGCAGAAGCTCCAATAGGAGTAATATTACCACCAAGAGTTGCACCAACTAATAACCCAAAGTAGAGGATCGTAGGATCAATACCCATGGAAGCTGCTATGGAAGTAACTACTGGTAGCATAGTTGCAACATAAGGAATATTATCAATAACTGCTGATATGGCCACAGATGCCCATACAATTAAGGTAAAGATTACAAAAAGGTTGTCCTTACCTAGGTTAACAAAAAGAGCACCAATATCATCGATAACACCTACTTCTTTAATTCCTCCGATTAATACGAATAAACCTGCTAATAAGCCGATAGTAGTATAATCAATCTCTTTTAGAACATCTATAAGAGTATGTTTATCCTTAGTTAAGATAAACTTACGAATTAAGCCTATAATCATTAAGCCAATGCAAATAAAACCATTAGTAATGTCAGGCTTGTTCTCTATGAAAGAAGCAAGGATCAGAAGTACTATTATACCAACAAGTAATACAGTTGGGAAATAATCTGTAACAACTGTTTTATCTAAAGATTGTACTGGTTCCTTATGCTCTCTAAATAACCAAAGTAATATAAATACTGTTGCTATAGCACCAATTTCAACTACCCAGAAAATACTAGGCTTTCCTTGATACCAGAAAAATTCCAAGAAGTTCATGTTGGCTTCTCCGCCAAGTAAAATAGAAGTAGTATCTCCAACCAAGGTTGCAGCACCTTGAAGGTTAGAAGAAATGGCAATAGCGATTATACTTTGTACAGGTGATATTTTAAGCTTTTTAGCAATATTAAGAGCTACTGGAGCTACCATTAAAACTGTAGCAACATTATCAACAAAAGCTGATATAATACCTGCAAATAATGCTAGAGAAACCATTGCCCATTTTACATTAGGGGTTTTTTCAATAATAAAATCCGCTAATTTAGATGGCATCTTTGATTCAATAAAGAGGGATACAACACCCATAGTACCGGCAATCATCATAATAACATTCCAGTCGATTGCTGCAAAGTAATCGTAGGTAGGTAGTAAACCTACAAAACCTAAAATAACAAAAATTATTGCGGAGCCAATTGCGATAAAAGCTCTGACTTTTGTGAAAACTAATAAACATACGTAAGTAATTAGAAATAATATTAGGGCTAGTGTTTTAGCTTCCATTACTTTCTCCTCCATCATTCTAGTGAGTATTTTGTCGGTAGAATATTTTCGGTTTTTCAACACAACTAAACGATTATATCATAGTTTTGTGATTTTGTAAGTTGTGAGATGAGTAAGAATTAGGGATAAAAATTAGAAAGATTTTGTGATATTCTTATACTAGAATTATATTTCAAGGTAGTTTAGTCCCTATGGGAACTCCAGGTCATATTATTGAAATTAGGAAAGATATAAGACAAAAAATCAATAAATAACCTGGAGATACAATACATGTTGAAATAAAGGAAAGAGAATGATCTTTATTCCACAAGAATACGTCTTAGATTATTACTCTGATCATTAATAGAAGTCATTTCTTCACTTACTTGATTAATCAAATCATATTGAGTTTCTATAGCTGCTAGCATTTCTTCTGTAGCTGCAGCATGTTCTTCAGAGACTGCAGAAATATTCTCAAGTTGTTCCATAATTGAGTCGAAGGAAGAGGAGATATCTAGGATCATATGGTCCTCTGTATCTATAGTATTATTAATAGCCAAAGCAGACTCTTCCAGGGAGCTAAAGCTATCTTTAACCTTATTAATAACCTCATTACCAACCTCTACGGCTTCCTTACCATGGGAAACTCTATCTAAGGTTGAGACTGTGGCTTCATTAATTCCTTCAATAACTTCATATATTTCCTTAACTGTCTTTGCACTCATTTCAGCTAATTTACTGATTTCACTTGCAACAACAGCAAAGCCCTTACCAGCATCCCCAGCTCTTGCTGCTTCAATTGAAGCGTTTAATGCTAGAAGGTTAGTTTGTTCAGCAATTTCATCTATTCCGTCTAATGAAGCATTAATACTATCCATATTAGTTTTAAGGTCAGACATATTTGTTAAAGCGGTACCAACAGCATCATTTATGGTAATCATTTGCTGAACCATTTCATTAATTCCAGCAGAGTTTTCAGTAACAACCGTCTTCATATTATTAGAATAAGATTTTGCCTTATTAGATAATTCTCTTGTCTTATTGATTAAGTCTGTTGAATCATTGGTAGATCTAACAATCTTTTCTACACTTGATGCATTTTCATTAATACCTTTAGTTATCTCCTCAACAGAGTTTTTGCTTTGTTCACTCATTTGCTCAATATTTTGCATGTATTCATAAGACTCAGATATACTGGAATTTAATTCTAAAGTACTCTTATCAATTTCATTCATGGTTTCTTTAAGCTTGTCTAGTAAATCGTTGGCGTCTCTCTCCTTA
>DUNS01000249.1 GCA_012839235.1 Clostridiales bacterium
AGGTAATCCATTAACCCATACTGTACTTAGAGGAGCAATTAATAAACATGGTCAATCAATTCCTAACTATCATTATGAGGATCTTGTACGTCTTATCTCAATGTATCAAGAAAGAGATCTGCAAAATTCAGCTATCATAATTGATGCAAACCATGCCAATTCTAACAAGCAGTACAAGGAGCAAATCAGAATTGTTAGAGAGGTTCTTCATAGTAGAAAGGTTTCTTCTGAAATTGCTGAATATGTAAAGGGATTTATGATTGAAAGTTATATAGAAGAAGGTAGCCAAAAAGTTACCGACCGCGTTTATGGTAAGTCCATTACTGATCCCTGTATAGGATGGGAGGATTCAGAAAAATTAATCTACACAATTGCAGATAATGTATAAAAAGACTCCAGCTATACAAATAGCCCTATTGTCTTTTTCATTAGAAAAGAACCAATATATGCTTCTATAAAGCTTCCTACTAATATTCCTAAGACTAGGATTAATATAAGCATTAAGTAAGGTTTTATAATGTTTAACAGACCCATCAAATGACTACGATTATCATGATATATTTTTCTAGTCAGTTCATAACCTTTATATAAGCATATAATCCCAATAGGAAGATATATTAAGCCCTGGGGAAATTCAGATACTAAAATCAGTAGTAATCCCTTAAATCCATATTGTAGGGATACTACTGATATATAAAATCCTGTTAAAAATCCAAAGCTACATATTTTAAAAGCCATGTAAGGAATGCCAAGTATAGTTATACTTAGCATCCAAAATATAAGAAATTGTTTTAAATTATCCAATAAAATATACCAGAAAATCTTAGAATACTCTAAAGGGTTATTATTTATATTTGCATATATACTTAACTCATAATCAATAATATCTCTAACCAATGTATCACGAAAAAGATTGGCAGATACAATCCCAAAAAACAAACTTGTAATTAATAATATTATACCTACTTGAATAATGTTAAGTTGCTGGAATTGAAATCTTATTCTTTTCATAATATGCCTGCTCCCTTATATTTTCACTATATAAAATCTTATGTGAAAATATATAAATATAGAACAAGCTTATATTTACTCTTGACTCATCTCAACAGTTCTTTCATAACAGGCTTCGCTTGCCTTCATGATAGCATTTCTAAAACCATGTTCCTCTAAAGCCTTGACACCAGTTATTGTTGTCCCGCCAGGTGAACACACCCTATCCTTAAGTTTAGCTGGGTGCTCTCCACTTTCTAAAACCATCTTAGCTGATCCTAGTAAGGTTTGGGCAACCATAGAGTATGCTTTATCCCTAGGAATACCTAAGCTAACAACACTATCAGCTAATGCTTCAATAAAGATATATGCATATGCTGGAGAACTACCACTAGCGCATCCAACTGCATTCATAAGCTTCTCATCAAAAAGCTCATATTTGCCAAAGGAGGAAAAGAATTCATCAAGTATTCTTCTATCCTCTTCACTAAATTCATCATCTGAGTAGGATATACCTGTCATTCCTTCATTGACCTGTGCAGGAGTATTAGGCATAGCCCTTACTACTCTTACATCCTGTCCCAAGCTTTTCTTAATACTATCAATTGTAAGTCCAACTGCAATAGAAATGATTATATGGTCTTTAGTTATATGTTCTTTTATTTCCTCTAGAATTATGGGGAATATCTGGGGCTTAACAGCAAGGACTAGATACTTACAGTTCATAGCTACAGTCATATTATCCTTAGTATAAGGAATCCCTGTTTCCTTCGCTATACCTTCCATATAGTCTATAGGTCCACTACTATATATAACTTGATCCTTACCAAAAGTATTAACCGCAGCTTTAAATAGTGGTTTACCCATATTCCCTACACCTATAAATCCAAACATCGCCATACCATAATCATTCCTTTCATCACAACCTACAATCACCTTGCACTTATCACTACTATCCATCTCATGAACTAATCTGCTTATTCGTGGACGTCATTAATAAATTTTTCTATCCTATCAAGTCCTTTTTCAATCTGTTCTATTGATATGGCATATGATAAACGAATATGGTCATCAAAGCCAAAATCGTCACAAGGAATTACAGCTACATTGTAATCCTCAATCAATACTTTTGCAAGGTTTGAAAGATCATTAACCTTCTGTCCCTTATATTCTTTATTAAGAAGATTACTAACATCAATAAACATGTAGAATGCTCCTTGAGGCTTAAGGGCAGATATATACTTCATATTTGATACTCTATCATACATATAATTTCTTCTCTTATCGAATTCAAAATTCATAGTAAATACTGAGTCTTGGGGGCCAACAAGAGCTTCATAAGCAGCCTTTTGAGCTATTGAATTAGGGTTTGAAGTCTGATGACTCTGTATACTACCCATAATCTTAGCTATTTCTTTAGAAGAACCGGTATAACCAATTCTCCAGCCTGTCATAGAATAGCTTTTGGCAAGACCACTAATTGTTATAGTTCTTTTATAAATCTCATCATTTAAGGAAGCAATGCTTATAGGAGCCTGATCTCCATAGATTAGATTCTCATATATTTCGTCGGAAACCACATATATATCCTTACGAACAGCCACATCTGCTATAGCTTCTAATTCTTCCTTAGTGTAAATCATACCACTTGGATTGTTAGGAGAATTAATAATTACAGCTTTTGTCTTTGATGTACAAGCATCTTCAATCTGCTGTGCAGTCACCTTATATTCTTGTTTCTTTTCAGCCTTAATATATACAGGAACACCATCAGCCATCTTAACAATTTCAGGATAGCTTAACCAATAAGGGGATGGAATAATTACTTCATCACCAGGGTTTAGAATAGCTTCAAAGGTATTAGTTAAGGAGTGCTTACCTCCATTACTGATAACAATCTGACTTGGCTCATATGAAATTCCATTGAATTCCTTAAATTTCTTACATACAGCCTCTTTTAGCTCCATAGTACCAGAAGCCGGTGTATACTTAGTAAAATCATCCTTAATAGCTTTAATAGCTGCATCACATATGTTTACTGGAGTTGGAAAGTCTGGTTCCCCTGCTCCGAATCCAACCACATCTATACCCTGAGCTTTAAGCTCCTTAGCCTTTGCTGTGATTGATAAGGTAGATGAAGGCTTTACCGCCTGCGCTTTTCTTGATAATGTTAATGCCATAATAGTCTCCATTCTAGCGCTTCAGCGCCATTTAATAACAATGACAACTCTGTGTGCTACAAAAATTGCCCTGTAAAAGATATATCTTTCATATTAACCTATTCTTCTTAAAAGTAAGAACTAATACAAATGTAGAAATATTCTTTTATTGTTAATATATTCACCGTTTTTAAAATATCTTTTACATTGTAATATACAAATTTTATAATTGCAACAAAAAGTTTAAAAAAAACGGAAAAAGTATTTTGTATAGGGGTCATATGTGCGTCCACCACGGAATTATTGTGCATTTTGTGCATACAGAATAAATGCCAGTAATACTTTGCTCCTATTAGAAGCTTAATATTACTGGCAATTATAATTCACTTATTTAGTCATAAGCCACACACTGTACTTATACGGGCTTAATTACATAAAATTATATTCAGTTAGTATCATTTCTCTTTCCTTTACCTTGTCATTATAATATTCAAAGAATGATAAGGCCAGGTAACCTGCCGATATATTAGTTACATTATCAAAACCAAGATTCTGCAGAGTCATAACTGCATTATAGCTTCTTTGGCCGCTTCTACAATGAATATATACAGGCTTATCTCTTGGTATTTCATCTATTCTTTCTCTTAGCTCACTTAAAGGAATGTTAATTGCTCCTTTAATATGTCCGTAATCATATTCATATTTTTCTCTTACATCTATAATTACATTAGTAGCTTCTACAAGCTGACGAACCTTATCAAAATTAATTTCTTTATACTGATTGTAAAGAAGATTGCTTCCAACATATCCAGCATAATTAACTATATCCTTAGCAGTTGAGAATGGAGGTGCATAGCTTAATTCTAGATCCATTAGGTCCTCCAAGCTACCATTAAGCTTTATAATAGTTGCAATGATATCAATACGCTTTGTTACATTACCTTTACCTATTGCTTGAGCACCAAGTATTCTCCCAGTGGGCACTTCAAAAAGCAATTTAAAGTGCATTGGTTCTGCGTCTGGCATAATCCCAACCTTATCTGAGGAAATAATTGAAACAATATCATAATTAATATTCATGTTCATTGCTTTAATCAAAGCTTCATTTAATCCCGTAGATGCACCATTGTATTCAAATACTTTAATGGCAGAGGAGCCTATATATCCCTTATTAAAAGATATTTTATTATTAATATGGTCTGCTACTGACCTTGCCTGTTTTAATGCAGGTCCTGCAAGAGATAATTTATTATAACTATGTGTTAATGGATTATATACCTCTATAGCATCACCAATGGCATAAATATCACTATCATTAGTTTGGTAATTATGGTTAACCTTTATTGCTCCTGTGCTACCAATTGCCAAGTCTGCTTCCTTAGCAAGACTTGTTTCAGGTGATACTCCTATTGCCATAACTACTGCCCCAGCATCTATTACCTTACCTGATTCTAGTATTACCTTGTTCTCTTCAAAAGACATAACCTTATCTTCTACAATCAGCTTTACATTATGATCCATCAAGACCTTATGAAATATCTGTACCATTTCATAATCAAAGGGTCTAAGGATTTGATTAGCTGCTTCCACAAGGGTTACACTAAAGCCTGCCTCATTAAGATTTTCTGCAACCTCTATTCCAATAAAGCCACCACCTATAACTGTAACATCCTTAGTATCCATATTCTGCACATACTGATTTAATCTATCAATATCCACCACATTTCTCACTGTAAACAGATTAATCTTATGGATTTCAGGAAAATTTGGAACTATAGGCCTAGCTCCAGGTGATAATATTAATTTATCATAGCTTTCTAAATATTCCTCATCTGTATCTACTTTTCTAATTTTAATGGTTTTATTCTTTCTATCAATGGAAAGAACTTCACTATTAACCCTTGCATCTATATTATATTGTTTGGAAAACAGCTCAGAATTCATCAATACCAAATCCTCAGGATTTTCTATAAGTCCACTTAGGTGATATGGCAAAGAACAGTTCGAGAATGATACATGAGGTCCTTTCTCAAACATTATTATATGATCTTCTTCATTATTTCTTCTTAGTCTTGTAGCAGCAGAAGCTCCACCAGCAACTCCGCCCACAATCAATATTTTTCTTCCCATTATAATCTCCTATCCTCTCTCCCGTATATAACACTATTCTCTCTTGCTACCCACATATGATCCTACTCCACCAGAGATATTAACAACATCAAATCCTTATCTTTTTAATTGTCTAGTTGCCATCATACTTCTTGAACCAGATTGACATATAATATAATAAGTTTTTTCATGATTAAGATATTTATTGGCTTGTGATAACAAATTACCCATTGGGATATTTTCTTCCACCTATTTCTATATATTTAATTCCTTGCTATATAATAACCCAATACTATATATTCATTATAAAAGAAATAAATATATTGCTCAGTGACCATATCACCAATAAAACCATTATTTATATCTATAACAGTAGTAGAATACAAGAAAAATATTAGATATGAAAAAAGCCTTGTGAATGTATATGCTACACTCACAAAGCTTTTACTAAATCCTATTTCGCATAATCAGTAACTCTTGATTCCCTGATTACATTTACTTTGATCTGTCCTGGATATTCTAATTCACTTTCAATTTTTTTAGATACATCACGTGCTAATAATACCATATCGGCATCGTTGATTTGATCCGGTACAACCATTACTCGTACCTCTCTACCAGCCTGAATAGCAAATGATTTCTCTACCCCCTTAAAACTATTGGTAATATCTTCAAGTTGTTTGAGTCGGTTAGTATAAGTTTCTAACGTTTCACGTCTTGCACCTGGTCTGGCAGCAGAAATAGTATCAGCTGCTTGAACAATACAAGAAATCAATGTTTGAAATTCTACATCTCCATGATGAGCTTCAACTGCATTAATAACAACAGCAGGTTCTTTGTACTTTCTACAAAGATTAACACCTATCTGAACATGGGTACCTTCCACCTCATGATCAATGGATTTGCCAATGTCATGCAGTAGTCCAGCACGTTTCGCAAGTCTTACATCAACTCCAATTTCTCCGGCTAACAGCCCGGATAAAACAGCAACCTCAATAGAATGCTTTAATGCATTCTGTCCATAACTTGTCCTAAATTTCATCTTGCCAAGAAGCTTAACTAGCTCAGGGTGAATACCATGAACTCCTACTTCTAAAGTAGCGGCCTCTCCTGCTTCCTTAATTTGATTATCAACTTCTTTTTGTGCTTTTTCTACCATTTCTTCAATTCTCGCAGGATGAATTCTGCCATCCACAATTAATTTCTCAAGTGCGACTCTGGCAATTTCTCTTCTGATTGGATCAAATGCTGATAGAATAACAGCTTCAGGAGTATCATCAATAATCAAGTCTACACCAGTCAATGTCTCCAAAGTTCTGATGTTACGACCCTCTCTACCAATAATTCTTCCCTTCATTTCATCGTTAGGAAGCTGGACAACAGAAATCGTTGTCTCAGCAACATGATCAGCAGCACATCTTTGGATTGCTGTGACTACATAATCCTTTGCTTTCTTATCCGCTTCTTCCTTGGCTTGATTCTCCAATTCCTTGATCATAATAGCGGTTTCATGTTTTACATCTTCTTCAACAGACCTTAA
>DUNS01000250.1 GCA_012839235.1 Clostridiales bacterium
AGTTTTACTTATTATTAACAGAACTTTATTTATAATCTTTATTTTATTGGTATTCTAACATGAATTAAGTACTTGTTCTATCTGATGCACTAAAATATAAATAAAGGAGGAATCAAATGAAAAAAGTAAGCTATGATTTAAAAGGTAAGGCAAAGAAAATTTTCTCATTATTATTAGTCCTGGCTATGGCACTGAGTCTTGCAGGTACACCAGTATTTGCAGCGGAGGATACAGATGCTACACCAATCCCAGAGCTTTCTTTAGAGCTGGGTGATCTAACAGGTACATTAGTAATCATACATACTAACGACACCCATGGAGCAGATGTGGCAGTGCCTGGTAATTCATTAGGAACTGCTGGCATTGCAAGGCTTGTGAGAGACTATGAAGAGGCAGGGGCGGAGGTACTACTGATCTCAGCTGGTGATGGGATTCAAGGGGATCCACTAGTTAACCTAAGCTCAGGTAAAACAGCAATTAACTTTATGAATCTCGCAGGATACAATATGATGGTTCCTGGTAATCATGAATTCGATTTTGGCTACCTTAATCTTTTAGAGCTTGAAGCACTGGCTAAGTTCCCAATAATCGCAGCTAATATACTAGACAAAACCAGTGGTCAACCAGTATTTGATGAGAATATTATATTTGATACTAGTATAGGTAAAATTGGTGTATTCGGATTAACTACTCCTGAAACACTTACAAAGGCCAATCCGAATAATGTAGCATCTCTTACTTTCCCTGAAGGAGAGGCTATGTATAAGATTGCGCAGGAGCAAGTAGATATATTAAAAGAAGCGGGAGTAGAATATATAGTAGGTGTATTCCACCTTGGAATTGATGAAGGTAGTGAGCCCAATAGATCCTCTGATGTTATTGCTAAGGTTGATGGAATAGACATAGTAATTGATGGCCACAGCCATAGTATTATTGAAGGAGAAAAATACGGTGACACTATATTAGTATCTGCAGGTACAAAACTAAGTAGTGCGGGTATTATAATTCTTGATGGTAATAGAGTTAAGACAGACCTCATATCAGTAGAAGAGTATAACCTAGTTGATGAAGCAGTTAATACTTATATTAATAAGGTAAATGATGATATAGACCTAGAGCTTTCTGAAACATTTGCAAAAACCCAGGTTTTCCTTGATGGTAATAGAGATCCAGGAGTTAGAACCCAGGAAACCAATCTAGGAGATTTCTCTGCTGATGCTATTCTTTGGGCAGCCAATGAAGCAGTAGGTGGAGGAATTGATGCTGCTATTACTAATGGTGGTGGTATAAGAGCTTCAATTGAGATTGGTGATGTAACCATGAAGGATATGAAGACAGTCTTCCCATTTGGTAACACAATTGCTACTGTTAAGGTTAAAGGAGCTCAGTTAATTGAAATTCTTGAAGCCTCAACATATAGTACCCCAACAGCTGTAGGAGGATTTCCTCAGGTCGCTGGTATAGAATTCACAATTAATACAGGTGTTCCTTATGTAAATGGAGAGCAGTTCCCAGATTCAACATATTATGGACCTGCTAATCCTGGAACTCGTATTTCTAATGTTAAAATAGGTGGAGAAGATATTGACCTAGATAAGACCTACACCATAGCAACTAATGATTTCTTGGCTGCTGGTGGAGATACTTACTACTTATTCAAGAAACTAGAAAGCCATAATACATATGTTGCCCTTGAAGATGCTCTTGTAAGCTACACAGAGAAAGTTCTAGATGGTGTAATAAGTAAAGAACAATATGGAAAACCAGCTGGTCGTATCACCATTATTGATGAAGTTGTAGTAGAAGAAGTTGAAGAAGTAGAGAAAGTAGAAGAGACAGAAGAAGCTGAGGAAGTGGAGATCGATGAGATTGAAGAAGAAACTGCAGAAGATATAGAAGAAACTACTGATGAAGTAACATATAAGGTAGTAGAGGGTGATAACCTCTGGAAGATAGCTAAAAAACAGCTGGGATCTGGAAGTAGATATGTAGAGATTTATGAACTTAACAAAGATCAAATTAAGAATCCTAATATGATATACATTGATCAAGTGCTTGTTATTCCAGCCAAATAATTAATCTTTAGCTTAGGCAATTGCGAAATAACCCAATTTATATATTTATAAGATTAATAGCAATTCTGGAGCGTAAGTTAAGCAAAGCGTTGGAGCGAGAGAATTCACTATTAAGCTTCTAAATAAATATAACTTAAGGGTTTCCCGATTACCTATTAATCTTTAGCTATTTGAAAAGAGCTTTTACCATATAGGTAATTACTTTTGGTAAAGGCTCTTTTTTATAGTATCATGAGTCTGTATAATGTCTAGTAGCTAGGGTTATTATTTGCTGCTAGACCTTTTAATTTTATTATTTCTAATGTTATATAAACAATAGCTATGATGCTGGCGATACCATCTGATATGGCATTACTTAAGTATACCCCTTTAACTCCAAGCTTTGGAGCAAGGATTAGAATGGCTGGTATAATAATAACACCATACCTGAAAAACCCCAAGATACTGCTTAACTTAGACTTTCCTACAACTTGGAAATACTGGGAGCTTACAGTCTGAGGACCGAGGAGTGGAAGCATAGATAAATATAACTTGATTTCCTTGGAGGTTATCTGTATTAATACGGGGTCATCTGTGAACAAGGTTACTAATAGCTGTGGAATTATCATAATCACTAGGAATAATAGTGTGGATAAGATAAGAGAACGAAATAGTGCAAGCTCTAATGATTTTTTAACTCTTCCATATAGCTTAGCGCCCCAGTTATATCCACATATTGAATTATTGGCCTGAACAATTCCTACAACAACCATATGATAGAAGCTATGGAGGCTGGACATAATGGTAACTGCGGCTACATCAAGGTCATTACCATAGTGTAGTAGGCTATTATTTAAAAAAAGATTTACACAAGCGGCCAGGATTTGAACATAAAAAGAAGGTAGACCCATGCTTAAACTGGTTCTTAATAAATGGCCTTCATTTTGAACTTTTCTTATCCTAAGATGAATTGGGAAATCAGCTCTCTTTATAAATACATATATAACATATACAGTTAGAGTAGTCTGGGAAATCACTGTTGCAATTGCTGCCCCACCTAT
>DUNS01000251.1 GCA_012839235.1 Clostridiales bacterium
AAGGTGATGAAATTATTGCATACTTAGAAGAGGGAGTTCCCAACAGTGCAACTATGATTTGGGATACAGATAATGATAGTGGTAATACAATATTTAAGGTTAGCCTAATTAGATCCGATTTAGAAGATATAAATTTAGCTATGAAGAGTATATTTCATTCGGATATGGCTAGTGTAGAAAGTTTACCTTATTCAGATAAAATGAACATACTAGAAAATGGACATGCTTATAAAGAGACAATTGATGTAACCAATTTCGTTTCCAATGATTTAGGTAAAGCTCATGTGCGCTATTATGCCTATTCATATGCTCAACCTGTTGTAGAAAAACTCAATTCAAAGGGTGAGGGTACACCAATTAGCGGTAGTATGAATGAGGACTATAAAGGATATAAATGTATACTTAATGAGGATATGGCAAATATTTCATTATTAGTTAAAACTAAAACTTCTTATGTCCCGGACGTAATTAATATTATTACCCAAGTTAAAGGTAGAGATAAAATAAAAAGAAATATTGAGTTGGTATACAACAGTAAGTTTGAAGATGATGAAACACTGTACTTTCAAGATAGTGTCAAAAAAGCAATAGAGGGTTTTGCTAAAGCAAATTTCACCACTCAAGATAATGGTTATATAATTGCCTTAGAGCAAAATGGCACCAAAGAAGAAGTCAATATAGGATTTCAAACAATATTTAATACGCCAAATTCTTATGTGAGATATGCAAGGCAAAAAAATATAGCATCATTTTCATTAGATTCGGTTTTTTGCGAAGAAATTTTATTAGATAATTTATTTGGATATGAAACCAATAAGATTCAAATTAACTATCAAGCTAAGTTGAACAAAGGTGAAAACATAAGTAAAGAAAGTATTGATTATTATGCAGATTACGATACAACATCTGTTAAGAAAAATATTTTTGTAATGCAATCTGACAATGGAAGGATTACATGCGAAGTTGTATCTTCACAATTTAATATTAATTTTCTACTATTCATGTTTCTTATTTTGATTTTTATCTTCGCTATTATTATAGCTGGATATATGGGTTACTTAAAATTAGAGGAGTCTGGAAAAGATATTAAAGGATTTATTAAAAGGAATATTCAACAGAAAAAGCAATGTAACTATTGTAAATCTTATATTGAAAAAAACTTAAAATACTGTACAAAATGTGGGTCGAAATTTGAAGGTTATTATCTATAAAATATTAAGTAAGGAGTTGTGTTTTATGGAAAAGAATATTACAAAGTATCCAAGTGTTAAAAATATTTTTAAGGTAGCATCATTAATTTTAATGGTTATGTTTTTTGTACCGTTATTTACAGTATCTTGTGAAGCAAAAGAATTTAGTTTTAGTGCTGCCAGATTAACAACAGGATATTCTTATCATGGAGAAGAGCTCGTTAAACCATATGTTATATGTAGTCTTTTATTTATTCTTCCACTAGTTTTTTTTATAGCATGTTATATTATTAAAAATAAAACACTTTTAAACCTAGTTGGTGGTATAAGTGGAATAATAAATATAATTCTTTTAGTGTCTATAATAACAAAGGCTAAAAGTGAAGCTGAAAGCGACATGTTTCATGTAGATATAAAGTTTGGATTTTATCTATCCTTTATTATTAATCTTATTCTTGCTGGAATTGCAATATGTGAATTATTGGGTATATCGAGTAAGATTCCTTTACTACGAGATTGTATTGATACTAATTCGATTCCTACTAATACAGTTTCAAAAATATGTGCACAATGCGGGACTATACTAAAATCTAATTATGATTTTTGTGGTGAATGTGGAACTAAATATGAAGAGGTTATTATCAAGAAAAATAGGTTCTGTACGAATTGTGGTAATGAGGTAGAATCAGGATATAACTTCTGTAATATATGTGGTAGTAAGATTGATTAATAACAAATATCCATCTCATTATTAATGGTTATTATATATAAGGGAATCGTCTAAAAAAACAATTGCAACAGTATCAAAAAACGGGACTGTAAAAGGTTTTAAGGCAGGAAAAGCTACTATAATAGCTACAGTGGATGATAAAACATATAAATGCTCAGTTACTGTATC
>DUNS01000252.1 GCA_012839235.1 Clostridiales bacterium
ATTCTTAACTAAAACTTGCTTTTCTTCCTTTGTTCTATATTTTCTTTTTTCCATTGTCTATACCTCCTAAGAGGTATTATAAAGTAATTATCTAAAAACATAAGGCGTGCTTACTTTGACGCTTACCTTTTTGTATGTAAACTAATGTTCAAGAGATGCAGCACAGGTTAAAACTCTTTGCCTAGCAACTTATAAGGATAAGATGAAATAGACATTGCCCTCAAAGAAGCTGAGGCAATGTCTATTGAGATTTGTCTTTCTGTATTGTGTAAGGTTGTTACTATAACGCAATAAATTGAATGGTAAATGAAGCTTTTTCTAGTTGTAATAGAAAGCAATTTATAGAGCTTGCTTCACACAGTCAAACAATAATCAGTATCAAAACGATTGATTAGCCTTAATCAACTATTATTTTATTGCTCAAATAATTTATTTCTTCTTTTAAGGTTATTATCATTAATTCATGATCATCAATTAAAATGGAAATGTTCTCGCAAGATTTAAAAACTTTTTTATGTAATTTCTCTTTGTAGACATCTATGAACAAATGTAATTTTAGCGACTTGCCGTACCAAATCATAAACACACTTCCCATTAAAACCAAAACAAGAGAAACCATATATGTAATTACATCCATGTTATCCCATCCGAATTTTATGATAGAGCCTGTAATAATTATTAAATATAAAAATATTAAAGAGGAAATTAAAATTTTAAACCTACGATATTTTAAGTTGAATTTCTTATCTAGTTTTTCGAACTGATTAATTAATAAATCTTTATTTTCGATTGCTTTTTTGAATTCTTCTTGCTTTAATTTTATTTTTTCTTTAATCTCTATATTGTTTTGCAACTTGGTGTTTTCTTGCATTAATTGGTCAACCTTGTTGTTTAAAGTTTTAATTTCTTTTTCTAGTATACTGTTTTTTTCGTCACTCTCAATTGCTTTCATTTTATATGCCTCATGCTCCTCCTGATAATCAGTTATTTTATCTTTGGCTATACTTAACAATGCATTGTCAAGATCATCTTTTAAAATGTCTTCAGGTTTTCTTGCGCTGTTTCTTAATTGGGCGATTCTTGATATAATAGTATCTTCAGTTACTTCTTTATTTCTATATTTTTCCTTGACTTCTCGATATTTAACATCAATAGAATCAATTACATATTTTGATAATACTATCTGTGCTTTTGTTATTATATCAATTGATTTTGGAAAATTCTTGGCACCAAAACCTTTATTTAGTCGGAACCAAAAGATATTAGTTAATGTTGACATGCTTACTGCATATGGAACCGTTTTGTTTTGAGTAGATAAAAATTTAGACATTCGTAAAGATTTAGTAGTATTAGTTAATAATAAGTAGCCAGAATCTTCAATATCTCCTTTAACCTTTCCTTTTCGTAATTTATTTATATTACTTATCATTTTTAATGAATTATAATTATCATCATAATCATTATTTGTTGAAAATTCTTCTAAAGTTGAGGCATCTTCTAAATTGTATATGACATTATTATCTGAATAATAATCTTGTCTTTCATCTTCTATTATGCCTTTATTATTTAGTAGATTATAAAAATCACTTTTTTTATCAATAACATCAGCTGGTGTCTTACATCCATTAACAATAGAACCCATTGCTATATTAACTGGTGAAAGTGTATCTTTTCCTTCAACTATATACTCTGCTTTACTAAAAAAATGTTCGATTTCATCTTTTGTCTCTTTGAAGAATCGTAGCTTTATTAACTTTTTCTGCTTATCAGACTTAACATCTTGAATAAGTGTTAGTAGTTCATCAGCCAATGTGTTAAAAACTATACCATTATAGCCAGCGATATTAAATAAAATTTCTAAATCCAAAAAGATAGTGATTTCATTTTTCCATGTTCCAACTTCATTAATTCTGTTGTTGTAATTTATTCCAGTATATAGAACAACGCCTTCACGTATTTGTGACAGTTGTTTCATAAAGATGATGTCGTCTTTATTACTTATAACAAACGCACTTATTAAATCACTATACTCATGTGAATTAGACTCTTCAAGTAAAAATACGCAAAAGGAATTTAATATTTTATTTTTCTGAGAAGTATTTAGTGTAATAGATGTCTTATTTTCTATATAAGAATAAAGATCATTAATTATTTTGTCATATTGTTTTGTTACATTAATATTAGTTTTTTCAAATAATAAATTCCTGTTTTCATTTTTTACTGACATAATATATATATTGTGATGTTTACTAATATTGTTAATTCGTTTTATTGACGGTGCAATAACATATTCAGGAATATTAAAACAAAAATATTTATTAACAATACTTGTTATTTCAGTTAATGTAAAACGATATTTTTTGCTTGATATTATAGCTTCTTTAACGAATTCAGCGATAATATCATATATATCCCTACAATTATTGTCATAAAGTTCTCGAAAAAGTACATATGATGCAAAAATATTACATTCTTTCACAGATTCCATAAAAACCCTCCTATTACAGTATTTATTGTAATTTTACACTATCTACTATAATTTTACAATGCTAACCTATAATAATGACTAAGGTTACAATATAACCATGGTTTCTCCTTATACAGCGGATAATCGGGAAAAAGCCTTGCCCATAAGCATGGCAAGGATTAGAAGAATAAAAGATTCTCACCAGTGGGTTCGCATTTTTATTCTTCCCGACACACTTTTACAATTACATAACGTAAAAATAAGCAGTAGCACTTAAACCAGTGCACTGCTTATTTTACGTTAAGCGGATAACGGGAATCGAATATATACAAAAACTTGGATAACCCTTATTTAATGTTTGTCAGATGGGAAGGACATGGACGCCAAGTGATAGCTAAGTAGCGAAGTTCATGGTAGGCACTAGGTGAAAAGGAGCCCGATGGTAGCCAATTATCTTATTGTAATGATTTAATGAGTTCAATGCTGAAGTTATGAAAGAAGTATTCTTGAATTATTACTATAGTTGTGGTAAAATCGAAATAATTCTATTTTGCCAAAAAATAGGTGAGGAGTTATATTGTTTTGTAACAAGAGATATCCCGCATTTATATGAGTTGTGGCGTTTCTCAAACCTCTAAATATAACAAAAAGTAAGGAGGATAGTTTGCGTAAAAAATATGTAGAAAAATTAATATTAAGGAAGGAAAA
>DUNS01000253.1 GCA_012839235.1 Clostridiales bacterium
TCTCGCCTCCAATCTAGCTATTCTCATATATTATACTTACTTTTCATTGAATTTTAAAGCCTTAATTTATAATACAGTAAAATGTATTACAACTTATGAATAAACAAGGTAAAAAGGGGTGAAAATAAGCAAAGAAGGATAACATGACTAAGTAAGAAGGAGGTAATAAATGAAAACTATAGATTATATTGCGCTAATTCTAGTTATTATTGGAGCTATTAACTGGGGCTTGATTGGGTTTTTAAGATTAGATTTAGTGAGATTGATTTTTGGAGATATGACAATGCTTTCAAGAATAGTATATAGCTTAGTTGGTATCGCTGGTTTATATTCTTTAACCTTCTTTGGTAGAATCAGAAACGACTAATCTCATATCGTTCAAAAACATGGTTAAAACAGGGTGCGGGAAAGCCATTCTTTCCTGCACCCTGTTTTAGGTTTCATAATATAATTATTAGTTTTTCATTTATAAAAAATGTCTTATCTAAAAAGATATGACTTTATAATTCTTTAGGCTCTCTTGTCTACAAGGAAACAGCGACATACTTTTGAATACTCTCAGGTAGTTGATCCTTATTCATTGACAAGCTAATAACAAAATCAACATTAAAATGGGAGGATAATTTATCTAACTTATTCATAACCTCTATCAAATTGTCATTATTAATGTAAGCTATTTTTAAGAAACTATCAAGATAAACTGATTGTAAGTCATGATCACAAGAAATGACTCCACTGATAAAACCTAGAAATTCATTATGATTTTCGATATAATAATCCAAAACGTTAACTAATCTTATCTTATTACTTAGTTCATACATATGTTTGTTGCTTTTGTCAAGATAAACAATGCTTCCATGTGCAGCTTTAGCTTCGGTATTCACCTGCTCGATAAGGATCTTTGTCTTACCCTTACCTTTTTCACCAGAAATTATCCGTATCATTGTAATCTCCTCCTTATGATGGGCGCAACGTTTCATTTGCTATGCCTGTTATTGTGCTAATTGTATAGAAATAATTTAATTCTAATCTAATTATAGTATAATTGTATTTCAAAGGCAACTATTAAATTCCATTCTTATCATATTATTAGCTTAAAGTCAGATATTTAATTCATATTTAATAAAGTTTAGGAAAATTATCATATTATTAGCCTAATTACAGATTAGAGCTTACGGATTACATGGACTAATCTATCTGGTTAACAGTCAGCATTGATAGCATATGGGACATCTGAGAATACAATTCAGTCCTATTATCACCTTTCAAAATCAAAGATATATATGAGTTTTGATTATTATCCTTTGTCAGCAAAATAAGGCAATTCCCAGCTTTAGAGGTTGTACCTGTTTTACCACCAATTATATTAAGGGTTTCAAGGCCCTCTTTTAAGCTGTTTGATCTTTCGTCCAAATATAGGTTGGTTGAAGCAAAGGTCTTAGTAATATCCTTATTGTCCTTGTCCTTATAAACTGCTGTATATGTTGGGTTATCAATGATAGAAAGAAAAGTGTCATACTGAACTAACTGATTAAAAATAAGATATAAATCATATGCAGTGGAATAATGATTGTCATTATGAAGTCCATGGGAATTAGTGAAATTGGTATCGACAGCACCAATTTTAATTGCTTCCTCATTCATCATCTTTGAAAAGTTCTCTTCTGATCCAGCAATATGCTCAGCTATAGCTATACCAGCATCATTACCGGAATAAATAAGTAGAGAATTGAGAAGAACATCCATGGAGACAATATCACCTTCATTGAAGCCACAAAGCTTAGCTCCTGATTCAGTAATATGGGATGCATTATAACTAATAGTAACTGTATCGGTTAGTTCTCCATAACGTAAAACAATAAGAGCAGTCATAAGCTTGGTAAGACTGGCAGGATAAAGCTTTTCATATACATTATCCCCATATATAATTTCATTATTTGTGATATTAACTAACAATGAGGCTTCAGAAGTAATATCAGGGTCACCCCCCTGATTATCTTCTTCAGTAATTATAGCCAAATTTTTAGCAAAAAAATCAGTTTCTGTAATTTCATTATTGATTACAGAATTACTTAGTACATTTTCATTATTATAAGCAAGTAATTCATCAGAGTTTTTTTGACAGCCTCCAAAAGAAAAACATGCAAATAAAAGGAAGACGAGTAACTTTATTTTCATAAGTTCTATCCTCTCTAGAATTTATCTTATGTTACAACAATGTTAGGACTTATAGAGCTCTCTCCAGTCCAAATCTCCACGATCTAATGCCTTAATTAATAGTTCTGCAGTAGCAAGGTTAGTTGCTAATGGAATATTGTGCTCATCACATAATTGGAATATGTTATTAACTTCTGGTTCATGAGATTTCTTTGTAAGTGGATCTCTTAGAAAAATCATAATATCTATTTGATTATGACCAATCTGTGAGCCTAACTGTTGTTCTCCACCAAGATGACCAGCTAAAAACTTGTGTACTGGCAGATTAGTTACTTCTTCAATAAGGCGCCCTGTTGTGCCTGTTGCGTAAAGAGTATGCTTGCTTAATATTCCGCGATATGCGATACAAAAGTTTTGCATTAGTTTTTTCTTTGCGTCATGGGCGATCATTCCGATATTCATATATTCAACCCCCTAGAGTGATTTATTTGTGTAAGGTGAATCAGCGGATTCCATGTGAATCACTATGCTTCCCTTTACGTTGTATACTTATATTTAAAATAATTCCTATAGATATCATATAACTTAAAATTCCACTTAAGCCTGAGCTTAAAAATGGAAGTGGAATCCCCGTATTAGGTAAAATCTGAGTGGCAACCCCAATATTAACAAATACTTGGAACATAAACATTGAGGAAATACCTATACCTAAGAGCATACCCATCTTATCAGGGGCTCTCATTCCAACTATTATACATTTATAAACAATATATGCAAATAGTAAAATGATAAAGCAGCTTCCTAGAAATCCAAACTCCTCTCCTAATACAGAGAAGATAAAATCGCTTTCTGAAATTGGTACATAGTCGTAGCCTCTAACACCTGATGGTTCTAAAAACTTTCCATAGAGCTGACCAGAACCTATAGCTTGAATTGAGTTTTCCTGTTGATACATGATCTCAGGATAAAGCTCAGGATTCAAAATTGAAAGTACCCTTTCCTGCTGAGTAGGTGATAATAAAACTTGATAATCCTGCTGAACATACCAAAAAAGAGTACCAAAAACCGGTAGTCCAATTGCTAGAATTGGAATAATAATCTTCCAGCTTAAACCAGCTACAAATATCATCATTACAAAGGTAAACATTATTACCATACTTGAAGATAGATCAGTCTGGGTTAATATTAATAAAGTTGGTATAGCCATTAACCCAACAGAAATTAGGATAAAAAATCCATTGTTTATTTTATGCTCAAAATTAGTGAATATTACTGCCAAGAAGATAATGAGTATTATCTTACTTAGCTCAGAAGGCTGGATCTGAATTCCATTTTCTCCACCAATAAGTAGCCATCGGGTAGCATAATTTATTGTCTTACCAAATAGTTTAACCATTATTAGCAAAACTAGATTGATTATATATAAAATAATATAAAA
>DUNS01000254.1 GCA_012839235.1 Clostridiales bacterium
GATTTCTTCATTCTCATGATTAAATCCACTTATTGAGTAAGGTATTGTAGGCATTTGATATAAGATATTAACATCAGTAAATCCAATTTTTTTAGAATTCACATACTGTATAGCACCCTTTAAGCAAGTAAGTTTTAACTCAAAACTATCTGCTTTGCCCTTTTTTTGTTGCTTGAATTCTACACTCTTTCCAGGAACAAACTCCTTTAAAGCTTCTCTAAAGATATCAATTCTGCAAGATTGACCTGTTAGCTTAATAATGGAATAGTCATCAAGGGTTCTATCTATATAAAATTCCAAAAGAAATTTGTTGATAATGTCATAAATATCTGCTTTAAGTAACAATTCAATTTCACGTATATTAAATACAACATCCGGAAAATTATGATTATATGTTAATCTCCCATTTTCCCTAACAACTAGATTCCAACGATCTATCTGGGTAACTTTTAAATCATCACTTTCATTCTCATAACTTGACTGAAATCGATTTCTTATTATACCTTCCTGCAAATAGAATTGTTGCTTTAGTTTATCAGCAATATCAAATAGAAAATAAAAATTGTTTTTTACCATAAAGTATTCTTCTCTAGTATGATTCTCATAATTTTTAAAACGTGTAGGTATAATATCTTCTGCATCCTCATAAGCTCTTACTAGCTTTTCATATACTGCATTTTTACCAAATTCGTCTACATATCGAAAAATATCTTCTGAAGCAACCTCTATAAGCTCATCAATCCTAGTATATTTTTTTTGCGAATAGTAAACTGCAAAAACAATTTTTATATACTGCATTATCCTGTAGGTTATATTATTACCACCAAAGTTGGTATCACCATTTTCATAGGTTGTCTCAATATTAACCTTATAAGATATACCACTATTTTCTATGGAAAAGGAGCATGAGGATAAATCAGTAGTTCCACCACCACAATCTATTATTAAAGCAGAGATTTTTTCTCCTTCATAATATTTTTTCTTTTCAATAAGACTATTAATTGTGTTATATACTACTGCTGTTCCTTCATCTAACATATGTTTTGAATCAATTTCATATTCAGGTAGCAGTTTAATAAACATCTGATGAAACTGTTGCTTTTGTTTAACAGGACATGTAAGATGTAGATGCTTAAACCTACATTTAAATCTCTGCTCTGCTGACTTAATCACGTAAAGTAAATAGTTTCTTATTATGTCTCCTCTTTTTACAAAAGCAATATTTCCTTGTTTGTCTGATACCTCTTGTATCTGATCATAACTATTTACCCATCTTTTTAATTCATAAAATATACTAAAGGTTTCATCAAAGTATTTTATCTTCGCCGCCTTTAATGCATCATAACCAAACAAATAT
Source organism: Clostridiales bacterium (assembly GCA_012839235.1). GTDB lineage: Bacteria > Bacillota > Clostridia > Lachnospirales > Lachnospiraceae > Mobilitalea. Next base: position 1,358 of record DUNS01000254.1, read on the forward strand.
TCAATATTATCTTTGTCCTGACAGTTTGATATGGATGCAACTGTAGGAAGCATAGGAATCCATCTTTTCTCTTTTTTTATATTATCTAAAAAATATACTACATTAATAGAGTCTAATTTTACAACTCCATTGAGTAGGTCATTACTATCATGATTATTTATATAATTATGGTCTAAATATGATCCGGCCGTTGTATTGGAAGTTCCAAAATCAATAGATAAAATTGTCTCAGTTTCCTCTAACTCTCGAATTTCTAAATCAACTAATGGAATTTTATAATAATTTAATGCAGCAACAGGAGTCTGTCTAATATCATAGTAAGCATTATATAAGTAATCGGATTCTCTTTTTTCAAAAAACATTAAAGAATAAAATTTGTGATTATTCCTCCTTATAGGTTGGTTACCATCCCTTTCAAGAAAATATTTTTGAGGATTTCCACCATCACTTACCAGATTTAGAATACTACATATCATCCCATCATCTGAAACTAAAAGGACATTTGAATCAACTAGATGATTAACAACAGCCTTACTTAGGCCGTTCACCTTATTCCTGTCAATCTCTATTTGATAGCGATCATATAATGTCAAATCCAGATTATTATAAAGTATAAGTCTTGCTGGATTACGAATAGTACCTTCATCTTTTAGGCATGTACCAAGCTTTCTCTGTATTATCTCTTCAAGCCTTTCCATAC
>DUNS01000255.1 GCA_012839235.1 Clostridiales bacterium
AAAGATTAGCGGATAAGGATAGGGGAAAATGATTCCCATAGTGAGTATTTGCATTCGTCAGTACTTAGGTCCTGTTTTATAGGACGGGGTCTGTCTTTTAGACCCTATGTACTGTTACGAATGGAACTAAGCGAGAGCGTCTCACAATGGGAACATTTCTCCCCTAGCCTCTTCAATACCAAAAGGCTGAATAGCTACCTTTAATTACTATTGATTCATCAACACTATAGATTTCTTGTCTGACAAACCTCTTTTTGATGCGTTTTTACGATTTATGATTATTAGAAGCAGTAACACCGAGACAAATAGCAGGGTAGATAATGCATACATTTCAGGTTTAATTCCCTTGCGTACTTCAGTGTATATTTTTGTTGATAGAGTATTAATCTCTGGTCCCTTGGTAAAATGAGTAATTACGAAGTCATCTAGGGACATGGTGAAAGCTAAGAAAAATCCTGATATAACACCTGATAATATATCAGGAAATATAACCTTGAAGAATGCATATACTGGAGTTGCTCCAAGGTCTAGGGCTGCTTCAAATGTATGTGGATTAAGCTGCTTTAACTTAGGCATTACGCTTAATATAACATATGGAATATTAAATGTAATATGAGAAATCAAAACGCTAGAAAATCCTAAGGTATATCTCATGGCTATAAAGATCAGCATAAGTGAAATACCTGTTACAATATCCGCATTAAGCATAGGAATATTGGTAATTCCCAGTAATATAGTACGAGGGATCCTCTTCATGCTATTTATTGCCAATGCTGCTGCAGTGCCTATGATAGTAGCTATAAGGGCTGATAAAAAGGCAATAAGTAAAGTAGTATATAAGGCTCTCATAATATCCTCATTTTGAAAAAGCTCACGGTACCAATGTAGAGTGAAGCCACCCCATTTGGACCTGGACTTTGATTTGTTAAATGAAAGTATAATAAGGATAAATATTGGAGCATATAAAAACAATAATATTAAGCCAACATAAAATCTACCAATAAATTTCTTTACCATATCTGGCTTCCCTCACTTTCTTTATCGTATTTAGAAAGTATTGCCATACTCATAAATATAAAGACCATAAGTACTAAGGAGAGGCCTGAGCCTGTATTCCAATTTCCAAGCCTAAATTGTTGCTCTATAACATTTCCAATTAGTACAAGTTTACTACCACCAAGTATTGTTGATATAACAAATGTTGTTAGGGATGGTACAAACACCATGGTAATACCACTAATAACACCAGGAATACTTAATGGAAATATAATTTTCATAAAAGTCTGAAAACCATTGGCACCCAAATCCCTAGCCGCATTTACAACATCCTTATCTATCTTAGAAAGTACATTATAGATCGGAAGTATCATAAATGGTAAAAAGTTATAAACCATACCGAGAACGATAGCAGTAGGGGTGTTAATTATGTTAAGTGTTGGCAGATGAAGGAATTTTAATATAGTGTTTAGTATTCCCGTTTTTTCCAAGATATTCTGCCATGCAATAGTTCTGAGGAGAAAGTTCATCCACATGGGGAGTATTATAATAAGTACTACAATGCTATTACTGTTCTTAGCATTCTTGCTTAATATCATAGATAAAGGGTAGGCAAGAAGTAAACATATGATAGTGCTGATTAATGATAGCTCCAGAGCAAGCAATAGGGCCTTTCTATTAATAGGATCTGTGATTAAGGCTATATTACTTAAAGTAAACTCACCGGATTTATTAGTTAATCCATAATAGAGAATCAATATCAGTGGTAATACAATGAAGCCTATCATCCATATGATATATGGAAATGAAAGAAGCTTAATACCGTTCTTAGAACCGATTTTCATGCTATTATTAGCTCTTTTTTCAGTTATAGAAAGTAATTTATTTTTATTATTCATTATAATCATACCTTTCATAGCAACCTATAAACTTAGGTCCCTATTACACTAATAGAATTGATGACAACCAGTTATTCAACTATTTCAGCTGCTTCCTCATCTTCAGATTCTGGTTTATTCATAATTTGAATATCAAATGGATCAACCCATATACCAACTTCGCTTCCGACAGGAGATAAATCAGTGGAGTGAACTAACCACTCACGACCATTGGCCATTACATCCATCTCATAATGAACACCTTTAAAGATAAGAGAAGTAACAACCCCTCTAATTATTCCTTCTTCAGGCATTACAAGATCAATGTCTTCTGGACGAATAACAACATCTACAGGTTTATTCTTACCAAATCCAGTGTCAACACATGGGAAATTAGCTCCTAGAATATTAACAAGCTTATCATCAACCATTATGGAAGGGATAATGTTACTGTCACCTATAAAGTCAGCTACAAATGCATTGGTTGGCTCGTTATAGATATCCTCAGGTGACCCAATCTGCTGAATATAGCCTTGGTTCATAACAACAATTGTGTCTGACATGGTAAGAGCTTCCTCTTGGTCATGGGTTACATATACAAATGTAATTCCCAATTCATTCTTTAGTCTGATTAATTCATACTGCATGTCCTGGCGAAGCTTTAAGTCCAAAGCCCCAAGGGGTTCATCCAGAAGAAGAACCTTAGGTTCGTTAACAATAGCTCTTGCAATAGCAATACGCTGTTGTTGACCTCCACTTAAGGAATCTGGCATACGATTTTCAAAGCCTTCAAGATTAACCAGCTTAAGTGCATACTTTATTTTATCCTTAATATATTCCTTAGATTTTTTCTTGATTTTAAGTCCAAAAGCGATGTTTTCAGAGATAGTCATATGATTAAATAGTGCGTATTTTTGAAAAACAGTATTTAATGGACGCTCGTTGGGTGCTAGCTTGGAAATATCTTTTCCTTGAAAAATTACTTTTCCTTGATTAGGAGTCTCGAAACCTCCAAGTATCCGAAGAGTTGTAGTTTTGCCACAACCTGAGGGACCAAGTAGGGTCAGAAATTCATTCTCCCTTATATACAAGTTAAGATCATCTAATACAATTGTGTCACCGTAGGATTTTGAGATATTTACTAAATTAATTAATTTGTTGTCGGTCACTGTGGATCCCCCTTTTCTTTATATTAAAAACTAGGTGGCGTAGATACCCATAGAATAACTGCACCTGTTCTTTCAGAGGCGGTTATATAGTGTTGCTTATTAGCTGTAAAATAAAAGGATTCACCTTTCTTAGCTTTATGTGTTCTACTTCCTATATGGATTGTAATGCTACCACTAAGTACATATCCGAATTCTTCTCCCTCATGGGGATTATCAGGGTAGGTAGATCCTCCTGCATCTAGGGTCAATAGAATAGGTTCCATAATGTTTTTCTGAGCATTAGGAATAATCCATTTGATTTCATTTTTTAGTTCAGAATCATACTTTTCAAAGTAATCATTCTTTTTAAAAACAACCTGTTCAGATGTTGTCCCACTAAAAAACTCTTCAAGATTAGTACCTAGACACTGAAGAATATCAACCAGGGTTGCTATAGAAGGGGATGCAATGTCCCTCTCTAACTGAGATATAAACCCTTTGGACAGCTCTGCACGATCTGCTAGCTCCTCTTGGGTTAAGCTTTTTTGTATTCTTAACTCCTTGATTTTACTACCGATATCCATATAAATCTCCATACCTTTCTTTGGTGTTAACTTAGTTTGCACCAACCTGCAAACTTTTCACATTAAAATCTTGATTTTTTTCAATTTGTTTTAATTTCAAATCTTACTGAAAATAAACTCAAAGTTTAGCTTCACTAAACGACTGCACTATCAATTATACTTATTATTTTAGTGTTGTCAATCCTCAAAATGCAAAAAAATTAAGTTAGTGTTCAGCCTTAGTAATGGTGCTGAAAAAGACTAGAAAAAAATGATTCCCATGGCTGAGACGCTTTCGCTTAGGTCCTAAAAAACATAACCTAAGCAAGGACCAATGCGAATACTCACCATGGGAATCATTTTCCCTTGTCTTATAATATAGCCTATAATAAGGCTAATATAAAATTAAATTCTCTGCGATAAATATAGTCTGGTAAAAAAGTGAAACATTATTTATAAAATTCTTTGATCTTGTCGAGTCTAGAAGTCATACCCATCAGTAAATAATCAACTAATGTGATTGCCACCATGGACTCTACAACAACAACTGCTCTAGGAACAATAATCGGATCGTGTCTACCGGGAATTTCTATCTCGATGTTTTCCTTCTCTTTATTAACGGTATATTGCTTACGAGCAATAGAAGAGGTAGGCTTTACTGCAGCTCTTAGTATGATAGATGACCCGTCACTAATACCCCCAAGAATTCCTCCACCATGATTGCTTTTCTTTCCTAGATTACCTTTATCATCATAGAAGAATTGATCATTATTATCTGAACCGGAACGGTTGGCCACTAAAAATCCATCTCCAATTTCTACTCCTTTAACAGCTCCAATTGACATTATTGCTTTAGCAAGGGCAGCATCTAGTTTATCGAATACAGGTTCGCCGATTCCTGCTGGTACTCCTTTGACAATACATTCAATAACTCCACCAGCGGAATCTTTTTTCTCCATCTGCAGCTCTAGATATTCTTCAGCCTTTTTAGCAGCCTCTAGATTAGCCATGCATAGGGGATTCTCCTTAGCAGCAGCAATGTTAATATCTTCATCCTGAATAGAGATTGGACCAATGGATTTTGTATAAGCCTGTATCACAATACCCAGCTCTTTAAGAAGGGCGGCAGCTATAGCTCCTGCAGCAACCCTCCCTGTGGTTTCACGGCCAGAAGACCTGCCACCACCTCTGTAATCACGAAAGCCATACTTTTGATCAAAGGTATAGTCTGCATGACCTGGGCGATAGTATGTTGCAATATCTGAATAGTCATGGGAACGTTGATCCTCATTAAAGACAGCCATAGATATAGGAGTTCCAGTGGTTTTTCCCTCGAAGACTCCTGATAATATCTGAACCTTATCCCCTTCTTTTCTAGGTGTTGCATATTTCGATTGTCCTGGTTTTCTTCTATCTAAGTAGACCTGAATCAAATCCTCGCTAATATCTAATCCAGCGGGACACCCATCAACTACTACACCAATTCCTTTGCCATGGGATTCGCCCCAAGTAGATACTTTAAACATCTGTCCATATGTTGAACCTGACATAGTCGCACCTCTTTTCTTATATTTATCAGATTGTAGCTAATATTATCATAAGCCACTGCCTTGGAGTGGCTTATGTTGTATTTTAAAGATTATAGATAGTATGATTAGGGGGTCTAAAGCCTTTCTCGATTATGCACATAGGCGATTCGCATAAAGTAAAAGAACGAATGCGCCTATAATCGAAGTATGAGTCTTTTAGCTTTGTGTAAATTGCCATTGCCACAACATAAGCAGGGCTTTTGACACCGTATTCATAGTATATTAGAAAAAACTATTACTTTCAATCTTTTTTAAAACATTTGTAATTCCTAATTCATATATTGGATTGATAACATTATGGAGGATATGTATGAGTAATATGTATAATAACTATTATGGGAAGAATAACGGGTTGTCATCTAACAATAATGAAAGGTTGAAGCCTTCCAGAGGCTTATGGGATAAAGAAAATCTAACAAATGATGACAGTTTAATAATAGAAGATAACACTATCTATGAAATTGATATGGAATGCTATGAAAGGATGTTAAGAAAAAGAAAGAGTAATAAAAAGAATAATAGATAAAAACAAAATGAGTTGGTTAACCCAACTCATTTTGCTAAGGAATTGTGTTTGCTAGCGCGATGCTTAGAAGCCACCACCACAGCAGCAGCAAAGGATGATGATAAGGAAGAGAATTCCCATGCAATCATCTCCGCCACCAAAGAAACCGCCATTACCACAGCCATCCCGTCCGCCAAAGAAGCCACCATTTCCATTACCGCCACAGCAAGCCAAGATGATAATTAGAAAAATTATCCAACTACAATCGTTCCTATCTCTGTCGCAATGTGTTGCTGCTAAATCACTCATTAATAATTCCTCCTAATATTAATTACAATGTATCATATGTTAGTTGGCTTGTCTGATTTCCTGTTTTTGATAATAATTAAATCATTTTTTGCCTAAATCTCTTGATATTTTGTCCAATGTTGTTGAAAGCTGTGTATAATGACAAGCTTTCAGAATAGGATATTACAAAAAGACTTTGGAGATAGACCATGGAAACAGTTCAGGTAATTGTTCATTGTAAAGAATATGATAAGAGGATTAATATGCTAGAAAATCTGGGGAGGATTAAATATAGGCTTCCTATGATTGACGCATATGTAATAGAAATAGAAGAAGCTAATCTTGATAAAATAAAATCATTGGAAGGACTCATTAGGGTAGAAATGGACACACATATTACTGCTCAGATGAATAGAGTAGGAGAAGCGATTGAAGTTTCATGGGCTCATCAGCATAATATTACTGGAAAAGGGGTTGGAGTTGCCATTGTTGACACAGGCCTAGGTCTACACAGGGACTTTATTGAGAATGGCAACAGAGTAATTGCATTTAAAGATATGCTCAACAAAAGAAGAGATCCCTATGATGATAATGGTCATGGAACTCATGTAGGTGGTATTGTTGGGGGAAATGGATATTCATCCCAAGGTAAATATATTGGTGTTGCACCAGAATGTAATCTTATAGGTGTTAAGGTTTTGGATCATAGAGGGGATGGCAATATATCTAATGTATTGGCAGGACTACAGTGGATTATTGATAATAGGAAAAGATACAATATAAGGGTGGTTAACATATCTGTAGGTACTACTGTAAAAGAAAATATGGATGAGAATTCACTTCTGGTTCAAGGGGTTAATGCTGTATGGGACAATGGAATTGTTGTTGTAGTTGCAGCAGGAAATAATGGACCAGGTCCTATGTCCATCTCAACTCCAGGAATAAGTCGTAAGGTAATAACAGTAGGTTCATCAGATGACAATCTGGCAGTAGAAGTGTTTGGAAACAGGACTAAGGATTATTCTGGTCGTGGACCAACACCTTATTGCATTAAAAAGCCGGATATAGTAGCTCCTGGATCCAATATCGTATCATGCAATATTAATAATTATGGTAGTAGAAGTAGTGTCAATAGGTTAGGTGCAGCAGTTTCACCTATGATATATACAATTAAAAGTGGAACCTCTATGGCAACTCCAGTGGTTTCAGGAGCAATTGCTTTGCTATTATCTAGTCGCCCAGAGCTTACTAATAGGGAAGTAAAGCTTAAGCTTCGTAATTCTGCGGTTGATCTTGGTCAACCTTGGGAAAAACAGGGCTGGGGGATGCTTAATATAAGACGTCTATTAGAAAATTGAACAAAGTGTTGCGCAAGCGATTGCGCATTACTCCGCGTAAACAAGGAAACAGACTATACAATTTGCACAAGTGAAATAATAAATGTATTGTAAAAGTATACATTGACAACAGAGCTATACAGTGATATGCTATTAGCATGAACAACCGATTGCGCAACAAAAATGGAGAGTTTTATGAAGGATATTAACAAACATAGTTCGCCAAAAAACATCACAATTGGCGATATTGCCAAGGAATTAGGACTATCAAAGACCACAATATCGAGAGCAATATCAGGTAAGGGTAGAATTGGAGCAGAAACAAGGCAAAGAGTTCATAAGTATATTTTAGAACACAATTACAGACCTAATTTGGTTGCCAAGGGTCTGGCCCAATCAAAAACCTATAATATTGGAGTGATTCTTCCGGCTGATGCCAACTTAACTGAGATCCCATTTTTCCAGAGTTGTTTGATGGGTATATGTGATGCAGCTGCTAGTATGGATTATGATGTTTTGGTCACAACGGTAACTGATGATGATATTTCATTGTTGCAGAGACTTATTGATAACCAAAAGGTTGATGGAGTTGTATTGACAAGATCTTTAGTTCATGATTTGCCTGCACAGTACTTGAAGGAAGTAGGTATTCCCTTTGTTCTAATAGGTACTAGCGAAGATGAGGACATAGTTCAGATTGACAGTAACCATGAAGCTGGATGTTGTGAGTTGACAACCTTGGTTCTAAAGTCTGGTTGTGAGCGAGTTGCTTTATTGGCAGGTAATCAAAATCATATGGTTAATCGTAGTAGATACCGCGGTTACGTGAAGGCGTTTTTAGATACGGGCATAGAGATTGATAATAACCTGGTGCATTTAAATCTCAATAATAATATACTTATCCAGAAAGCTGTTAATGGGATACTTGATAATGGAGCTGACTGTATCCTTTGCTCTGATGACTTTATTTGCTCTAAAGTTTTGGCCCATCTAGAAGAAATGAATATAGCAATTCCTGACAGAGTAAAGGTGGCATCTTTCTATAATAGCAACAATCTAGAGAATCATACCCCACCGATTACTGCACTCAATATAAGCATTAAGGAATTAGGAGTTACAGCAGGTAAGCATTTAATTAAGATTATTTCTGGTGAAACAACATCTCGTAAATCTTTAGTTAATTATGAGATAGTTTTAAAAAAATCAACTAGCTAACCCTCTGATGTCAGAGATTAGTATAGAAAAGTTTAAGGAGGAGATTATTTATGAAAAGAAAGCTTATTGCAATTCTTATGACAATGCTACTGATTGGTACATTATTTACCGCATGTAGTAAAGAAGAACCAAAGAACGATAGCAAAGGTACAACTGCTGATCAAGCAGAAAAGGACAAGCCAGATGATACCTCAGCTGGGGATGTTACATCAGACCCTGTAACACTTACTGTTTGGGAGTCTACCCTTGGACCTGATGAATTTATTAAACAGGCAGGTGAAGCATTTAATGCTAAATATCCTAACATCACTATAGAATATGTTAATGTTGAGCTTGGTGATTCAGCAACTCAGATAGCCCTTGATGGACCAGCAGGAGTTGGACCAGACCTATTTGCTGCACCTCATGACAAACTAGGTGAGCTTATGACAGGTGGTCATGTATTACCTACAGCTAATGCAGATACTATTAGAAATAATGTACTTGGAGCAACCAGTGTTGCATTGACATATGATGGAACAATGTATGGTTATCCAGTATCTGCTGAGACATATGCATTATTCTATAATAAAGCCTTGATTTCTGAAGATCAAGTTCCAAAAACTTGGGAGGAAGTAGTATCATTTAGTGAGAAGTTCAATGCTGAGAATAGTGGCAAATATGGATTTATGATGGATGTTGGTAATGGTTACTATTCTATTATATTTACAACCAGTGATAACAACCGTTTATTTGGACCAGAGGGAACAGATACAACCAATACTAATATTAATTCACCAGCCAGTGTTGAGGGGATGAAGTTCTTCCAGGGATTAAGAAGTATTCTTGACATTCCTGCAGCTGACTTAACTACTTCAATTACTGATGCTGCATTCTCCAGTGGCAATGCTGCTCTTTATATCACTGGTTTATGGAATGTTACAAACTTTGAAGATGCTGGAATTGACTTTGGTGTAGCTCCACTACCAAGTCTACCTGGTAATGATACACCTGTTGCTTCCTTCTCAGGAACAAGAGCAATGTTTGTATCAGCATATTCTGATTATCCAGAGGAAGCAGCTCTATTTGCTGAGTTTCTACTAAGTGAAGAAATGCAAAAGCTAAGATTTGATCTTACTGGTTCATTGCCATCAATCAATATTGCAGTTGAAAGTCCTTATATCGAAGGCTTCTTAAAACAACTTGACTATGCATTCCCTATGCCTTCAATCCCACAGATGGGTGCATATTGGGACGCTATGAATGCAGCCAGTGCCAATATCTGGGATGGAGCTGACATTCAGGCAGAGCTTGATGCATGTAATGCAGCAATTTTAGGTCAATAATCAATAGACTAATAGACTGTTTCAAATAATTTGCCTGCTTCTTTCAGTTATTTGAAACAGTCTTTTTTAATATAGCTTTAGAAGGATGTGTGAATAATGAATACAAGACTTAAGGAGGATGGCTCCTCAAGAAAACAAATACTAATTACATCCATGTTATTTATGGGATTGGGGCATATTGTGCATTTTAAACAATACATAAAGGGATTTTTTTACGCTTTGTTTGAAGTCCTTATACTTTTTATGCTACCAACCATATTAAGAAAGTTAAACGATATGGTCACCTTGGGAATAATGAAACCAGATCTTCCTGTGAAGGAAAGGGATCATTCCATATTTATGTTAATTGATGGTGTCATTGTTCTAGCCATTTTGTTCATCTTTGTTGTTGTCTATATTATCTCAGTTAAAAGTGCTTTGGCAGAGTATAAAGAGTTTTGTATAGACAAGAGGTTAAAAACCAATAAAGAATCCATATCGAGAGCCTTGGGTAAATCTTTTCCTATATTTGGCCTTGCTCCCTCAGTTGGCTTGATACTATTTTTTGTTGTAGTACCTCTTATATTTTCCGCATGTGTAGCATTTACCAACTATTCTGCACCAAACAATATACCACCTAATAATACGGTGGATTGGGTTGGAATGGATAACTTTGTTGCCATGTTCGGTGGTGAAGCTGTGTGGACCTCAGCTTTAGGAAGAGTGGCATTATGGACTATTGTATGGGCAGTACTTGCCACAGCAACATGCTATTTTGGTGGATTAATAATGGCAGTTGTTCTTATGGACAATAAATTAAAATTTGCTCCAATATTTAGAGGGGTTTTTATTCTTCCATATGCAGTACCCTCTGTTGTAAGCATGCTGGTATGGCAGAATTTACTTAATGGTTCCTTTGGTACAGTCAATCGTACCCTAATGCAATTAGGATGGATAGATAAGGCTATTCCCTGGTTAAGTAACGAATGGCTAGCAAAGTTCACAACAATATTAATTAACCTATGGGCAGGTTTTCCTTATTTTATGCTTTTAGTAACAGGGACAATGACAGCCATATCTGCTGATCTGTATGAGGCAGCAAGAATTGATGGGGCCAATAAGTTTCAGGTTTTTAAAAAGATAACCTTGCCAATGGTACTTTATCAAACTATGCCCCTGATTATTATGTCATTTACACATAACATTAATAATTTTGGTGCTATATTCTTCCTGACAGGCGGAAACCCTGTTGTATCTGACTCTACAATAACCAGTGCAGGAGGAACAGACATACTAGTTACATGGATATATAAGCTAACAGTTAATCTAATGAAGTACAGTTATGCATCTGTACTTGCAATTATGATATTTATTATCCTTGCTCCATTTGCCATATTCCAGTTTAGACGAACTAAATCATATAAGGAGGGAGAATTCTAATGGGAAATAAGGTTATAAAGCGTATTAATTTAACGATTGTTCTTGTAATACTTACAATATTTTCTCTGGGGGTCCTCTATCCTTTGGTATATGTAGTAAGTGCAGCATTTTCTCCAGGGAATTCTATAGCATCACTTAGTATTATTCCTTTTGGAGATGGATTTACCCTAGAACATTTTACACATTTATTTAATAATACCAACTATCTAATATGGTTTAAGAATACTTTAATAATTGCACTTTGGACCTCGATTTTAACAATTATTGTAGCTTCATTAGGAGCCTATGTATTCTCAAGATTTTCTTTCACAATGAAGAAAAGTATGATGCTACTGATGCTTATTCTGCAGATATTCCCTTCCTTTGTTGGAATGGTTGCAATTTATGTAATACTACTTAGAATTAAAGGACTTGATACCCTATGGGGGCTTGTACTAGTTTATCTTGCTGGTAATATCCCATATAACACATGGATGGTTAAGAGCTATGTAGATACTATCCCTAAGAGTCTTGATGAATCTGCTAGAATAGATGGGGCTAATCATCTGCACATTTTTAGAAAGATTATTATGCCAATTGCAAGACCTATTATTGTTTTCCTAGGCATAACAAGCTTTACAGCTCCTTGGATGGACTACATTTTTCCTAAGATGATTTTGCGATCAGCTGATAAGCAGACACTAGCCCTGGGGCTATTTAGCTTTGTTACAGATAAGAAGAATGAATTCACAGTTTTTGCAGCAGGTGCATTATTGGTAGCAATTCCATTTATTATATTTTTTATTATAACTCAAAAGACAATGGTAACATCATTTGGTAATGCTGCTGTTAAAGAATAGATTATTCGCAGATTGTTATGAAAGGCACGGTTATTGATATGAAGACAGAATTTGGCTACAATAGGAGTTATTTGACTAAAGAGGGGAAAGCTTGGTTTCCTGTTATGGGTGAGATTCACTATTCGAGAGTTCCTAAAGATGATTGGAGGGAATCCTTATATAAAATGAAAGCTGGAGGGGTAGTTATTGCATCCTCCTATGTAATATGGATTCACCATGAGGAGATTGAAGGCGAGTATGATTTTACTGGTAACAAGGATCTAAGAAGCTTTGTCACTGCTTGTAAGGAAGCTGGCTTGTATTTCTTTTTAAGAATTGGACCTTGGATACATGGAGAAGTAAGAAATGGTGGCTTTCCTGACTGGTTAGTTAATAAAGGATATAAGCTTAGATATGATGATCCTGGCTATCTTAAAGAGGTTAAAAAGTATTATTCTAGAATATATGATGAGGTTAAAGGTTTATTTTACAAAGATGGGGGACCTATTATTGGTGTTCAGATAGAAAATGAATTGGGTCACTGTGGTGGGGCTTATGGTGAGGCTGGAGAGCAGCACATGAAAACCCTTCATAAAATGGCTAAGGATATTGGATTTGATGTTCCATATTATACAGCTACTGGATGGGGTGGAGCTGCAACCGGTGGATTACTTCCAGTAATGGGAGGTTATCCTGATGCACCATGGGATCCAAGGCTTACTGAGCTAGAACCTAGCGGCAATTATGTATTTACCCATGAACGGAATGATCACAATATTGGTAGTGATTATGGTCTTGGTGAAGGGGTAACCTTTGAATTTGAAAAATTCCCTTA
>DUNS01000256.1 GCA_012839235.1 Clostridiales bacterium
CCCCTATTTATATATAAAGCTTTATCTTAGTCAGTTAATCTTATCTGTTTTTACTACGAGCTATATCAACCCTTCTTCCCACTTCTGCGGTTAATTCATCTAGATAAGCATCAATATCAACTTCAGTTCTATAAATTTCTTGGTATTCATCCCAGATATCATCAAACTTATCAGCTGGAGCCATCATAGCTTTAGGTAGCCATTCGTGTTTAAGCTCAGTAATCTTAGACTTTGCCAAACCGTAGGCAGTCTCATTGGTCCATGTATTGGTATATGACCACATAGGATACCATGGTTCGTTTGGTTCATCGGAGCTTAAGAAATCTAAGAAGGTTTTGTACCCATAGCCATCAAGTAATACCTTTTCAACTGGATACAAGGAGTCGTAGAATTCATTAGGTTGGTTCTTAGGATCCTGAGCGTTGATTCCATCTGCTAAAAGCCCTTCAAAATGAGGAAAGTATGCATATACTTGGTTAACAAAATTCTCAGCTATCCAGTCTTGATTATCATAGTTGGCTCTTTGCTCAGCGTTTCTATAGAAAACCCCATCATTGTCAACAAAATAATCCACACCTTCTTCACCCCAAGCTCTAAGAATCATTGCTTCCGGTGAAAGAAGATCATCAATGAACTGTAGGGCACCTTCAATATCTTTACAGCTGACCGTAACGCTTAAGCCATTGGATACATCCAATGCGGAAGGACTATGCCATCTATCTTTAATACTTTCATCAAAGGTAATAGGTAGAGGAACATAGGTTTTTCCGATTTTGCCTTGAGTTACAAGAGCTTCATTAGCTGTGTTAAAGTTCCAAAGCTGGTCAATGGTACCTAGTACTCTACCAGTTGACAATAATGATATATATTGATCATATGACATGGTAAATGTTTCAGGGTGAACTAAACCATCGTTAAATGCTTTATTAACTCTCTGATAATATGTTTTGGCTTCAGGAATGGTGTTATAGTCAATTGCAGTTTCTGTCTCTGGATCTACTATACAAGCACCATCATTAGGATAGCCAGAAAGGAAGAGTGGAGGGTTCTCAACACCAAAGTATCTCCAATCTTCACTACTCATGGAGAAACCTACTGTTTCTTGACCGTCTTCTGTTGTAGGATGTGCTTCTTTGTATCTAGCAATTAAATCAAAGTACTGATCCAAAGTTCTAATCTTAGGGAAATTATCCCAGATAAGAACATCCTTTTGAATCCAGAATGCTTCATCCCAGTGATATGTAGCCATATCTTTGCCTTGGATAATTCCAAATTGAGGTATTAGATAGATGTGTCCATCCTCTTCTCTAACTCTGTTCCAATCCTCTTCTGATAGATAGTTTTTTATATTAGGGTAAGCATCCCAATATTCATCAATAGCAATTAAAGCACCGGCATCGATTAATGCAGGTGTACCTGTTGCACCTGTAATAAAATCAGGATAATCCCCACCAGCAATCATAACGCCGATTCTTTCGTCCGCTGATTGACCAGTTAACCAGGTTACCTTTGCCCAAGCTCCAGTAAGCTCAGCTAGTTTTCTTAAAATTCGATTGTCATCTGGAACTTCTGTTCCAGGAACTGCATTAAACATAGTAAACATTTTTTCTTCTTGAATGTCCTTGTCATTAGTAGTATTGGAAGTATTGTCTATGATATCATTCGTGTCGGTGGCAGTATTGGTTTGAGTGTCCTTTGGTTCTTTGGTATCCTTGCTACAACCGACCATAATGGATACCAACATTGTTAAAGCAATTAAAGCTGCAACCGGTGTTTTTGATTTTTTCATACTATTCCTCCCATCTTTTATTAGCATTATGCACTTTTACCATACATAAGCTAATATTAATATATCAACTATGTACAATAACATCAATGGAATAAGTATAGTGAAAATACAAATAATTATATCTGTATAGATACAACTTATATAATTGGGTTATATTGCACAAAAAGACCAATAAGGTGACAAGTTATTCCAGATTCCCTTTGGATACCTGTTTTCTATATTGCAGGGGGGTAACCCCTTTTGATTGTACGAATTTATTTATAAAATAATCGGTATTATTAAAACCTACTGCATTGGCCACAGTATATATTTTATCATTAGTGCGTAAAAGTAGGTCAGTTGCTCTTTCAATTCTATAATTATTAAGATAATCCTTAAATGGAATCCCATATTGTTTTTTAAAAATTCGCCCCAAGTAGGCACTATTAATATAATACTTTTCCCCAAGGGATTTTAAGCTTAAGTTGTTCATATAATGTTCGGTTATCTCTTTCTCCACATCAGAAAGCACACCGCCAAAGGAGTACTTTCTTTGTTGGTTAAGATAGTTGGAGAATTCATGAGCAAATTTTCTAAAGTGATTAATACTACCCATTACGGTTAATTCATTATAGCTTCCTTGAGTAATTATTTCATAGACCTCTCCTTGATCAAAGTTCGGGTCAAGCTCTTTGGCAATATTAATCAGGTTAAATCTAAGATAGTTAAGGTTAATATTAATTATGTCTGGAGACGCTACTAGTTCTTTAAAGTGTTCAAATATAGCCTTAATTTTTATATCAATAGCTTTTGAATTGTTTTCCTCAATTGCCCGTATTAAATCGTCCATAATTTCCTTGTCCACTGGGGTCTTTTCAGTGTTGATTAGGCTCTTGATTTCATCATAGTATGAGATGTCCTTCCCTTCGGAAAAAACCTGAAAACTCTTTGCGATTATTGCAGATTTATAGGATTCTGATAAGTTTTGTATGTCATCAACTTTTTGACCAATGTACATTACAAACTTATAGGGGACTTGACTACTTAAAGCACGGTAAAGATTATATATATAATTTTTTTCATCTAGTCCAGTTAGTTTAGCAAGATTTCTTGCATATATGAACCCCACAGAATAATCATTATCACTATTATTTATATCTATATATGAGTGATACCAATAGTTTTTTAGGTAATCCTTAAGGGAATTATATAGGGTACCCTGAGCCTTCCTCTTAGCTTTATCGCATAATTCTGTAAAAGGTTCTAGAGAGTGATCAAAATCCATATTGATGTATCGGATGTCTTTGCTATCAGTTAGATGATTTACTACGTAATCATAAGCTTCCTTATCATATTTGCCTTTAAGCAAGATAGAAAGGTTTCTGTCAAAGACTATTTTCTCTGAAAACTCCACCATATTTTGTTCTTTCATCCGCTTTTTATATTGCTCCTTATAATCCTCTAAGGCTCTGATTAAATCCTCTCTTTGAACAGGTTTTAGAACATAATCAGAAACATCATATTTAATGGCTTTTTTAGTATATTCAAACTCATAAAAGCCACTAAGTATGATAAAACGAATATTCTTCGAAATGTTGTTGTATGTATATTCAATTAACTCAATACCACTCATCTTGGGCATCTTTATATCAGTTATTAATAGATCAAAATCCTCCCTCTCCATTAATTCGATAGCTTCCATCCCGGTTCCAGCTTCTCCAGAGATCAAAAATCCATATTGCTCCCAATCAATTAAAATTTTTAGTCCCTGCCTGATAAATGGTTCATCATCCACTATCATAACTTTAATCAAAAAAACACCCCCATGGTATCACTTCATTCTAAGAGCATGTTACATGTTGTTATCAGTTACATATATTAAAGGAATTCGAATTATAATATCTGTTCCCTTCTCAGGTTCACTATCAATTTCAAGTACAATATTACCCTTACAAAACATTTTGAGCCTTAAGAATGCATTTAACATGCCAGTACTTTTTGCCTCAAACAACATCTTACTGTCAGCGTTTTTAATCATATACTCAAGCTCATTCAGCTTATCAGGTGGAATACCTTTCCCGTTATCTGATATTTCAATGATTAAGGATTCTTTATTTTTCGTAATGTTTAATGATATAATCCCATCTTTATCAGAGCTTTCTATACCATGAATGAAAGCATTTTCAATAAAGGTACCGAGGGCTAGTTTTGGTACAATGTATTCACCGCAGCCCTCCATAATATAATAATAATATTTGATTTTATCTCCATAACGATATTTCTGGATATTAATATATTTTTGGACAAAACTTATTTCTTTTTCAATTGTTATGTAATCTGATCCCCAGTCCATACTGATTCTGAATAATTGAGCAAGCTCTCCAATTATGTCCCCTGTTTCATTTTCGTTTTTAAGAAGACTTCGCATTCGAATTGTTTCTAAGGTATTGAATAGGAAATGAGGATTAACCTGATTCTGCACGGCTTTTAATTCGGCCTGTTTTTTAGATAGCTCAAGAGCTTGTTTTTCTTCCTTGCCCTTGAAAACTACTTCAATTAGATTACGTATCTTAAGGACCATCAGGTTATAACTGCGGATTAGTCCTCCGATTTCATCCTCATCCTTTGAACCCTCTTCAATTACTTCGAAACGTTCAACCTTCACCTTGTCCATATATGTAGCTATAATTGATAAACGTTTTGTTATGGATTTACCAACAAAATATATAAGGATAGAGGGAATTGTAATATTCCATATTATCAGAGGGATAAGTCCTTTATTTTCGAAAATTACTGTCCAAAGAGGAGTCTCTTCTGACATGATAAGAATCTCCCACTGCTGTTTTCCAATAGTAAAGGTAGAAGATAGGGTAGCATCCTCGGCTTCAAAGATGGAAGCAGGTGTAAATTCCTTCATGCTATTTCGATTTGGTAGGTTTGAAAAGAGGATGAAATCCTCATTTCTCACATAAATATTGGCATCTATTTTTTCATTTAATACATCCTGTAACATCAGATTATAGTCTATATTGATTTTTAAAACTTTCTCAACCTCATTACTGCCAAAATTATTCAATCGTCTTATAATACTTACAGTTCTACTAGGACCGCTTCCTGCAAGAAGTCTTTTTTCGCTATCGTAGTATATATATAGTAATATATCTTCTTCGCTTTCTTTATATGCTTTATACCAATTGGTTTCTCTAACCAAATCAATTGTTGATATTTTACCCCCATTTAAGATGGAATCATTATTTGCAAAAACCTCTATTTTCTGTAAAACACCGTTATTGTAGTTATAGCTTAGATTATTATTTCTAAGTAAATGGATATATGCACTATAGTAGTCTATATTATCTTCGTATTTAGTATTTAAAAAATCATTAAGCAATTGATCGTTATAAAGATTGTTAGTAAATAGAATACACCCTTCTACGATTTCAGAAAGGTTATATTCAACACGCTCTATTACATATGATAGTTCTTTCCTTTTCTCATTTTCATAGCTTTTGTTAACTGTTAGCAAGATTACTGCATCAGTAGCTATGATAGGAATGAAAACACAGAAGAAATATATTAATAGAAGCTTGTTTCTTAACTTAAAATTATTAAAAGTAATCCTAGCCATGCTTCCCCCTAATCTTCAAAAGTGTAACTAACTGAAGCTATAGTTAAGTTTATACAAAAAATGGAAATATTTCAAGGGTAAGAAACAATTGAAATCATCATAGAAAAAAGGGAAAGTAGTATATATTA
Source organism: Clostridiales bacterium (assembly GCA_012839235.1). Lineage (GTDB taxonomy): Bacteria > Bacillota > Clostridia > Lachnospirales > Lachnospiraceae > Mobilitalea. The sequence goes on from DUNS01000256.1 coordinate 5,525, forward strand.
AGAAGTTCTTAAAAATGAGTAAACAATTAATAGCTATGTTATTTTAAAAGTAAAATATGCTATACTCTTTGTAAAGCAGATTAATCCAAGTAAGGTAGGGAGTTTTCCGTCGCCATATAATTAATTCAAGAAAGGTAGTGGGTAATACAGTATGTTTGGATATGTGAACATCTATAAACCAGAATTGAAGATGAAGCAATACGATAAATATAAAGCATATTATTGTGGTTTATGTAGGACCCTAAAGGAGAAGTATAGTCCCTTAGGCCAGGTAACCTTATCCTATGACATGACTTTTCTTGTTATTTTGCTTACATCACTTTATGAAGACCCAGTGAGGCTTTCTAGACACCGATGTATAGCTCATCCTACTAAAAAGCATCCTATGCTACAAAATAGTATAAGTGAATATGTAGCGGATATGAATATTGCTCTTACTTATTATCATCTTCTAGACGACTGGCAGGATGAGAAGAGTATCATTGGCCTAACTGGTTCAACCCTATTAAAAGGATACTATAAGAGAATTAGGAAAGAATATCCTAGACAGTGCAAGGCCATAGAGAAAGGGCTAAAGGCTCTTAGAGATTGTGAGGAAAGCAATGAAGTTAATATTGATGTGGTTTCTAGATGCTTTGGGGAAATGATGGCAGAAGTATTTGACTATAAAGAAGATCTCTGGGGAGAAGGCTTAAGGAAAGTTGGCTTTTATCTAGGAAAGTTCATCTATATTATGGACGCCTATGATGATTTGGAGGAAGATATAAAGAAGAAACAGTACAATCCTTTAGCCAGGATGAGTAGGGATAAGAATTTTGACTCTAAGGTTAAGGCTATGATGACCTTATTATTAGCTGAGTGTACTGCTGAATTTGAAATGTTACCTTGCCTTATAGATGTAGAGATATTAAGAAATATCCTATATGAGGGGGTTTGGTCAAAATATCTGAATAAACAAAAAGAGAAAGGCACTAAGAAGGGACAATAATATGATAAATGATCCATATAGTGTACTAGGGGTTTCACCTAGTGCATCCAACGATGAAGTAAAAAGAGCATATAGAGAGTTAAGTAGAAAATATCATCCGGATTCCTATGTAGATAATCCCTTATCTGATTTGGCTGAGGAGAAATTTAAAGAGGTTCAAGAAGCCTATGACATGATTATGAAACAAAGAGAGGGTGGTTATAGCAGCTGGAATACATCATCTAGTCAATCAAGTAATTATTCCAGTGGCTCAGGTGAAGAAGATGTAAGGATGCAAGCAGTGGCCAATTATATTAATAGCCGTCATTATATAGAAGCTTTAAATGTTCTACGAAGTATTAATAATCGTACAGCCAGATGGTATTATTATAGTGCTATTGCTAATGTGGGAATTGGTAATAATATTGAGGCTATGGATCATGCCCAGAGGGCTTATATGATGGAACCAGGAAATCCTGATTATGCAAACCTTGTTAACCAATTACAGTGGAGAACGAGGAGGTATCAAGGGAGTAGTGTCAATAGTGGCTCTGGATATGGCATGGATGATTTGTGCTGTGATTTATGGTGTGCTGATACCTGTTGCGAGTGTATGGGAGGAGATTTAATTCCATGTTGCTAAAAGGTAAAAAGATGGCATTTCTCGGACTTTTGTTATCTATAACCCTAATACTAATTATTCTAAGCGGTGTTTTTGAGTTTAACACCTTATTTCTTATAGGAGCAGCTTCATTTTGTGTAGGCATAGCCCTTCGTGAATATGGAATGAGTTTAGGTATCGGATTCTATATTGCAAGTATTATACTAGGCCTTCTTCTGGCGCCAAACAAGCTGTATATGATTACATATGGTGCTATGGGATTGTATATTGTAGGCAGAGAATTTGCATGGACTATGATTGACAGAGCCAAGAAGAAAAACCCTATTGTGATATATTGGGTACTAAAATATGTAATATTTAATTTGATTTATATACCAATTATTATCTTCATGCCTAAGCTTATTTATCAGGGGACAATAAATACTGGCCTCACAATAATGTTAATTATAGGAGGCCAGGCTCTACTGTTTGTTCTTGATAAGACATATGATTATTTTCAGGTAAATATATGGGGCAAAATGCGAAGTCGTCTGGAGTAGAGGACTTCGCTTACTTAATGCTCCTTAAGTGAGTGATAAATTCTTCTACACTAATATTAGAAAAGTCGATATCCTTAAAAAGAGTCTGCTTATCTATAAATTTCTTAATAATATTACTATCTTTGCTTTCCCCAATAATTATAGCTCCGACGATTATATTATCTTTAATAAAGATACGTTTATAGGTTTTCTCTTCTTCAGAGCTTTCAACAAGGGTATGGGTGAAGCTATTCTCATCTATATCCCCTATGGAGAAGACTGATAGATTAAAAGCATTCATATTAGTTACGGGAACAACACCGGTAAATGAAACATCACTGCCCCCTATATTTTGTCCTGCAATCCTTCCTTGTCCCATGGCTATGGTCCAGAGCCCGCTGTATTTACCGAATTCAGCAACATCCCCAGCTGCATAGATATTAGCCTCACTAGTTCTCATATGATCGTCAACAATAACTCCCCGATTAACTTTGATGGGAGTATCTTTATAGAGGCCTATATTGGCGCGAACACCCACAGAATATATGACCATATCACATTCTACATGCTGTCCATCCTTTGTCTGAGCCCCACTTACCTTATCATCACCCCTTAATTTGGTGATTTCTGTTCCTAGCAGTATATTGGCACCACAATCCTCTACAGCTTTCTTAAGAAGCTCAGATCCTTTTACATCTAATTGTCTGGGCATTAATCTATCCATAAATTCCGCTATGGTCACCTTTTTTCCTTGGGAACACATTGCCCAAGCGGCTTCTAAGTTTTGAACTCCTCCACCGATGCATAAAACTGAATTTTTATCAGAAGCATGACTTCTAATATCAACAATATCTGTTAGATATCTAATGCTATAAACATTTTCCTTATGAATTCCCTCAATAGTTGGAACAAAGTTACTTGCTCCATTGGCTAATAGTAGAGAGGTGTAGTCCAGCTTAACCCCATTATCCAGGGTGACCTCTTGTGCTTTAGTATCTATAGAGACAGCTTCCCTACCAAGATAAAGTGTTACATGGTTATCCCCGTACCATTCTTTATTTTGTAGAATTAGGGTGTCTATATTAACCTTGTCAAAGATGCTTTTTGTCAAACGTAGTCTGTAATAAGGATAGAAACTTTCGTTCTGGACTAAATGGATACTTGAAGTTTTATCGTGTTCTCGAATTCCTTTAATAGCATTAACTGCGGCAACCCCGCCACCAATAATGACAATTTTACCATTCATATGCATAGCCTCCCTTTTATCAACAAAAGTTTTAATATGCCATAGGGTATTCAATACTTATAAAATTAATCATAGATTTACTATATGTCTTTGTCAAGGTGATATGTAATTATTGTGATGTAATCACAGAAGCCGTAATTCTTATGTGGTAAAGTGAAGTCAGTTATAAAAGAGATATGATAATCTTAATACTTGAAACAAAGGTATATAACTATATTCGTAATGAAAATGATAGGAGGAATTATTATGGCAACAGTTAAAATAACGAGGGATAATTTTGATAAAGAAGTACTTAATTCTAAGGAACCTGTTTTATTAGATTTTTGGGCATCATGGTGCGGACCCTGTCGTATGGTAGCTCCTACTGTTGAGGAAATATCGGAAGAAATGAAGGGAAGCGCTAAGGTTGGAAAGATTAATGTGGATGAAGAAACAGAGCTTGCATCCCAATTTCGTGTTATGAGCATACCGACCTTAATGGTGATTAAGGATGGTAAGGTTTCTGCAACAGCTGTTGGTGTAAGACCTAAGCAGGATATTGTTAGGATGCTTGAGGTTTAGCTTTAGTGAAACTTGATAAATATAAGAAATGAAGAAGCAGACATAGGGTTATAGCCTTTGTCTGCTTTTGTCGTGGGCTCTTTTATATAATAAGTATTGTTTTATTCTATTGACGAGGCAGGAACAATAGATTTAATATATAATAAAGGATAAGTAACAACAATGTGCAGAATTGGAGGAGTTAGATGCTTAGTAAGAAGGATATTAATTATCTAGGGGAGACTTTAAGCTTCTGGAAGGATTTAACGGATTTGCAAAAAAAACTTATAGAAGAGTCAACGGTGATTAAAGAATTTAATAAAGGGGAAACCATGAGAGGAAGTTCGGATAATTGCGCTGGATTATTCTTGATTCTTGAGGGACAGGTAAGAGCATATATAATATCAGAAACAGGAAGGGAGATAAGTCTGTATCGACTGTTTGAGAGGGATGTCTGCTTATTTACGGCATCATGTATATTAAAGAGTATTACTTTTGATGTATTTATTGAGGTAGAAAAACCTACTAAAGCTTATCTGATTCCAACTGCAATATTTAGAAAGCTTTCAGCAGAATCAATAGCTGTTCAAACCTTCACTAACGATATAATGGCTTCTCGCTTTTCTGATGTTATGTGGATTATGGAGCAGGCTCTTTTCTCAAGTTTTGATAAGCGGCTAGCCAACTTCCTTCTAGAAAGAGAGAACATTGAAGGTCATAAGGTTATTAAGATAACTCACGAAAAGATAGCCAATGATCTTGGTACGGCTAGAGAAGTAGTTACTAGAATGCTGAAGTACTTCCAGGAGGAAGGAATGGTTGCCATAAGTAGGGGTTCCATAGAGATACTTGATTATAATAAACTATATGAATTAGGTGAATAGAAATTAATAAAGATGTACCAATACTCCCATTATTCTGGAAGTATCGGTACATCTTTATTAATGTAAATAGATATTATTTATTCTTCAACAAGGGCTTTGCTAGATACTTGTTCATCATCTTTATCTTGTGATTCCTCATCTACTGAGAGATCCTTAACCATGGCGATAGTAGGAGATATATAAACTGATACCTCACCATCTTGTTCAAGCTTGTGATCTCTTAAGAGGTTATCTGCTATATTACCACTAATATTGGCTCCAGTAATTAGACAAATAATCTCTTTCTCAGGTAGTAATTCTATGTTAAGGATTGGTAGGACAACTTTAGTATGCTTGTCTGTTCCTCTACCATGTATTATAGTGGCGCCAGTAGCTCCAGCCTCTCTGGCTACATCAACTACTCTATCAGCATATCCTCTATTGACCACTGCTAGGATACAGCTATGGTATAAGCTGCTCTCTTTAATCTTAGATGGTGTAATTACAATCTTTTCGTCTTCAGGAACTGATGATACTTTCTTCCTCTGGAAAGCAGTACCAAGGATCATAAGGGAAAAGACAGGTGCCATGGCAACCATTGCTATTATACCGAAGCCATCTACAAGAACATTGGCAGTTTCTATCTGGCTAGCTGCCCCCTGGGCAAAAGCAAGAATAAAGGTAGCTGTCATTGGTCCAGAAGCAACGCCACCAGCATCATATGCTATACCTACAAAGACAGGATCAGATTTAAAGGAAAGGATAATAGCTATTAGGAAGCCTGGTAATAGAAAGTACCATAGCTTTACCTCAGGAACAATAATTCTAACCATTGAAAAGGCAATAGCGATACCTACACCTAAAGAAAGAGTTAGTCTAATAAGTTTAAGAGGTATATGACCACCGCTTACTTCTTCTATCTGTTCTCCTAATACGTGGACAGCTGGCTCTACCAGAACAACTATTAGTCCCAAAACAAAGCCTGTTCCAATAAGTAACCAATTATTGATTTTAGCAAGTTCCATACCTAGAACTCTTCCCATATCCATAAATCCTGAATTAACAGCTGTTAGGAATATAACAAGACCTAATAAAGTAAGAATTAAACCTTTTATTATTCCCCATATTTCACCCTTAGGTAATTTGAACTTACCAAAATTGTAGATGAAAAATAGTAAGACTAAGGGTAAGAGGGCCATAAGGGATTCTATAAATATGTGAGGGACTACATTTAGTATAGGTCTTATAACACCTTCTGCAAAAACATACTCGCCTACATCACCCTGAATGTTTTTCTGTCCTGATATGATGGATAGTAGCATTACAGCCAGTATTGGTCCAGAACTCATAATACCAACAAGTCCAAAGGAGTTCTCTTCTGATTTCTTACCACCTTTAACATTAGAAAGTCCTAGTGATAATGCAAGAACGAAAGGAGTAGTCAAAGCTCCTGTTGTTGCACCAGAAGCGTCAAATGATATAGCCAGAAACTCCTCAGATACTAGTAATGCTAATACAAATATAACTCCATAGGTTATCGCCATAAATATGTTAAGAGGTTTATCCTTAAGTAGTCTAAAAACTCCTAATGATATCATAACTCCTACACCGATGGAAACCATGTAAACAATTAATTGTGAAACAAGATCTCCTCCTGAAGCACCTTCAATCTGATTACCCAGAATAAGTAAATCTGGTTCTGCAACAGTTACTAAAAATCCTAATAGGAAGCTTAAAATAGCAATTTTATTAAGGGATCTGGATGTTGCAACCTCTCTAGACATATGTTCGCCTATAGGATTCATTGATAGATCTACTCCCCATAAGAAGATGGTTAAACCTATTAAAAGAAGAACACTTCCTACAATAAATCTTAATATCAAATCAGAATTTACATCAACTATAGTAAAGCAGATAATTAAAACAAGAATAAAAACGGGTAACAAGGTTTTGGCAACTTCCTTAAGCTTTTCATATAATAAACTCATGCTGTTACCCCCTTACGTTCCTCAGTTCTGTTTTCATAAAGGCCACTTGTCTTGGTAACAGGAAGAGTAAAGACTATACCATTACCGGGCTTGTCTAGCTCCAAATCATGAAAAATTCTTTCTCTGATTGATGGGGCCTTATCCGTTGTAGTAACAATCATAACAGTATCTTTTTGAGGTTCAATAACCAATGGGAAATAATAATCCGTCGGTACTCCGGCTCCATGTCCATGAATTAATGTTCCTCCTCTTGCGCCAGCGGCTCTGGCAGATGCAATGCAATCCTTGCTTCGCCCCTTATCCACTATTGTAATAATGCAGCAATATGGTGTGGTAACGTCAGATAGATTGGCTTCTTCCTCTTCGGAATCATCATGCAATTCCCACTGCATAAAGGGTACACTAAATGCTATACCTTTGTTTTTTTTATGGAATTGAAAAGCTTCACCAATAGTCTCATGAAGTTTATCACTTAGTTCATTAGTGGCTGATATCATAAGTATTTCCTTATGTATCTCTGTAAGGCCGATTAACTCTAGGAATCTAGATTGAACTGTGCCTTCCCCTAAAAAGATGGTTCCACTTGTTGCCCCACATTCTTTTGCCTTACGTAGTACAGAGTCGGCTTTACCTCTGTTTATGACAGTAAAAAATAATGTATCTATAATTATCACTCCTTTTCGGTGTAGTTTTTCAAAATTATTTAGGTATGTATAGGTAGACGTAGAAGTTACAGATAGATTAGATTAAATAAATAGATAAGTTGACTTTCACAAGCATGGTAATTATTAGTGTATACACAAGTAAAATAATAACATATTAAATCTGCAATCGCAATAAAAAAGCTTTAAAAAAATTGAATATTCCTGGCAGACTTAAAAAAATAATTGATAATTGACTCCTATCTACTGTTTGACTTTACCTAAAAGAAAGTGTAGAATCTTATATATTATTTAAGACACTTGCCAAAAGGAGGAGTTTATGAAGCTAACATTTCTAGGTGCAACACATGAGGTTACTGGAAGCTGCTTTTATCTAGAAGCTTGTGGAAAACACATACTAATTGATTGTGGTATGGAACAGGGACAGGATGCATTTGAAAATCAGAAACTTCCGGTTATGGCTGGTGAGATAGATGGAGTTTTACTTACCCATGCTCATATGGATCATTCGGGTAATCTTCCCTTACTAACTAAACAGGGTTATAAAGGTAACATTCATGCAACTAGTGCAACAGTAGCTCTTTGCGATATTATGCTTCGAGATAGTGCTCATATACAGGTGTCTGAGGCGGAATGGAAGAATCGTAAGAATAGAAGATCTGGTAACAAATATTATGAACCAGTTTACGATATGGAAGATACACTTAAAACTTTAACTAGGTTTGTTTCCCATGAGTATAATGAGAGATTTCAATTGTTCGATGGAATTGAGGTTCGCTTTGTTGATGGTGGACATCTACTTGGGTCAGCCAGCATTGAAGTATGGGTAACAGAGGATGGAGTTACTAAAAAGATAGTATTTTCAGGTGATATTGGCAACATCAATCAACCTCTTATCAATGATCCCCAATATATTAAAGAAGCTGATTATGTAGTTATGGAATCAACCTATGGGGATAGAAACCATGGAGAAAGACCGGACTACATTAAAGAACTGACAGATATCATTCAAGCTACCTTTGATCGTGGTGGTAATGTTGTAATACCTTCATTTGCTGTTGGTAGGACACAGGTTTTACTATATTACATTAGGAAAATAAAGAGCCAGGGACTTATTAAAGGACATGGGAATTTTAAGGTATATGTAGATAGCCCTATGGCCATTAAATCTACTCAGATATTCCATGAGAATATGACAGGATATTTTGATCAAGAGGCTATGGAGCTTGTTAAAAGAGGAAAGAATCCGCTTCTGTTTTCGGGGCTTAAGGCAACTATAACGGCTGATGAGTCTAAAGCTATTAATTTTGATGAGGAGCCCAAGATTATTATATCGGCTTCTGGTATGTGTGAGGCTGGACGAATTAGACATCATTTAAAACATAATCTCTGGAGAAGTGAAAGTACAATTCTATTTGTTGGACATCAATCAGTTGGAACCCTCGGCAGGATTATACTTGATGGAGCCTCAGAGGTGAAGCTATTTGGCGAGCTGATTCAGGTTAATGCACGGATTCGACGCTTATCAGGCGTAAGTGGACATGCTGATAGAGATGGATTATTAAAATGGATTGGAAGCTATGAAAAGAAACCGGACAGAGTGTTTGTAGTTCACGGGGAAGATGAGGTTAGTGAGGGATTTAAGGATCATCTTGTTAATGAACTGGGATACAATGCTGTAGCTCCTTATAGTGGAACGGTTTATGACTTGATGACCAATGAGGTAATGATTCAGGGTCAGCCTATTCCAGTTATCAAAAAGAAAGTTGAAAGAGCTAGTTCAGTATATGAACGTCTCCTTAATGCAGGTAGAAGGTTGATGGCTGTTATTAAACGTAATGAAGGTGGAGCCAACAAGGATCTTTCTAAATTTACAGATGCCATAAACTCTCTCTGCGATAAATGGGATAGATAATATATAACATTTGTCTAACTAACATGCAGACTTATTATATGTACATTCATGGAGGATACGTACATGAAGATGAAGACTACTTCAATCTTAAGCCCAATAAAAAGGATTATTTATGTAGTTATAATTGCAATATTTGCAGCTTTATTGCTCTTTATATATATACAAAATCAGTCCAGTAAGAAAGAATATGAAGATAAACAGATTATTAACATTTTTGGAAAACAAAGAATGTATACTCAGTTGATGAGCAAAGATGCTAATCGCATTTATGGACTAATGTATTCCCTAGAAAAGTATCAGACCGATGAAAACAGGGAAGAGATAAAAGAAAGTATTGAAACATTAAAAAAGAGTATGCAGTCATCTAAGAAAGAATTTTCATTAATTCTTGATGCTATGAATATAGGTTATCTGCAAGTGGATGATAGCCAAATATATATATTGCAGATTCTGTTGTGGATGCATCGGATTTATTAGATGATATGAATAAGACTTGGAATGGATTTTCAGATGGGATTAGTACTATAATTCGAGCAGATAAAATCGATTATAGAGTTGCTAATGCTTTAAATTATATTAATGAAAGTAATATGAAGTTGCTTGAATACAGTGATGGAATACTTTCTATTATATTAGCTGATTCCATTGCAAGTGCTTATAAACTAGAAATCAAAGTATATATTGCTATTGCTATAGTGATTATAGTAATGATTATTTCCTTATTTCAACTTATGCGCTATATCATACTTCCCTTTAATCATTTGTACCAGGGTATAGCTCAACTGGGGATCACAACACCTTATGGGATCACTAACTTTCCAACAACAAAGAAGGTTACTCCTGTTGTTCAAGAAATTAACGATATGTTTCTTAAATTTAACGACCTTAAGTCTTTGATAGAGAATATTAACAATAATGATTCTTTTATAGAGACCTTAGACTTTATTAATAAAACATTTTCTAGCTTAATTCCATATAACTATATTGGTATTGCACTTTTTGATGATGAGAAGAAAACTCTTAGGGCTTACTATGGTGTATCTGATGGTACTGTAGATGGATTACCAGAGAAAATGATTGGTAAGTCCTGGTCTATTAATGAAACTAGTTTAGGGAAGCTGCTTCATAATAGTAAACCAAGAATTATAAATGATTTAGAAAAATACAATTCTAATAAAGCAGGAAAATCCTATAACAAGATAATATTAAATGCAGGAATAAGGGCTTCTATAACCCTTCCCCTTACATTGTCTGGTAAACCAATAGGAATAATATTTTTCTCCAGTACAAGTAAGGATGTGTATAAAAAGGAGCATATTAATGTTTTAGAAACACTTGCTAATAGTATTGCAATCAGCTTTCATCAGAATATTTATATCGATGGAGTTATTTATAGTAGTATTCTTGCACTGGCAAATCTTGCTGAGGCAAGGGATGAGGACACTGGTGAGCACCTAGAACGAATGAAATTATACTCTAGGCTTATAGCCGAAGCTCTCCATGAAGATCCGATCTTTGAGGACAAGGTTACCCTTGAATATATTGAAAATATCGAGCGCTTTAGCCCACTTCATGACATAGGTAAGGTGGGGATTAGGGATGAAATATTACTAAAACCAGGAAGGCTGACTAAGGATGAATTTAATGAAATGAAGCAGCATGCTATGTTCGGTGCACAGGTTCTAAGGAGTGCTGAGCGTAATATTGCTAAGCATGGAAAGAGCTTATTCAGAATGGGAATTAAGATTGCTCAAAACCACCATGAAAAATGGGATGGAAGCGGATACCCTGAGGGTAAGAAGGGTGAAGAGATTCCCTTATGTGCTAGAATTGTTGCCGTAGCAGATGTATTTGACGCTTTGACTAGCAGGCGACCATATAAGGAAGCATATACTTTGGAGAAGGCATTCTCTATAATTCAAGAAGGTAGTGGAAAACACTTTGATCCAAGGGTTGTAGACGCCTTTATGAAACGGAAGGATGACATAGCGAGGTTGTATAATAAGTTTAGATCGGTTGTGGCTTAGAGGAGCGGAAGATATATTAATTAATATCTATGTGGAACAGGGGGAATATTGGTGGGAGAGTTTGCGGAGAATATTATTTCATCAGCGAAAACGAGCTTGATTAATTGTGACCTGGAATCTAATGAAGACCTTAGACCTAAATTACTTTATAACGATAATACTAAAGGTAGTGCTGTTTTAAGCAGCCTAGTAAAGGAATTTAATGAGTGTGAATCATTCATTGTTTCGGTTGCATTTATAAATATGAGTGGTATAACTGCGCTTCTTGAGACCCTTAGAGAGCTAAGAGATAAAGGTATTAAAGGAAAGATTTTAACCACAGATTATTTGCATTTTAATGAACCCAAAGCCCTTATGAAATTACTTGAATATAATAATTTGGAGGTTCGAGTATTTACAAAAGAAAACTTCCATACAAAGGGATATCTATTTAAGAAACCCGCAGGCTATACTTTAGTAGTGGGAAGCTCCAATATTACCCAAACTGCTCTTAAAAAAAGTAAAGAGTGGAATTTGAAAATAACTACTTTAGAAAATGGTAAGCTACTTCGTGAAACTATCAGTGAATTTGATGCGATGTGGATAGAAGCAGAAAGCTTAACACCAGAATGGATAAAGAATTATTCAGTGTTATATGAAGAGAAACGTATCAAAAACCGTAAACATAAGATTGTTAGACTTAAACAACATAAACTTATTCCTAATGTTATGCAAAAAGAAGCGGTGCGCAGACTAGATGCATTAAGGAAACAAAAAAAGGATAAGGCGCTCTTGATAAGTGCTACAGGGGAACGTGTCATAATAGTGATGGGTGCATTGAATGCTTTAGAATCAAAGGTTTCAGGAACTTTAAACAGATATATTTCGCGCATTACTTAGAGTAATTAGTATAAAATTAAAGGAATGTA